>CAZPHE010000158.1:0-2513 GCA_964586315.1 uncultured bacterium | reverse complement strand
CCCTATCCATATTGTACTCTCTCTTGGAGATTACTTTAGTAATAGCATTTTCCTGACCTGCCTGAATGTTCCTGCTTGAATCATATAGATATAGATACCAGCAGAGACTGATTCTCCAAAATCATTGGTTGCATCCCATTGGATAGAACGATATCCAGCTGTTTGGTGACTGTTAACTAATAGCCTTATACTACGACCCATGAGGTCATAAATGGCCATGTTTACCATAGCATCCTCTGGTAAGTCATATCGTAGTGTAGTAGTTGGATTAAACGGATTCGGATAGTTCTGGTGTAAAGCAAATACTGATGGTATCAGATTCTCATCAATAGATAAGGTTCCTACTACTAATGCATTAGGTGTATTATCATTACTACCAACTATATAGCCATCAGAGTCTCTTGCAATGACTCCCCAGTAATATTGACTATTATCTTCTAATACTAGATTTATACTTGTATCTGACAATAATTCAGAGTAAACATAGGTTGTACTGTCCTGCCAATTAGTAGTATAGACCATTTGATATTGGATGATATCTAATGGATCAGGGTCAGTAGCAGCGTTCCAAATAAATTGTATTTCTGTATCCACACCTTCTTCATTATTTTCCGGAAGGATAGTTATAAAATTTGATGGTGGTTCAGGAAAACTATCTGTATGAAAAATATATTCTTGAGTATATACTGACTCACCATGCAAATCACTGGCTCTAACAGTAAAAGAAAAACTGGAATTATCATATAAAGAAAAATCCGGAGTGAAATTTGTTTCAACGGTATTCACAATATACTGCCACGGATAATAAGCAATCATTGGACCAAAAATTTCTAACCTATACCATAACGAGTCTAGGGGATCTGGATCCATAGATTCTGTCCATGAAAAGTTTGGGGATAGATCCATTTGTATACTATTTTGATTAGGAGATAAAATCTCAAATGATGTAGGTGGCTCATTTTCAAGATTAGTATAGAACGACATATATCCACCTTGGCTAATGGTTTGGTTTCCGATTAAATCTTCTGCAATAACTTGCCAAAAATATTGGCTATTATCCTCTAATGGATTTTCGAGAACAAAATTAGTATCCGTCCCTACCAGATATGATTCAATACCAGGATCAGGAGTATCAATCATAAGGTTATAGGTTACTGTATCCAATGGATCAAAATCAATGGAGGGTAACCAAACAAATTCAGGTGTTAGATTTATTAATATTGAATTATCTAATGGTAAATATAATGAAAATTCACTTGGTGGATTATTTTCATCATAAGATTCAACAAACCAAATCCTTCGAGCTAAAGAAGAATCCAAAATAAAAGGATTTGGATAATTCTCTTGGTATCCGGCAATCACCCATGTCCTTGATAATTCTAAATCATTAACAGGATCTAGATTATGCCAATCAAGCAAAGTGTTTTTTTGAACATTCCAGAAATTTGTATCCGCATGATCTTGATACATTGCAAAAAAATAAAACACTGCCCTCGCTGCATTGCCCTTATGATCTTCACGGGGTTCAAAAACTGCACTTTGCCCATTAAATTTTTCTGCATATTCATCTATGAACTCCGTTGGAATTGTTTCCTGAGAATAATCATTTCGATACCATGTATCAGTGTCATCATCATTGATATTCGCATATGGGTGATTACCTCTTGAAGAGTTCACATTACTTTTGCATGGAAAGAGGTGGTGTAAATCACTCTTTTGTGGCTCATCTTCAGCTCCCATACTCTGCGGCCATGTATGTTCACAATTGATACCTTGATTATATGCATTTGTACTTGGATCCTCAGAAGTATTGAGTGTTATCGTATAGCCAGAATAGACACACGAAAGCTGGTCTCCATCTTGCAGATCTATTGTACCATAGAGAGTATCTCTCGCATTGCTATAACCTAAAGTGGTAGAAGTTCTGTAATTACTTACCACATATTCCAGCAATGCTTCCCCTATTAAACCTTCACCAATGATG
Organism: uncultured bacterium; assembly: GCA_964586315.1. Classification (GTDB taxonomy): domain Bacteria; phylum Fidelibacterota; class Marinisomatia; order Marinisomatales; family UBA1611; genus CAZEER01. Next base: position 529 of record CAZPHE010000158.1, on the reverse strand, counting down.
GTTTGAGAATATGAAATAGATATTAGAAAAAAACTTATAATTCTAGTACTTGTATTTATCATTATACAAATATATCCCTGAAAATTCGACCTAATCTACCCATCCTTCCACAAACAAAAAACCTTCACGAATGTGGGACTTTATGTAACAAAAAGTTTAATTCTATTTTAATAATAGCATCTTCTTAGTCTGTTTGAATTCTCCTGCTTCAATGCTATAGAGATACACTCCTGCAGATACAGGTTGACCTTTATTATTATTAGCGTTCCATTGAATTGTTTTATATCCTGCATTTTGCTTTTTACTAACCAAATTTTTAATAACCCTGCCCATCATATCATAGATGTTAATGTTAACAAATTCATCTTTTGGCAAGTTATAGGACAATGAAGTTGTTGGATTAAATGGATTTGGATAATTACTATAAAGACCATAAGAGAGTGGCAACAAAAGGTCATTATCGTTTTGCAAGATCATACAAGTCTGTTGACAATCATCCATAGAGGTAAAAAAAGCTTCAGTATAATCA
>CAZPHE010000157.1:947-2528 GCA_964586315.1 uncultured bacterium | reverse complement strand
CGAAAAGTCACGGAATTTGATGACTGTACGTTTAGCCCAAGTCATTGGGATGGATAAAATTGCTGACTATGCCCACCGTTTTGGAATTTCTTCTAAGGTGTCAAATTTTCTCTCAATGTCTTTGGGCGCAATGGAAACAACCTTATTAAAACTTACATCGGCATACGGTATGCTGGTAAATGGCGGAAAAAAAATTGTACCGACTTTGATAGATCGCGTGCAGAACAGGCAAGGTAGGTCGGTATTTCGACATGAAAGACGGGAATGTCCATATTGCAAAAATATCCAATGGGATAGGCAACCAATTCCAAAAGTCCTAGATAATCGGGCCACAGTTGCTGATTCAAGAAGCGCTTTTCAGATTGTTTCTATGCTTGAAGGTGTAGTGCAACGAGGAACAGGAAAACGTATAGGGCGCATTGGCAAACCGCTGGGAGGTAAGACCGGCACTACCAATCAAAGTATTGATACATGGTTTATTGGCTTTTCACCTGATTTAGCCGTTGGAGTTTTTGTAGGGTTTGACCAACCAAGGCCACTGGGAAAGACAGAAACTGGTTCATCTGTTGCAGTACCAATTTTTCGAGATTTCATGCAATCAGCATTAATGGGAAAGGCTTCAATACCATTCCGGGTACCTAAGGGTATCCGGTTAGTTCGAGTAAACCCAATGACCGGTAAACGTACCAGACCAGGAGATAAATACGTTATTCTTGAGGCATTCAAAGCAGGGACGGAACCTGAAGCACTCATAGAAAGAGGAGTGGTGTCACCTCATAACGGTCCGCTGTTGATTGAAAAATCTATATCACCGCTTGGCGAGGTGAATGGATTATACTAGTTTTTGATTTTTAAGTGATATAAGGCGGTGAGGTTATGCGCGCTGAGACCCAAGCATTAATTAATGAAATTCAGCAGTCAATTGCATTACTAAGGAGGCATCTTTGACTGGGATGTTGCCCTTCGGAGGTTAGAAGAGCTTAATGCGGAAGCTGAGGATCCTATGCTTTGGTCCAATAAGGAAAAAGCACAAATTATAATGCGTGAGAGGACACAACTTGAACAATTTATTAATGAAGTTAGGACAATTGAACAAGAAATAGAAGATAGTATAACCCTTATAGAGCTGGGTGAAGCGGATTCGGACGATGGTGTCCTGGATGAAGCCGATGGTATCCTTGAAGTTTTGCGCACCCGTGTGGCCAAACGCGAGTTGGAAACGTTGTTGTCTGGTGAAGCGGACAGCAACGATTGTTTTTTAGAAATTCATGCGGGCGCTGGCGGAACCGAGTCTCAAGACTGGGCCCAGATGCTGGCTCGAATGTATGTTAGGTGGGCTGAGGCGCACAACTATAAAGTCGAATGGTTGGAAGAAAGCCCTGGTGAAGAAGCTGGCATTAAATCAAGTACATTGAAAGTTACTGGTTCTTATGTGTACGGTTGGTTAAAATCAGAGTCAGGTGTTCATAGATTGGTTAGAATCTCACCTTTCGATTCGGGCGCTAGAAGACATACTAGTTTTGCTAGTGTTTGGGTTTATCCAGTAATTGATGATAGTATTAAAATAGATATTCAAGAAAG
>CAZPHE010000157.1:0-937 GCA_964586315.1 uncultured bacterium | reverse complement strand
AAATCGACGACAATAAAAATTTTAGGACATAACGCTTATGGCTGGCTAAAAACTGAGAGCGGTGTGCACCGTCTAGTACGTATTTCTCCATTTGACTCCAACGCACGTCGACATACTAGTTTTTCTAGTGCTTGGGTCTATCCAGTTATTGATAATTCCATAGAAGTAGAAATTGAGGATAAAGACCTAAGGGTAGATACCTACCGAGCCTCTGGAGCAGGAGGACAACATGTAAATAAGACTGATAGTGCAATAAGAATTACTCATGTGCCAACAGGAATTGTGGTTCAATGTCAGAATGACCGCTCCCAGCATCGCAATCGTGCTGCTGCTATGGATATGCTTAGGGCAAGATTATATGAACGTGAATTGCAGATTCGCGAGGAACAGGCGCAGGTGGAACATGATGCAAAAACAGACATAGGTTGGGGGCACCAGATTAGGTCTTATGTTTTGCAGCCCTATCAGATGGTAAAAGATCTAAGAACTGAGGTGGAGACTAGCAACACTCAGGCTGTTTTAGATGGTGATTTAGATGCATTCATGGCTGCCTCTCTGTCACAACGTGTTGGAAGTAAAGACGACTGAAAGAGATTCAAAATATGCTTGTGCAGAGATCCTTAGAACAAAAATTAAAAAATGCTTTTCAACCAACTTGGTATCAAGTTCTGAATGAAAGCGATATGCATAATGTGCCACCAAATTCAGAATCACATTTCAAAGTTGTTATAGTATCCACCGCTTTCGATGAAAAATCACGTATTCAACGACATCAAATGATAAATGCTGTTGTGAAAGATGAACTTAAAGGCCCTATTCATGCGTTGTCCATTCAAGCACACACTGTTGCGGAGTGGGAAGAACGTTCAGGTAGCGTTTTACAATCACCTGATTGTATTGGGGAATAGGAAATTTTCGCTAAACTAAAGAAGTTTAA
>CAZPHE010000156.1:0-2537 GCA_964586315.1 uncultured bacterium | reverse complement strand
TGTATGCATTGTGGAAATAAAGGAGAGGCATTAATAAAAAAAGGATTTAGTGAACAATTAGATAAAAAAAACCAATAAGATGTTTTCATTAAAGTAGCCTCCCACACAACGTAGGGTAATTATTTGTAGATTTGAGTCAGTATAAAAAAATAATAAAAGGAGAATAGCAATGGATTTATGTATAGTAGTGCATATAAAGAGTACATATGATAGTTGGAAAGCAATTTTTGATAAGGATCCAGGTGGCAGAAATTCGTTTGTTGATGAAACTCGTACAAGAGTAGGCAAGGTAGATGATAACATGGCAATGGTGCAATTATTTGATGTTGATATGCCAAAAATGGCAAAGATGATGAATGACCCGAATTCCCCAGTTAAAGCAATAATGGAAGAGCATGTACTGAAACAAGAGATTTATACAATTACAAAAATGGCACCTCCAGCTTCATAAAAAATAAAATAATATCAAGCTCCACATTCGTTAATGTGTAAGATTAACTTGTAGGGTTTTTAAACATCTATATTTTCAAGTACGGAAAAACTTTGATATTACTTGCAATTCTTTTTATCTATTGCAGCACGTACAACCTCTTTCTCCCAACGAACAACTGCTAACTATGATGCCTCTACACCATACCCCAACCAAAATGCTTGCATTTTATTTGTTTTTATTCTTTGCTTTTGTGCAACTATTAATTGGTTTTCTCTTCTTGCTAAATTACTTATTTCAGTAGCTAATTCTTCACAAGAAGAATCTTTATACTTTAGGTCAGATTTGTAGCTACCTACAATTCGTGCAGTAGGTATAAACAAAATATGCATCATATTCGAATTCACTCTGCTTGGTAGAAATATTCCAAGTCATTGCCCTACATTCGTGGGGTTTTTTGTTTATGGGAGGATAATATTTATTTATCGAATATTAAAAGAAATTTAGGTAAAAAAATAATTAAAATTTCATTCATTAGTGTATTAATATCCCGTCCTTTAAAAACGAATAAATTAATAAAAAGGAAAAAAAGTGCATACCAAAGGGAAAAACCTTAGGCGTTCCGGAAAACGGTTTATCACTGATAGACTAAATTCGATTAGGTCACGGAACAGTCGCTCGTATCCGTTTGAAAGAAGGGATGTCAATTAATATCAAACCCCACATTTGTGGGGTTTGATATTAAAAGATAATTTTATTTTAACAATATCATTTTCTTTGTCTGCCTAAAATCTCCTGCTTCAATTCTATAGAGATAAACTCCCGCTGAAACTGGTTGATCTTGGTTGTTTGTAGCGTTCCACTGTACGGATTTGTAGCCAGAAGATTGATTGGTCTTGATAAGATTATTCACCATATTACCAAGAATATCATAGATTGTAATAGTAACCAAATCATCAATTGGTAAATCTTATCGTAGGGTTGTTGTAGGATTGAAAGGATTCGGGTAGTTTTGGTGAATTATAAAATCATCTGGTATTGACGATGATATATATACAGACATTTCACATGATTCGGACCAATCATATGGCCAAGCACTATTTGAACTGAAGGCAGTGTGGATTAAACATTTATTTTCATCAGATAAATTGTTATCGCTCTCATGAAACATATATGTCATATTTGTCACATTGGAAATGTCCCAGTTCGAAATATTTTGATTAAAATGTGTCGCACGATAAAACATTTCCATCAAACTTGAAGTGTTAGAAATATCCCAATTAGAAATATCTTGATTAAAATAAGTTGCATTCCAAAACATACCATACATACGCTCAACACTTGACACATCCCAAGAATTTAAATCTTGATTAAAACTAGTAGCATTATAAAACATGTAATACATTTGTGTAACATTGGAAACATCCCAATTCGATATATCATCATTGAAGTTAGTTGCATCTTTAAATAAATAGGACATATCCCATATTAAAGAGACATCCCATGAATTAATATCTCCATAAATGGATAAAGCTGAATCACTATTTGCTATCCAAAGGTCAACAGCGGTTTGGAGTTCTTGAGTGATTTGAGGTTGGAACACAATATTTGGTGTTTCTAAAGCACCTTCATCTATCCATTGAGTAATTAAATCAATATCAGATTGAGATAGTGGAGAACCGCCCTGTGGCATAAATTGGTTATCCTCCTCAGAAAGAGTTATTCTTTGATACAACACACTTTCTGAGTGTTCATAGGGGACAATTGTATTCCCACTATTTCCACCTTCAATAACTTCTTCGTAGGAAGAAAGGTCTAAACCTCCAAAATAAGCACCACCATCAACATGACAGGTTGTGCAATAATTATCAAATATTGGTTGTATTTGTGTAGCGTAGTCAATTTGAGCAAATAGGTTAGAAATAAATATTGTATTAAAAATATAGTTTTTCATTTTTTATTTCAAAAAATCAATTCGAATAACAACTATATCCAAATCTACCCATCCTCCCACAAACAAAAAACTCCACGAATGAGGGGCTATATATAGATGTTTAATATTTAATTACTAATAAGATTATATTTTAATTCTATGTCTTTTTTAGAT
>CAZPHE010000155.1:0-2540 GCA_964586315.1 uncultured bacterium | reverse complement strand
AACAGTAACTACGAGCGCAGCTACAGTAACGATGACAATTACGTCAGTCAATGATGCACCGATAGCTTCAAATGTAACGGCCACCACAGATGAAGACACTGATTTCAGTGGAACAGTGTCCGCCAGTGATGTTGATGGCGATTATCTGACCTTTAGTGTGTTATCCAATCCATCACATGGCACTATCACATGGGATGCTATGTGGGAGTCACCATCGGCGAATGATACAGGATATTCAAATGCACAAGCCTATGGCTTTGCATTAACACTTAGCTCCACGGAAATTCTTTCAGATATTGTGGTCAAAATGTATGATGTAGATTGGAATCCATCGCGTTGGTATGCAACACTTCTCGTGCCTGGATCGGAGATTAGTGAAGATACAACCATGGGCTATCCTTGGAGCTCATTTGATGAACTGGTCAGTGTCAATGCCACCCAATCTCCAAATGATCCTCTTTCGGCTTCTTTTGACTTTGATGATTATGTACTATTAGAAGGTAGCCATTATCTTATAATGGTATCGTACTATTTCCCCTCGCATCATTATTATTTATACTCTGTTAATGAGCCATCTGCCTCAGGTCCAATTGAAACAATATCACCCAGGGTGTGCTATAAACATTCGGGTAGTTACGATGATACCATTGATCATACTTCCCAATCCCTCTCAATGAAGATTAACTTTTCAAACAGTTTATTAGGTCCATACACTTACAGTCCAAATGCAGACTACAATGGCACAGATTCATTTACTTATACTGCTAGTGATGGAGCAATAACTACGAGCGCAGCTACGGTAACGATGACAATTACGTCAGTCAATGATTCCCCAGTAGCTGCGGATGTAACGGGTACGACAGATGAGGACACAGATTACAGTGGTACTTTATCAGGAAGTGATGTAGATGGAGATGATTTGACCTATGCTATTGCGAGTAATCCGTCAAATGGTACAGTAGATCTTTCTTCTGGGAATAATTATTTAAGTTTTGATGGATCGGATGATTATGTGGAAGTCCCTTATTCCAGTACATTTAATAATTTTACAGACGCCTTATCTTTTTCCGCTTGGGTAAATATACAAGGTGGTGCAGGGAATTATAGAACTATTATTGAAAATGGTAATACGGAAGGTTTCGCTTTAATGGTTGGTACCGGTGGAGATATTTATGCAAATGTACAAAATGGATCAGGGTGGACTAGTGTATACAGTGGTCAAGCAGAAAGCTTAAACACTTGGCACCATGTGGTTGTTACGTTTGGTTCTAATACACTTTCAATATATATAAATGGTGAATTAAGAGACCATACTACAGTATCAGGGAATGTGGTGAATAATGATGATGTATTATGGATTGGTCGTTATCATCAATATGAAAATCATTTTAATGGTTACATAGATGATATCGCAGTTTGGAACAGTACATTAAGTTCTTCGGAAGTTACTTCTTTATATAATTCAGGTAGCATAGTAAGTGCTTCTAGTAATACAGGTAATTATACATCTTCTTCTAATTTACAGGCTCATTGGAATTTTAATGATGGTAGTGGTGCTACCTTAACAGATCAAACTTCTAATGATCATGATGGTACCATAAATGGTGCCATTTGGGGTGAGTCCAGTGGTTCTGATGGCTCATTCACCTATTCTCCGACAGCAAATTATCATGGTACCGATACGTTTACATATACCCTAAGTGATGGAACAGTAACTACAAATGCTGCAACAGTAACAATGACAGTGACAGCAGTCAATGATGCACCGATAGCTTCAAATGTAACGGCAACTACAGATGAAGACACGGATTACAGTGGGTCTTTATCGGGAAGTGATGTAGATGGAGATGATTTGACCTATGCAATTGCGAGTAATCCCAGTAATGGTACGGTTACTATAACAAATACCAGTGATGGATCATTTACGTATAGTCCCACCGCAAATTATCATGGTACAGATATGTTTACATATTCCGTAAGTGATGGAGTAGAGACATCCAGTGTTGCAACAGTAACAATGACAGTGACTGCAATCAATGATACTCCAGTAGCTTCGGATTTAACGGGTACGACAGCGGAAGATACGGATTATAGTGGGACATTATCAGGTAGCGATATAGATGAGGATGCATTAACATATACCATCTCTAGTGATCCTCTTAGTGGTACTGTAATAATTAATAATTCTAGTGATGGATTTACTTATTCTCCTTCTATCAATTATCATGGAACAGATTCGTTTACATATACGGTAAGTGATGGAGTAGAGACATCTATTGCAGCAACTGTCACTATAACCATTACTGCAGTCAATGATGATCCAGTAGTATCAGAAGGCACTGCGACCTAAGATGAAGATAATGATTATATAAAATTTATGTCGGGCAGTGATGTTGACGGAGATGATTTGACCTATGCAATTGCAAGTAACCCCAGTCATGGTACGGTAACTCTTAGTGATGCTTCTGATGGCTCATTTACGTATAGTCCCACAGCGAATTATAATGGCACAGATACGTTTACATATACCATAAGTGATG
>CAZPHE010000154.1:0-2561 GCA_964586315.1 uncultured bacterium | reverse complement strand
CCTCCAACGCTGTATCTACGCCAGTTAGAAAATCTTCGCTATCCATAAGACCCCACCGACCTCTAGTAGCATACTTGAAATCATGTCCATAGGACCCTGAACCACGAGGATTAGAATACAACACAAAGAATCCTGATGCAGAAAGAACATGGAAAGTAGGAAAAAAAGTATTTCCGTAGGCTCCATGGGGTCCCCCGTGAATCTTCAAGATCAAGGGGTATTCCCTTCCAGGAACATAGCCAACTGGCTTTACCAGCCATCCTTCTATTTCAACACTGTCGCCAACAACCCAAGTCAAACGCTCTGGAGAAACTAATGACAACCCATCTAGCCAATCATCATTTAGATCTGTGATTCTAGTTTCACCAGTACCATCACCACGAGCCAAAAACAGTTCCGTGGGGGAAACCGCATCGGTAGAGGCATAAGCCATCATATCACCCCTACTGGATAGAGATATACTCACAATTTGACGGTCTCCAGTTGTAACCTGGGTTACTGGACCTCCAGACGTTGCGACTCTAAACAACTGACGATTCCCCCCTATACCAGCTGTAAACAAAATTCCTGTCCCATCGGCTGTCCATTCTGGTGTTCCCGGATCCAGATCCCATCCACTCGTCAGGTTTTCTGGTTCTGCGCGTAGTGACCCATCTGAACCTATTTCAGCAATCATCACATCTAATTCTGACCCACGTTCAGGATTCGATAGAAAGACTAGCCTCGTTCCATCAGGAGAAGGAGTCGGCGCTGTCTCTGATCCTGGATTTCCAGTGATACTTGCGACCGCTCCGTCGTTAATACGGACCGCCCAAAGGTCATCAGTCAGCTGAGAATTAGATTCATCATTTTGTTCTCTGTCGCCTGAGAAAAAAATAACACGTCCGTTTGAGGACCAACTTACTCCTGACTTATCGAAGGGAAGTTCTGTCAAGCGCCGAGGAGTCCCACCGTCTGCATCTACCAAATAGATCTCTTCGGCAACATTTGTAGAAAAGTGTTTCTGGAAAGTCAAGATTCCGTCTCGTTTGTACCTTGTAGATGTAATGACTCTTCCATCGAATCTTTCCAAATCCAGAGTATTTGTGATCGCATCTGGAGCCACCCATCCATCCCTCTCTTGTCCTTCCGATGTTACCGGAGAAGCTAAATAGGCTATCCATTGCCCATCTCTGGAGTACACTGGAGTACCTCTGACTCCTTCTATATGAAAAGCTTCTCCCCCAGGACCACCCACTCTAAGGAACCACGTAGTATTGGGATCTCCTTCTCTATTTGAAGTGAATGAGAGCAATTGCCCATCTGGAGACCAAACAGGGGAATGAGAATCCGCTGTTGGATCGGTAAAGCGATAAGCTTTCCCTTCTGGACGACCTCCCCTAAGGACCTGCATCCAGACTTCTCTGCGTCTAGTATTCTCATCTTCCAAAATTCTAGTCACCGTAAAGGCCACCAAATCCCCATCTGGAGAAATCTCAACATCTCCAACCGAAACCATGTCATAGTAGTCACTTGGTTCAAGCCCTCTCTGTTGTCCGACCAGCTTCTCAGAAGCCGAAAATACAAGAACACAGAAACTGACCAAGGGACCCACCTTGTGACACAGAATTGCTTTCACATTAGCCTCCGTCTGTCCTAGAAATAATTTTTCTAAAATCTTTTAATGAAATAACCCGCTTCACCAAGCTGTTCATTTAATCTTGTGTTCTAGAAACATTCTACTTTAGAAATCTACCAATTTAACCACAGATAGTTCCTTTCAGCATAGATTAAACTAACTGGATTCACAATTGCGTGCCTCTCCTAACTGAATAGTTTCCAATTGTGCAACTGGTAGTTCTTCGATAATCCTTGTAGTGTATAGCCTAGAGACAAAGGCTGCCCTCTATCAATCAAGGAATGGAATGAGAGAAACTTCGATTTTTAAAACGGATTTAGGTCCCTCATTGGATCTAATCACACTGGCTACAATCTTCTTTGTTGGGATAAATAGCCTGCAATTGGGGGCTCAACAACTTCCTGATTCAGCGATATCGATAGATTCTCTGACAGTCACTGTTCTTCGTGGATCCGACGCAATTAATCAAACACCGTACGCGATTTCTATTAGAGATCAGGTAGAACTGCAACTTGGAAACACTGGCTTGTCATTAGAAGAAGCGCTACAAGGCTTGCCAGGAGTTCAGGTTCAGAACCGCTACAACTACGCGGTAGGAGAAAGGATTTCTATTAGAGGTTTTGGAGCACGAGCTGGATTCGGAGTGCGTGGTATAAAAATCATAGTAGACGGGATACCGGCAACTATGGCAGATGGACAATCCACCTTGGACCATGTTGATATTGGATCTCTGGGGAGAGCTGAAGTTCTTCGAGGTCCAGCTTCAGCTCTATATGGTAATGGAAGCGGAGGAGTGTTAAGCCTGCAAACAGCAGAAGCCCCCAATGTACCTATCCAACAAACTGTAAAAGGAATTATTGGGAGCAACGGATTGACCCGCATGGAGAGTAATACTTCTGGGACATACCAAAAAACTTCCTATTTGGTAAACCTTTCCCGCTTA
>CAZPHE010000153.1:0-2602 GCA_964586315.1 uncultured bacterium | reverse complement strand
TAGTTGTTTATATGCTTCTTGCTATTCCATTTAAGTCATATTTTCAGCCGCTTGTGGTAATGTCTTCAATACCTTTTGGTGTCACTGGTGCAGTTTTAGGTCACATTTTCTTAGGTATGAACTTATCTGTCCTATCTATGATGGGTATTGTAGCATTAACAGGGGTTGTTGTCAATGATAGTTTAGTAATGGTTGATTTTATTAATAGATACAGAAGAGAAGGGAATAGTATCAAAGAAGCAGTCTTAGAAGCTGGACCAAGGAGATTCCGACCTATTTTATTGACATCATTAACAACTTTTGTAGGCTTAGTTCCATTGATTTTGGAAAAAAGCACCCAAGCAAAATTTATGATACCTATGGCTGTTTCACTATCATTTGGGGTATTATTTGCAACTGCAATTACCCTATTGTTAGTTCCAGTTTCATATTTAACACTTGAAAAATATATTTTAAGAACGGAGGCAAGGTAATGAAAGTTGCCCTTATAGGTGGTACTGGCTACGTAGGTTCCTATATTATTGATGAATTGATAAAAAAGGATCATGTACCAAGGTTATTAGTTAGATCTGGTTCAGAACACAAAGTTATGCAACTCGATAAATGCGAGATTGTAGCTGGGAATATTGATTCTGATGATGCAATAAAAGAAACTTTGGAAGGTTGTGATGCGGTTATCTATTTAATTGCAATAATCCGGGAATTTCCCCAAAAGGGACTTACAAATGAAAAATTACAGTTTAAGGATTCTGAACGTGTATCAAAAATTGCAGAAGCAAAAGGTACCAAACGTTTTATTTTAATGAGTGCTTTAGGAGCTAGCCCTGACCCAAATGGGTCAAAATATATGCAGGCAAAACATTTGTCAGAACAAGCCATAAAAAACACTGATCTTAATTGGACAATTGTAAGACCTTCATCTATGTTTGGTGACCCAAGAGGTGGAGAGAGACCAGAATTTTGCATGATGCTTGATAAACTGATGTTGAACTTAGTTCCTTTTCCAAGGTTTCTACCATTTCCTGCTCCTTCATTTTTTACAGGAGTTAATCCTTTAGATTCAGGAAATTATAAATTAAGTATGGTACATGTTAAAGATGTAGCATCTATTTTTGTTAAAATTCTTACTGATGAGGACTCTATAAGTAAGACAATTAAAATTGGTGGAACACAAAAAATTACTTGGAACAAAATTGTAAAATCAATTGCTTCAGTAACAGGGAAAAAAGTTTTCATGCTACCAGCACCATTCTTTTTGATTTCAACAGTTGCAGGTTTATTAGACAGGTTTGAATGGTTCCCTGCAGGAAAAGATCAACTTAATGATCTTGTGAAGGGGAGTGTATGTAATTCAGAAGAATTATTTGAAAAATATGGAATCAAACCAATAGCCTTTAATGCTGCTAAATTAAGCTATTTAGAAAATTAACTATTTATGAAAAAAAATCTTATATTTTTCTTTTTTTTAATCAGTCTAATTTACCCTCAAAATGGAATTATTTCTGGTTTTATTACTGATTCTTCATCGGGTGAGGCACTTATTGGTGCAAATGTGATTATCCAAGAAACTGGTCAGGGAATGGCAACAGATATAAATGGTTATTATATAATTCAAAATATTCTTCCAGGAGATTATACGCTTATGGTCTCTTATGTTGGTTTCTCAATAAATCGTCAAAAAATAAGTATAGCAGTTAGACATTCTTTAAAGAAAAATATTGAAATGGTTGAAGATCTTGTGGAATTAACACAGGTTGATGTTACTGCAGAAAAACTTCAGAGAAGAAATAATATTCAACCAAGCAAGATTAACCTAAGTCCAAGAATGCTGAAGGCTGCACCAGCTCTTGCTGAGCCTGACCTTTTTCGGACCATTCAAGCACTGCCAGGGGTTTTAACAACTTCAGAGTATAGTACTGGATTAGTTATACGTGGCGGTAACACGGATCAAAACCTAATTATGCTAGATGGAATAACTGTCTATAATCCATCGCATTTAGGAGGTGTGTTTTCAAATTTTATTGTTGACGGTGTTAAAGAAGCGGAACTCATAAAAGGTGCATATAATGCTGAATATGGAGGACGTTTATCAGCCGTCTTGAATGTAATAAGCCGCGAAGGTAACCAGAAAGAATTTAAAGGCAAGGCAAATATATCATTATTATCAGCTCAGACTACTTTAGAGGGACCTTTTTATAAAGGAGCTTGGGTTTTAAGTGGAAGAAGGACTTACTTTGATTTGGTATTACCAAAAGTATTACCAGAAAAAATCGCAGCAAATATTCCTCCATATTACTTTTATGATATCCAAAGTCACATTTTTTCAGATTTAACATCGAAAGATAGATTATCACTTAGTTATTATGCTGGAATAGATGATATTCTTTTTGACACCTTTGGCTTAGATGGACGTTGGGGCAATAATACAATTAGTGGTCATTGGCGTAGGGTGTTTAGTGAAAGGTTAGTCGGCAATTTTTTAATTGCAAACAGCAAATTTCGTACAATGTTTGGTCTTGGTGGAGATGGTGGGTTAGTTAATGATAATATTATTGATGATCAAACTATTTCAGGAGATTTTTCATGGTTTAAATCATCTGAT
>CAZPHE010000152.1:0-2631 GCA_964586315.1 uncultured bacterium | reverse complement strand
ACCGAAACTTATTCTCTTTTTAATCTTATCTTGAAAGATGGTATAACGAATTGGAATAAAAATTTTAATTCCATCAAAAATCATATATGATATAGATACTTCTGTAAATGTTTGTTTAAATGATGAAAATTGATTTTTTAACCTTAATTCTTGTTCCAATTCAAGTTTAAGAGAGTATGGTATTTTTTTTTCAAATCCTATACTATTCCATGATTCTGTGTCATTTGCTCCATATGTAAATTGTAATAATAATACAAATATCCAATACTGGTTTTTTAAAGTGAATCTTTTAATAAAGAAATGCAAATATTCTGATTATTGTAATTAATACAAAAGAATCTGATTCTATAATTAATCTTTGTAAAAAACCCTAATATTTACTTTATCCAAAAAGATTCTTCGAAGCTTAAAATATTTAATAGAAAGTCCAGTTCTGTTCTCAAGATCATGAATTAATGTTTTATGATTTTCTGGTTTAATGTTTTCTAGTATATCATATTCAATTGTGCGACTAGAAAGTAAATTTTTCTGCCAATAATTTTCAAGAACATATGTCATTAAAACCAATGTAAAATTTGTAAATAATAGTTCGCTATATGATACTTCATTTGAGCCTATAGCATTAATAACACCAATGGTAATTACAATAAATAGATATGTCATTTCTTTAATTGGAATTGGATCGGTGCGATATCGAAGGATAGCAAACACAGCAAATAATCCGAAGGCAAAACCAATATTGATATCCATATTACCTAAGATGAATGCAAAGAAGAATATTAAAGAATTAAACATAAAATATGTAAAGACAAAATCATTATTCTTATGATCTCGATGATATATTAGCATTATGATTACATAAGCAACAAAAATGTTAAATACAAATCTGACTGCCAAATTAATTAGTTCAGGTGAAAATTCCATATTCTCTTAATATTTTATATTTTAAAGGAAAAGTAAACTATATCTAGATACAATATTCTTAGTATAAAACTAATAATTAATATCATTTAACTACCAGTCTTGATTTTATAATAAATAATAGGTGGATTCTATTTATATATCGCCATAATAAGCACTATTCAAAGCACCAGGGGTACCATAACCTTCAGAAGAAGACCAACTTTCCCAATTTGCATTGTCCAATGATGGATTTTTCAATTCTAGAGTCGGTCCATCACCATCGGCTGTTGTTGGCCAGGGAAGATCATCATCATATTCCACAATATCTACTAATGATCCTGTGGAATCAAATAACCTAACATGATCACTACCACCACTTAAACCAAAACCCAAATCACCATAGTAAAAATTCACATTGGGAAAAAGTTCGGTAAATTTTATAGTATCCTTGCAAAAAATAATATATTGATTAGGTAGTATCATTGTTTTTGATGGAATTATAAAAATATGGTCATTATTTTCATCCTTTAATATCCATAAGCTTAAATCTATGGTATCATTACTATTATTATAGATTTCCACCCAATCATCAGGATTAAAACTATCTGATGAATTATAATTAATTTCATTTATGACTATATCATAGTCTAAATTTTTTTTATCTGTTATTGTATCCTCACAGCAATAAAAAATAATGATAATGCCCATACTTCCAATTAAATATTTTACTTGAGTCCAATAAAGTAATATTATTTTAAAAAATTTTATCATCTAAAAATTGAACTTGAAATTTCTCCTAATTCTACCCATCATTCCGCATACAAAAACCCCACGAATATGGAGTTATATTTACCATTCAAATATTATTATTAATCAAAGTTTGGAATCGGGTATTTGTTCTCAATTTATTCCATTCCCAGTAAAGTAATAATTCAGCTTTTTTAGGACCAAACGGCTTATTATAGACTTCTCTTAGTGCGTGTAATGCATCATCAATTAAATGCGATGATCCATAAATATATGCCAAGTTTGTTTTATTTACAATCCCATACCATGCATCTCTAACAGGAGATACAAGAGCTACAGAAAGTTGTGCTGATTTTATAGCTTCTTCAATCAAACCCAATCGAATATATACTCTTGAAATAGCAGCATGTAGCATAGCATCACCAATATTTTCATTTAGCTTTTTCTCAAGTATATCCAAAGCTGATTTATAATATGACATTGCTAATTTATTTTCACCCATCAAATCATATATCAACCCTATGTAATAATCTTTAGCATTCAATGACGATTGATGTGATAATATATCCCTTTCAATATCAGTGAGTAGTTCCAATGGAGTTTTATAATCTTTTTCAAAAATATATACTTGTAAAATAATATCCATTATTGCACCTATATCAGTAGAAACTTTTGCATTTTCAATTGCGATTTTTGCTTCTTTAGTTTCTTTGTCATCTTCAAAATTCCATCGAATTTTCATTTCATGTGCATAGCTTGCTGAAGGATAATTTATAATAGTTTCTTGTAAGAATTTTTTTGCATTCTTTCTATCGTTTAATGCATCATATGTCATTGATAAAGATGTTAAAATCGCAACCCATTTTGGATCGACTTTATAACCTGCTAAAAAATTATCAATCGCATTATCAAATCTACCAAGCCTTCTTTCAATCCATCCTAAATTTGCTATGTATTCCGCATTATTTGGGACTGCATCTC
>CAZPHE010000151.1:0-2644 GCA_964586315.1 uncultured bacterium | reverse complement strand
AGACACTAACAAAACCTATATCGTTGAATATAGATGTGGAAGGACGAAGAGGTAGTATTTCTGTTCCTGATGTTTTTGAAACTATAGGTAAGCCAATCAAAAACCCAATAACCGGAGATGAGCACCGAGTAAGAATTGATATGCCTGAGGGCTTTGAATTCGAAATTGCTGAAATCGGTAGTGCGTCAACTGAGGCGAAGGGTGAGATAAAGATGAGCTTGACAAACAGTTACGGCCAATTCGCATCTATCCACCTTAATAATAAAGGTATAGTCAGATCGACCACTTAAGCTTTCGCAACTACTAGGAAACTTAACAACGTGCGGTTTCAAGGGGGAATAGAAAAATTTTTACGCCGAGATACGATTATTTCGGCGGTTACCCTTATCTCAGTTGTGGCGATGTCTTGGGCTTACATAATTTCTGGGGCTGGGATGTCAATGCCAACTGATACAATCGCGTCCGGCACCAATATGCAGATGTCTGACATGATTATGGCGCGTGGCATTTGGAGCACTGAATACGCCCTTATCGTGTTTGTTATGTGGTCAGTGATGATGGTGGCGATGATGTTCCCAAGCGCATCACCAATGATCTTACTTTTCATCGCGCTTAATCGAAAGCGCTCAGAAAGATCATTTTGGTCCATTACAGCATTTGGATCTGCTTATGCAGTAGCATGGTGCGGTTTCAGTGTTTTGGCTACAGGCGCGCAATGGGCATTAGAAAAGTCAGCCCTTATGTCACCAATGATGGAACCTACAAGTGCCTATTTGGGTGGCGTTTTATTGATTTCAGCGGGCATTTGGCAACTAACTCCCCTAAAGTATGCATGCTTACGTCATTGCCGTTCGCCAATTGTATTCTTCATACAGCGTTGGCGAGGGGGCATCCGTGGTGCCTTTTTAATGGGCCTCGAGCATGGTGGGTATTGCCTTGGTTGTTGTTGGGTTCTCATGACCTTACTTTTTTATGGTGGGGTAATGAACCTGTTGTGGATTGCCGGTCTTGCTATTTACGTCTTGATAGAAAAGACCATACCAGCTGGGCATTTTCTTAGTCGTGGCGTGGGAGGAATTCTTATAATTTCGGGAATTTGGGTAATATCGACATAGCAAAAAAACATAGAAATCAAAGGAGAAAAATGTGACTAACTGGGCAATCGAAGGACAATACATGGAAACGTGCAATTGCGCGTTTATTTGTCCATGTATCGGATCGAACTTAGCTGCTCAACCTACTGAGGGAGATTGTAAAGCTGCAATTGCAATGCGGATCGACCGTGGAAATAAAGATAGCGTCAAGCTTGATGGCCTTGCCTTTATAGTTTTATTACATTCTCCATCTGCTATGGCCGAAGGAAATATCAAAGTTGGCCTTATCATCGATGACAAAGCTGATGAAGAACAAACGGACGCGATAGCAGCAATTGCTACGGGTGCAGAAGGCGGCCCAATGGCCGCTTTAGGACCCCTAGTGGGCGAAGTAGCTGGTATAGAAAAACGATCAATCGTTTTTGAAAATGATGGTATGAAATATGCCGTGAAAGCTGAAGAACTTGTTGAACAATCTCTTGAAGGTGTTCCGAGCGCATCAGCAGAAGGCGAACCAATTTTTCTCGAAAATACCTGTCATCCGGTATCATCAAAGTTGGCTCTCGCAAATGCTAAAACCAGCAGCATCCATGCTTTTGGAATAGATTGGGACGATGCCAGCGGGACACGTAATGCTCATTTCGCGCCCTTTTCATGGAGTGCATAGGATAAATTCGTAACCATGCCTGACACAGATATTAAGTTTGAAGACGGAGCAGCTTACGAACGGATGATGGGAATGTGGAGCCAGCTTATTGGGTTAGAATTCCTGAACTGGCTAACTCCTCCATCGGGTCAACGTTGGGTCGACATAGGATGTGGAAACGGTGCCTTTAGCGAACAGATCGTTAAAGTCTGCAATCCACGGTCAGTTCAAGGAATTGACCCCTCAATTGCGCAAATCGATTTTGCTAAAAATAGGCCAGGGCTGACACAAGAAGCTTTTAAAATTGGTGATGCCATGTCATTGCCTTATGAAGATAATCAATTTGATTCTGCAACGATGGCATTAGCACTATTTTTTGTGCCAAACCCCAGACGAGCTCTTTCAGAAATGAAGAGAGTAGTTGTACCGGATGGTATGGTCGCAGCTTACATGTGGGATATGTTGGGCGGCGGCGCACCTATGGAACCAATCCATGCCGCACTTCGGCTAAAAGAAATTTCTTATCCACTACCCCCTAGCGTAGATGCCTCACGCCTGGAAAATATGCGTAACCTATGGGATGAGGCAGGGTTCCAGTCTATCGAAACCAAGGTCATTAATGTTAAAAGAGCCTTTGGTGATTTTGACGATTTCTGGAACACAACAACCAGTTCGCCTGCACTAATATCTGTCCTAAAAGGTTTAAATATTACAACTTTGAACGAAATTAAAAACTCTACACGAGAGATTCTTTCTATAAAGTCAGGTGCTTCTGTAATTTGCAATGGTTCCGCTAATTGTATCAAGGGTATAGTTAAAAAATAATAATAATTAATCGAAAGAGGCTATGAATACCGTATGGTGATAGTCATCTAAAAATTAGAGAATGAGCAGGAATCTACAG
>CAZPHE010000150.1:0-2727 GCA_964586315.1 uncultured bacterium | reverse complement strand
TCCAAAATATTTATTTTGGTGCTATTATGGGTTTATCTGCAATGATTCCTACAATCATACATTTCACCATGTTTTTAAAATCTTTTTTTTATAGTTTAATGCAAAATAAATATTAATACGAATAAATTATTTTTCCACATTCGTGGGTATTTTTGTTTGTGGGATAATTGGTAGATTCCAAAATTATATGATATGAATCCAAATTTAAAAAATATATTAGTCTTCTTTGTTGGATGTGTTATTGGGATGTCTATAAATATGGGATTAATTATTGCAGGTAATCTGTTAATACCTCTTGAAGATGGAGTTGACCCCATGGATGCTACAATGTGGGAACTGAAATATTTTTTATTTCCATTTCTAGCACATGCAGTTGGAACATTAGTTGGTGCGTTTATTGTTGCTAAGTATACTGCTAGTTCCCATATGCTATTATCTATCTCAGTGGGTGTATTTTTTCTCTTAGGAGGTATATCTATGGTATTTATAATGCCAGCACCACTTTGGTTTATTATTATAGACATTTCTTTAGCCTATATACCAATGGGATGGTATGGTTGGAAACTAACTGGTCAAGATAAATAACAAATTCTATTTGATTCCCAGATTCCTGTATACCTTAGCAAAGTTTTTTGTTTGTGGGATGATAGGTATATTTTGTTGTGGTTGGGAAAAGAAAAATTAATATATACACAAGGTTAGGAAGTATAATTGTTTCAGTTTTCTTTTTAATTCAAGTCTTGATAAATATTGAGATTTTACCTGAATCATCTCAAAATATAGGCAAAATGTTTTTATTTGCTGGAGCGCCACTTACATTCTATGGTTTTTATCTACATTATATAAAGAAATAATTAATCCTTTTCTAATCCCACATTCGTGTGGTTTTTAGTCTGCGGGATGATGGGTAGATATTCAATCTCCTGCAAATGCTGTTCCAAATAATCCAACTCCAAGTTCAGCCCAAATAAGAAGAAACATCATTATGATAAATATTATAAATACCTTTCTGTATTTATAATATTTAATCTTTTTAAGTACTATCCCAATTAATAGTCCAGTGATGGTAAGCATTGTCGCCATAACGATAAAATCAAAAAATGACCAGTTTACTTCATCGGTTAATTGCATTGTTATCAATGGAATTAAAAGTAAGATCCCAACTATTGGTATGATTCGAAACATCATATTGAATAAAAATTTTAACATTCATATTTTAATACCATTATTTTAATCAATCAGTTCCAAATTATTTTTTTTGTATTATGGATAAAGTATATTAAGATAGTTAAGTGTTGGGGGAAATAATGAAAATTGAATATAAAAGTTTATTTCTTGGTCTCTCATTGGGTATTGTGAGTGTTTTTTCTGCGTTATATCTTTTTGGAGATGTTGAAACAGAATTATCTTTTGTAACAGGAGATTCTAAAGTAGATAAAAATATTGAAGTTCGGATAGAAAGAACTATTGAAAATGGTGAGGATTTAACAAATGTTATTTTAAAAGGCAAAGGTGATGTTACAAGAGATGATTTGAAGAAGGAGTTAGAGAGTATACTGAAAAAGCAGGGAATTGATAGAAAAACAACAAATATGAATATTGAAATGGAGATACAAAGTTGATTAGAATCTAAAATCTATAACCATCAATCCCCACATTCGTGGGGTTTTTTATTTATGGGATGATGGGTATTTATTTTTTATTAGAGAATAAAAAGAATCCAGTAATAGATGAACATAATATTCCAAATAATAGACAACCAGTCCAGTTAGAAACTGATGATTTAGCAAAGCTATCTGATTCAACAATATATGTTGTAAACACAAATCCCCAATATCCTTCATAAATTGCCATTCCAAGTGCAGATATACAACCAACTGCGAATACAATGAACCATTTTTGTATATCATTCATACTAAAATATAATGTTTAGTGCACTCGCATTCTTATTAAAGTTTCAGTCTCCTATTCATGAGGTTTGTTGTTTGTATGATGATAGGTAGATTTTATCACAATGAATGAAAGAATAACATCCATTGATGTGCTGCGAGGTTTTGCATTACTTGGTATTCTCATTATGAATATAACGAGTTTTGCTATGCCTTCAATGGCATATTTCAGTCCAGTTGTATATGATATAAATACTTCTAACCATATCATTTACTGTATTACTCATGTTATTGCAGATCAAAAATTTATGGCAATATTTTCTATGCTTTTTGGAGCAAGTACAATACTATTTATAGACAGTGTCGTAGAAAGAGGAAAGAGACCTCTTTTATTATTTTGCAATCGAAATTTTTGGCTTCTTATCATAGGGTGGATTCATTCTTACTTTCTTTGGTATGGTGATATATTATTCATTTATGCGCTTTGTGCTTTTCTACTATTCTTCTTTAAAAATTTGACTCCGAAAAAACAATTTATTTTAGGTTCTTTGATATATCTTATACCAACTTTTTCAAATTATGCTACTCATGAATATGTAATAGATAACTTAGATCAAACAGAACAGAATATTATTATCCAACACTGGAATCCTTCGGATGAGATATTACAACAAGAGCTTGATGCTTATCGTGGCTCATATAAAAAACAAGTTCAATACAGGGAGCAAATGTGGTCGTCAAATAATGAAAATAACGATTCTAGTGGTGATATTGGTAGAGGAATAATTGGGCTGGCTTTTTTGATAGACCTTTTTTCTAGGTCATTTGGTATGATGTT
>CAZPHE010000149.1:0-2756 GCA_964586315.1 uncultured bacterium | reverse complement strand
CGGCTTAGATACAGGAACTACAATGGTGGTATCCTTTGGTAAAAAGAGAAAGTAGATAAAACAAAGCAGAAAGCCCCACATTCGTGGGGTTTTTTGTTTGTAGGATGATTGTTAGATTTGAATATGTGTAGATATTTACCACTACTACTATTCATTGGGTTGGCTTGGGGGCAGACGACAATAGCAGTATTTGAATTTGAGAATAATGGTCTTGAGCCCCACGAGGTAAGGCAGTTATCTACAAGATTGGAAAGTGAATTAGTTAAAGTCGGTGGATTCAAAGTTGTAGAGAGAAATAAAATTGATGAAATACTAAAAGAACAGAAACTGCAAATTAGTGGTTGTGTGGAGGAGTGTTTAATTGATGTTGGAAAAATGCTTGGAGCAAAACAAATAGTTTTAGGCAGTGTTGGAAAAATAGATGGATTATTTACCATTTCTGCAAAGTTAGTAGATGCAGAAACTGGAGAATCAATTCGTTCATCTGATTTTGACGCAGATAATGGTTTAAGTGATTTATTGAAAAATGGATTAAGAAAGGTAGCATATGAACTAACTGATAAAGGATTACCATCAAATAATGATAAAAACTTATCTATAGATTTCTACCCTAAGACTGATGATGAAATAGATGAATATTTATCAAAAAACTTAGGTAGTAAAATTACATTCATTCCTTATGAATATCCCCCCGAACCAATTGAGCAAATTACGCCAATATATCCGCAGAATCTGATAAAGGCTGGCCTTGAAGGTTCAACTGTTGTTGGAGCATTTATTGATTATAAAGGAAAAGTTAAAGAAACTATTATATTGAAAAGTTCATCATATAGAGAATTTGATAATGCTGCAATGGAATCTATTCAGCGAGTAAGTTTTAAGCCAGCAAAGCACAAAGGAGAAGATGTCGGTGTATGGATTCATATTCCTATAAACTTCAAACTTGATTAATTAACTACGTCACAAAGTAAAATTCTCAAGCCCCACATTCGTGGGGTTTTTTGTTTGTGGTATGATGGGTAGATTTATAAGTAAGTTTTAAAAATATTAATAGGAATGTAAAATGCTGAGAATCTATCCATTAACCCTCTTGATTACTGTCCTAACACTAACCATATGGTCTTGTGAAGATGAACCCGACCCTGAAGATTGTTTAGGTGTTGAAGGTGGCACTGCCTATGTAGATAGCTGTGGTACTTGTGATGATGACCCTTCCAACGATTGTGTATTGGATTGTTCAGGTGAATGGGGTGGCTTTAACATATGTGGATGTACAGATAATACTGCAACTAACTATGACAGCACTGCAACTTTTGATGATGGAAGTTGTATTGCTGATGAAGTTCCACCAAGTGTTGCAATTACCTCTCCAACTGATGGCTCTCAAGTTTCTGAAGTAACCTCTATTCAATTTACTGCAAATGACAATGTCGGAATCGACAAAACAGAAATCTATACTTCAAGCGGAATTATCGCTACTGTTAATGGAACAAATGATGTTGTGTATTCAACCAATTGGAATACGAATACATTCAATAATGAAGAAGTGAATCTCTATGCTATTGCTTATGACTTATCAGGTAATGTTACGACATCAGACATTGTAACTGTTTCTATTTACAATACTGTAACTGTTACTTTTGAAAATAATTGTTTCTTACAGATGGCATTTCAGTTTGGTAAAGACACACCTGAAGTTGAAGACTACATTGATGCTGAAGGTACTTATGAGCTCCAAGTAGCAAAAGGATATGGTACTGTTACCTTTCAGGGAATAGTTGCATCCTCTTGTGGCGAAACTTTAGGATGGGATTTCGATTTCGATATAGGTAATAGTGATGTAACAAAAACATTGTATGTAAGCGGAAGTTATTTTTTCATCAATCTTCGTAATTCATCAAACTACACAGTTAATGATTTTTATGTTAATTATGGGCTAACATCAGAAATTGGATGTGCATTGAACCAACCAAATGATAGCGTACAATATCCTATCGGTTATTTCCAGGCATTTTCTAATTCTAATGCTCGTGTTTATGTTGATGGAGAATCAAGTTACTGGTACTGGGAAAACTTTGGTTTAGATGGTTCGACCAACCAATATATTAATCTGAATTTTACTGCTACTTCACTTATGGTTGTTGGTTCAGGTGGTGAACCGACACAAGAGAATACAGTATACGAAACACATATTCTTGAAGGAAAAGACTTTAGATTCTTTAATGACTAAACACCTCATACTATTTCTATTCATTGGGTTGGCTTTTTGGGGTTGTTCAACGGTAATTACATATGTACCAGAAAAATCCGAGGTTTCTGCTATTGATTTTACGCCATTTACAGAAAAAGGCTTTTTATTTACCCCAAATAAATATCTGGGAGAGTACGAGTCTGTAGGTATTATATATTTTAAATATCACCCAGAAGCAAAATTAGTTAAAAAGGAAATAGAAAGAAGTAAGGATGAAAGAGATAGCATTACAAGAACATCATGGGAGGTTGCAGAATACAACCCAAATTTGTTGTTGTATGATGTTTACACAGCCTGCGTTGCAATGGGTGCAGATGCATTGACAGAATTTACGTTTGAGGGTATTCAATCTGATTATGGAGTTGGGTCAGCACAACCAATTTCAATAGATGGTATTTCCATTAAGGGTTTTGCAATAAAGAGAAAATGACTAAACACCCAACACTAATTACATCAAGCCCCACATTCGTGGGGTTTTTTGTTTGTGGTATGATGGGTAGATTTG
>CAZPHE010000148.1:0-2760 GCA_964586315.1 uncultured bacterium | reverse complement strand
AACTGAGGTAACCCCATAGACCTTTCAGTATATGCGGTATCATATAAACGATAGACTGTACATGGAGCTACAGCAACGCCTGCTTTAAAATATTCTCCATTCCGAGTCAACATAAGACATGTGAAATAACCTCCACCACTCCAACCCCAAGCACCGATTCTTTTTGGGTCTGCATACCCTTGGTCTATCAAATAATCAATTCCTGCTTTATTATCTTTCGCTAAATATTTTGACATATCACCATAACTTAAATTTTTAAATGCTTCTCCTCTTCCACTCATTCCTCTTGTATCCATAGAAAAAACTATATAGCCTTGCTGTACTAAATATTGATCCCAGATCCTTCCCCAACGATTCCAAACAATCTGCGTTCCTGGCATGCCATAGCCATGCACAATAACTGGGTATTTTTTATTAGATTGATAATCAGGAGGTAATATTAAGGAACCATTTAAGATTGTTGTACTATCCTTAGATTGGAATTGGACAATTTTAGGATTGGACCAATTATAATCTAAATATTGTTTAAGATCTGTTTTTTTCAAAATATGAATGGGATTCCCTGTATTTATATCTTTTAATACAATTATTTTTGGTTCATGAATACTTGAATAACTATCTATAAAAAATGATTTTGAACCTGTAATCATAACCCGATGGTTACCTTCTTCATTAGTTAACATTTTCAAATCTGTACCATCAAATCGAATAGAATAAAATCTGTTTTCAAATATAGATTCTTTATTTGCAAGAAAGTAAATAGTTTGATTATTCTCATCAATATGTGAAATTTCTGATACTTCCCAATTACCTTCAGTAACAGGCCATGTTTTCGATCCTGAATGTTTAGAAATCCAAATATGTTTAAAGCCAGATTTTTCTGAAATCCAAACAATTTTACCATCATTTAAAAATTTTATTTGACCATGATTTTCTAACCAACCATTAGGATCTGATTCTGTTAATAGTCTGATTGATTTTCCTGATATTTTATTTGATATATACAAATCCCAGTTTTTTTGACTTCTATCCATCTTTAGGAAAGCAATGTTTTCATCATTAACCCATTCCATCCAAGGTAAATAATCATTATCTACTTTTGCAATATCTATCCATTTTCTACCAAATCCTTTAACTCGTACTATACCTATTTTTAAGGTTGGATTTGTTTCTCCAGCTTTTGGATAACGAATTTTTTGAATTGATGGATAAAGTTGTAATTCATTAACCATCACATACTCTGGAACCATTGTTTCATCTTGCTCCCAATAAGCAATTGATTCACTATTTGGACTCCATCGATATCCATCATATCCAGTTAGTTCCTCTTCATATAACCATCCAAAATGCCCGTTTGAAATTGTTTCAGATCCAGATGTGGTTAATTTTCGTTCCATTTTTTTTAACAAATCAAAAATATAAAGATTATTATCAGTCCTAACATAGGCTATCTTTTTTCCATCAGGAGAAAATTTCACATTTCGAAGATTTTTATTCTTTTCCGTTAAAGGATATAATTTTTGTCTTTCTAAATCATAAATATAGTATGTAGAAATATTGGAATATCTCCAAATTCTTTTTGTATCAGTCTTTAATAATAGTTTTGTTCCAGGGAGTGAAAAGGTTATTCCATTTACAAACAAATCATCACCATTCCAGTTAAATGCACTACTATCTAAAAAAAGTGTTGTATCCATATTTATTAAAGAAACCTTATACCAATGTTTCCAGTTATCCCCTTTACCTTTAATAAGTACTGCATCTTCATTTGGAAATGGGACTGTCCATCCGAGAGAAGCAATTTTAAATGGAGAATTAATAATAGCTTCTTCTAAAGTTAGTTTAGCACCATATATAACATAATGAACAATCACTATTAAAATAAATAATCGAATCAATACATTTCCTTTTTGATATCCTCAAGAAATTCAATCATCATTTCAAAATTTAACCTACCTGTATTAACATTTCTTGGACTTGGATGAAAAGCACCAAAGAGAATGATCCCATTTGGCAATTTATAGCGCACACCATGACCAAATATATAATCTTTCATCTTAAGCGGATATTTTTTTCTAACATATTTCAAACATGAATCAAATCCAATCTTCCCTAGACCTAAAACAATTTTTAAATTGCGCAATAATTTAAATTCTTTGGTTAAAAATGGTTCACAATTATCTTTTTCTTCTGAGGTAGGTTTATCGCCAGGAGGAACACATTTTACTGCAGGAGTTATATAACCATTCAGCAATAGACCATCATTTCTATGATCAGAGTTTGGTTGATTAGCTAATCCTACATGATACAAACATTTAAATAAAAAATCAGCTGATTTATCTCCTGTGAAAACTCTTCCTGTCCTGTTTCCACCATGAGCAGCAGGTGCAAGACCCAATATCATAATTTTAGAATTGGGATCACCATAGCCAGGAACTCCTTTGCCCCAATAATCCCAATCATTAAATGATTTTCTTTTTTCTTTTGCAATTTTTTCTCTAAATGCAACTAAACGTTTACATTTTCTACATTTTATAATTTGATTTTCTAATTTTTTAAAAGTCATTAAACCTAGAAAGTTTTTAATAATACTTTACCAAAATTTTTTCTATCAGCCATATCATATATTGATGCTTATTAGACGCTTTTACTAAAACAAAAACAGAATCTATAATTGAATTTAAAATGTAAAACATTTGATACACCATATTTAGAAATAAAAATTGATTGACAATTATACATAATTAAATCTTTAAGTTA
>CAZPHE010000147.1:0-2782 GCA_964586315.1 uncultured bacterium | reverse complement strand
GGAAAAATGCCCTAAATAAAAGTAGGAGCTTTGATATAATATTTCTTGGCGTATTGTATCAACTATTATGGGAGCGCTACAATAATTACCAACATGGTTTGGTCCACCTCTTTCATCTAAGAGCAGGTTCCAATCAATCCAGGCTACAGTCCATCTGTTAAGATCGTTAATAATAGAGGTTGCATATCGCTCTCCTAGATCCCAAGAACCGATATGGGCCCCATCTTCTTGACAACCTTCTGTAAAAATTAATTCTTTATCTGGAAATTCATCATGAACTTTTTGCACTTCATCAAAGTGGTCTCCATTATACCAGTGAAAACCAGTACCCCATACATATTTTGCAGCAGTAGGGTCAGATAGAACTGCTCTTGCACGTTCAACCATGATATCTCGATTGTGATCCCAGATAATAAGTTTTTTATGATGATATTCATTTTTTTCAAGAGCGGGGCCTAAAAATTTTTTTATAAAGTCACGTTCCTCTTCACTAGTATATATGCATGAGTCCCAAGTTTGAACTGCTTCGGGTTCATTTTGCACAGAAATTCCCCAGATAGGTATCCCTTCATTTTCATAATATCTTATATATTTACAATAATAATCTGCCCAAGTATCCCAAAACTTTTTCTTTAATTTTCCACCATGATTCATTTGATTATTTGTTTTCATCCAAGGAGGAGGACTCCAGGGAGAGGCCATTAAATGGATTGGTGTTGTTGCACTTTTTAACGCATCTTTTATAAATGGGATAAGCATTTTTTTGTCTCTGTCAATAGAGAAGTTATTTAATTTTCTATCTTCTGTTTCACAAAGAGCGTAGTTACCTAGAGAAAAATCACAACTATTTATATGAGTTCTAGCCATATTATATTGGTTTCCACTTTTTCCAAAATAGGCTTCAATAATTTCATTTTTTTTTTCTGACTCAAGTTGATCATAAATGCTCGCGGATGCTTCTGTAAAAGCACCACCAAATCCTAAAATACTTTGGCGTTTATGATTTTTATTTATTCGGATAAATTTTGAATCATTTTTTGACTCAACAGAGATTTCTCTTTCTTTGATTTTTGTTATCCTATTTTTTGAATCTTTTGAAGTTATATAAATGGAAACCTTAGTGGATGAACTCATTCGCACGCTCTTTTATTTATTGTTAGAAATATAATTTTTGTACCAGTAATAACTTTCTTTTGGAATTCGCTCCAAAGAATTAAAATCAACCCAAACAAGTCCAAAACGTTGGCTAAATCCCTGTGCCCACTCAAAATT
This sequence comes from uncultured bacterium, assembly GCA_964586315.1. Taxonomy (GTDB): domain Bacteria; phylum Fidelibacterota; class Marinisomatia; order Marinisomatales; family UBA1611; genus CAZEER01. The sequence continues at coordinate 1,510 of CAZPHE010000147.1, read as the reverse complement.
GTCCATTAATGACCAAGCAAAATATCCTCTACAATTAACACCATCATTTATTGCTTTTTGTATTTCTGTGAGATGGGAATAGTGATAATCTATTCTTCGTTGGTCATGCACTTTTTTATCTAAATCAGGCCTATCAGCATAAGAACATCCATTCTCTGTAATGTAAATAGTTTCCACACCGTATTTGGTTTTTAATTTCATGAGTAAATCGTAGATGCCCGGGGGATATACCTCCCAGCCAAAATCAGTTTTGGGCCCCATCTCCACATTTTTTGGCAGATTTTTATTCTCATGAACTTCTTCATCTCGAATCACACCACGACTATAATAATTGACACCTAAAAAATCAGTTTTTGTAGCAATAAGTTCAAGATCATTATTTTTAATAAAATCTAGATCGCTATCTACAATCTCGTTTCTTTTTTTAAGTTCATTAAAGAGTTCTATTGGATATCGCTTATTATATAGAGGTTCCAGAAAAAGCTGGTTAAACATATTATCAAAAAATTTACAGGCTTTTTTATCATATTCGCTGGGTGATGCTGGTATAGCTGTATTAAGATTAAGTGTAATACCTGCTTGAGCATCTTTTGAATTATTTCTTATCTCTGGCAAAGCCATCCCATGAGACAAAAGTAAATAATGTGCAGCGGCAAGACTTTTCGACCAATTATTTTTAAGCCCGGGAGGCTTGTGACCAGCAACATATCCAATGTGGCTAACACACCAGGGCTCATTGTGTGTTATCCAGTGTTTAACTCGGTCTCCTAGATGTTTACTCGTATAATAACTATATTTCACAAAAGCATCTACCATCATTCTATTTATCCACCCTCCTTCATCTTCCAGTCCTTGAGGTATATCCCAATGATTTAGGGTCACAAAAGGAATAATGTCTTTCTCTAGCAGTGCATCAACCAGACAACTATAAAAATCGAGTCCTTTTTGATTAGGAGTGTTTTCTTTACCGGTTGGAAGAATCCGTGGCCAACTAATTGAAAAACGGTAAGAGTCTACACCAAGATTCTTTAAGAGTTCCAAGTCTTGTTGCCATAAATGATAATGATTGCATGCGATATCTCCGGTGTCTCCATTTTTGATGTTTCCATCAATGTGACTAAATGTGTCCCATACAGATGGACCTTTTCCATCTGTTTCTGGTGCGCCTTCAATTTGATAGCTGGAAGTGGCAGTCCCCCATATAAAATCCTTTGGGAAGTTCGGTTGGTCAATCATATTTCATATCCTTTTTTTTTATTATCGGGAAAAGCATTCTGTAGCCAGCCAGGAGAAGCAGCATGGACTAACTGCTTCGTGTATTCTTTTTGAGGGGATTGAATTAAATTTTCAGAGGATCCTTCTTCAATAATTGATCCCTTTTTTAGTACAATAATTCTATCTGCTAGGTATCTTGCAGATGCTAAATCATGTGTAATAAATAAAATGGTTACATTGTTTTCTTTACGCATTCTAGCAAAGATTTCAAGAATGTTCATTCTTATTGAAACAT
>CAZPHE010000146.1:0-2810 GCA_964586315.1 uncultured bacterium | reverse complement strand
AATTTATAGTTGTTGTTACACTTACTGCATTTCCCCACTGATCTACAACTGAATAATGAGTGGTTTCAGGAGATTCATAACCAGCAGGTTCCCCAGAATATACTTGATTACTAGGTGTCGCCCTCTTGATGTCAATATCAATAGTTCGACGCTTTGCATATTCTTTGGATCTGAACATTGCCAAAGGCACATCCCAATAATCAGGGTCTCCCATATGTTCGGCTCTGTCTGCATAAGCCCTGCGTTCGATCTCAGTTAGTATATGTACATAATCAGAAGAATTCCATTCTAGACTGTTTTTCCCATAGAGCTCTAACATATTTAACATGTTTATCAATAAGGCACCTCCAGAACTAGGTGGACCCATTGATATAACTTCATATCCTTTATAAGACCCGGTCACAGGATCTCTATATTTTGATGAATAATTAGAAAGATCATCCATTGATATAAGTCCATTTCCACGTTTCATTTCCTCTACTATCATTTTAGCCACAGGTCCAGTATAAAAACCGTCTCGTCCATACTTTGCGATTCGTTTAAGGGTTTTTGATAGGTCTCTTTGGATGAATCTATCATTTTCTTTCCAATGCTTTTTATCTTTTCTAATAAAAATATCAGTGGCAGCCTCATTCTTCTCAAAAAATGCCTTATAAGCATTAAATCGCCTAGCTTCATAGTGAGATAATAAAAATCCTTTTTCTGCTAAACGTATTGCTGGTGCTAAAACTTGCCTAATAGATATTTTACCTGAACCATGATCTTTAAGAACGCGTATCAGTCCATCCACAGTTCCAGGGACTCCGCTACCAGCATGAGAGTACAATGACATTCCAGGAATTACAGTACCAGAATCATCTAAGAACATGTCTCTATTAGAACTTGAAGGAGCTTTCTCTCTATGGTCAAGGGTAAAAGATGTTCCATCAATAAGTGAAGCAACAAGAAATCCACCACCACCTAAATTCCCGTTACTTGATGAGGTGACTGCTAAAGAAAATCCCACAGCAACGGCTGCATCTATTGCATTGCCCCCCTTTTTTAATATATCAATACCTGCTTGAGAGGCCAGCATGCTAGTGGATACTACCATACCATTCTCACCATATACTGGATTTGAACTTGCACCAAATATGGGTTCTATCAATAGGCTTAATAATAATAATAGGAGCATAATTTTTTTCATTATTTAGAATTTATTGTTACACATTTTGAATCTACAAGGTTACTTATCTTTTTTTCATCGTACTTAAGCAATGATGATAATATCTCATGAGTGTTTTGGCCAAGATCTGGTGCAGGATTAGTTTCTATTTCAGGTGATTCAGAAAGCATGACGGGACCACGCGTAAATTGATATTTTCCAACTTCAGGATCTTCTATATCCACTAATAGTTTTCTAGATCTAACTTGTTCCGATTGAAATATATCTTTAGCTGTATAAACAGACCCAACAGGGACTCCATTCTTATTCAATATATTTTCAGCGTCACTACGATTTATCTTCGATAGCCACTTTTCAATAATTGGTCCAAGAAAATCACTATTTGCTGCACGGTCAGTTCCAGTTTTACTGCGCTCATCATGGATCAGATCTACTCTTTCCATAGTTTCGCATAAGCGCGACCAAACCAGATCATCAGGAACATTCAAGGCGAGATATCCATCTTTACATTTAAATGCACCGCGTGGATAAAGATGTTTTAATCGTCCTCGGTGAGGTTCTTCACCTGTCATGGTATAAAGCATTGCCATTCGTTCATTTAATGAGATCATAGTATCTAGCATCGCGCTATCTACAAATTGACCTTTTCCAGTCCTCTCACGTTGGAATAATGCTTGTGTGATCGCAAAGCAGGTGCAAAGACCTGTATAAACATCTGCCATCCCGTATATGGTCCATGATGGGGGTTTATCCTCGAAACCAACTAAATGCATTATACCACTCATTGCCTCTGCAACAATATCAAAAGCAGGTCTATCTGACTCGGGACCCCGATATCCTTCTAGTCTACCAAAGCCTGAAATAGCAGCATAGATTAATCTAGGATTGATGGATCTAAGGTCATTATATCCAATTCCAAGTTTATCTGTAGACCCAGGTCTCAAGTTTTCAACAACCACATCTGCTTTTTTTATTAGATCCATGTAAACGGATCTACCTTTAAGGTCGCGAACATTTAAACATAAACTTTTTTTATTTCTATTATATGCCATGAAACCACCAGCTTTCTTAATTCCATCCTTCTCTGCAAATGGAGGGATAGAGCGTCTGGGGTCACCCGTTCCAGGTCTTTCAATTTTTATCACTTCTGCACCAGCATCAGCAAGAAGCATTGAGCAATAGGGTCCAGCCATATATTGTTCTAAGGCAATAATACGTATCCCTGTAAGAGGTCTATCCATTTAAATTAACTCCACCACGGTAGATATTCCTTGTCCTACGCCTACACAAAGTGTTGCTAGTCCATATCTGACATCTTTCCTTTTCATTGCATGCAACAGTGTAGTAAAGATACGTGCCCCAGAGCATCCTAATGGATGGCCTAGAGCAATAGCGCCTCCATTTACATTCACCTTTTCATGATCCAATTCAAGTTCTTTCATTACACCTATGGTCTGAGCAGCAAATGCTTCATTGATCTCGATCAATCCAATATCTTTTATATCCAATGATAATCTATCCAGTAGCTTTTGCGTTGATGGAACTGGTCCAATCCCCATAATTGAAGGATCCACTCCAGCAACTGCAGATCCCTTCCATTTTGCAATAGGTTTCAGTTTTAATTCTTCTGCTCTTTCTTTACTCA
>CAZPHE010000145.1:1459-2813 GCA_964586315.1 uncultured bacterium | reverse complement strand
CAACGTACCAGCAGTTTCTTAAGGGACGTGTATTCATGCTCTAGATATACCAAATAAAAAATGATCTTTAAATCTAACGCTTCTTAAATTTATTCACTTTTAGAGCTGGTTATCATTCTGATAACCAAAAAGGCCGCTAAAGCGGCAAAAAGATGTTTAAGCGTATGTCCACTTATAAGTCCTGAGGACAACCCGTATAGCCAATGGTCGAGTTGTTCTAATAAAACGGCAAAACCGTAACAGACTACAATCCAAAATAAATATTTGCCGTTTGTATGGCGCCATTGTGGAAAAAGTTTGCATAAAATGGGCAGTAGAAGAATAGGGAAGTACTGAATAAATCCATAAAACCTCAAATCACCATTTCCCTGTGCTTCTGTGATAGACCAATAGACAACACTGCCCGCTCCAAGAACGAGGTTTATCGGGAGTATACGTGAGATCAAGTCTGGCCGCCCAAGCCTATCTGCTAGGCAGGCTGTAAAAAATCCCATAAAAGCAACCGTCATTGGCAATCGGTCCCAGAATAGTCGTTCGTTGTTTGGAGACCAGTGGTAGTAGCTGGAGCCAATGCTGACCAAAAATATACCAGAAAAAAAGACAATATACGGCCATTTTTCCCACTGGGTTTTAAAAAGACCGTAGTTTCCCGGAGATATCAAAGCCCACAGGCCCCAAAGACCAACGAATGCAAATGCCATATTTGACATTGTGTTACCAAAATTCAAAATTCCAAAACAGGTTCTGGTGTCGGCAAATAGGTGGAAACTCGGGTTTTGTGGAATTGGTTCTATTAGCAAGATACCAATTAAGCATACATAAAATATAAAAATTAAGAGTAAAACCTTAGAGTGTTGGGTAGACCTGAAAATCGTCATACTCTTGCAGCGGTTTTTTCAGACTGAATGTCTCCAGGGAACAGAAGTGACTTTATAACAACCGGGACAGCGCCAGAGGCTGATCTAATATTTCCAATATCTATATAGTCAAATTCTTCCAGGGAGATTCCATCAATGGAAATAATCGGATTTTCGAGTTTCATTTCTTCGGCTGCGTGAAGCCCAAATACTCGTCCTATATCTCTTTCACAGACTAATATTAGTGGGTTTTTTTTGAGTGATTTTTTCGGTAAAATATTTTTTATCCCGGTCAAAAAACTATCGATTCTTTGATAGCTGGCTGAACCAAGCCAGTCGAAACAAATTGCTACGGGTTGTTCGGTATAAGACAGATCTAAACGCTCCAACGCGCGCTCAATGGTTTTTGATACAGTTAAGGGTGTTATCTCTTGGTTGTCTTTAAAAAAATCTGGTTTGATGACGGGAATATTTCTCAGGGGCAACATCGTGTCGTC
>CAZPHE010000145.1:0-1359 GCA_964586315.1 uncultured bacterium | reverse complement strand
TCCTTTAAGATTAATTAATTCCATCAGTATATCCGCCATATATTCGGAAATTCTGGTGCATTCTTCAGTAGATATTTTATAGCCTACAGATATATCTACGCCTGCTTTGTGCGCAAAATGCCGTCCTGCTTCCTCAATTCGGGTCACTATATTATTTTTATCGAATGAAATAAGGCGTGCGCCTATGTCTATGGCGGTTTGGCCGATAATTGTTCCTTGGTCGCAAATTGCAATTTTTGTGGTACCGCCGCCGATATCTACATTCATTACTACAACACCGACTTCTCTGGAGTTTACGATAGCTCCAGACCCATATGCCGCCATGGAAGCTTCCATCTTGTCTCCAGCAGAAACGGAAACGAACTTACCGGTTTTCACGGCAAATAATTCACCGATTGCTTGGGCATTTTCACGACGAACTGCTAAGCCTGTAAGGATTAGTGCGCCAGTATCGACGTCATCAGGAGAAAGCTGGGCTGAATGGTACTGACCGGCAATAAATTGACCAAGTTTTTCGGAGTCAATCGTCAGGTCATCGGCGTAAGGTGTTAAAAAGATATCTGAGTCGTAAATGACCTGGCGTTCTGTGGCGATGTACCGTCCATCCCTTTGTTCCATTTTTAGCCGGGAAAATACAAGGTGCGACGTAGATGAACCGATATCCACACCAACGCTTACCAGAGACGTCTTTTCAACACTTTGAATATTTCTCTCTGTGTCAGCAAAGACTATGCGTCCGCCTTCATCCTCTTCGTTCACGTTTTTAACCCTAACTAGCCGCCGGCGAAAGAATAGGTTGTATTCTTATCATAGAACTTATTTTCCATCCTGTTTTCTGACCCTTCGGCTTTAATTGCGTCTTCATAACTCTTCCGTACATGAGGGTCTTCAAGATGATACGGTATAGAGGCACCGCCCGGATAGGTAACGTCTACCATACCCGGATCAACAACAGTTTCTCCGGGAATACCAGCTTGTTGGGCGAGGTGATTATTTGGGCCATACCAACCTAAGAGTCTCAAAGGATTTTTTCCTGTAGAAAAGTGCTGGTGGAACCAGTCCCCCTCCATCGGGGCAGCCGATATCATGCTAATTTCATCGTATTCTTGTCGCAAAACCTTGTCGCTGCTTCCGTCCTGCCAAGGGGTTGGGCCGAGTTCTTGCGGCCAAGTGTAGGAGTAGCCCTTGCCCCCAATACAAATAAACACTGCCGCCGTACCCGGTGAATAAGCACGTGAATACCGACCCACAGGGTGTTCGCTGATGTACTGGTATAAAACATTTTCTGCCATTTGTGGTTCCATGCGGCGATAGCCTGGGGTGCGCCGGTTATCTAAATAAAGCTCAGTCGTGAAAACG
>CAZPHE010000144.1:0-2926 GCA_964586315.1 uncultured bacterium | reverse complement strand
CTTTTACCAGTTATTTTGTATAATGCGTTAGCCAAAGCTCCAATAGAAGGCGGTAAACCTGGCTCTCCCAATCCCGTGGGAGATAATTTATTTTCTACAAAAAATACTTTAATATTAACAGGTGACTGATTATGTCTTATTAAATTATATTTATCAAAATTATTATTTGTTACCGCTCCATTTTTAAATTTTAACTTACTATACAATGCATGTCCTATTCCATCAATTATACCACCTTCAATCATATTTTTTGCACTATTTTTATTTATTACTATTCCACAGTCTACAGCACACCAAATGTTTTTAATTTTAGGTTGATTTTCAATTATAACCATCTCTATAACCTCAGCAACATATGTGTTATGACAGAAATAAGATGAGACACCTTTAAATTTATTTTTTTCATTATCCCAATCAGATTTATCTCTAACTAAACTCAATACTCCTATAAACCTTTTTGGATCATAATCTAAGTTTTCACCTACAGGGTTGCGAATTACTCTATTTAACAACTCGAGTCTAAAATCAATTGGATCTTTTTCACAAATTTCGGCGACTTCATCAATAAATGCCTGCTCTGCACCTGCTGTAAAATTTGATTTTGGAGCTCTCCATGCTCCTGTAGAAATATTTGTGTTCGATGATTTATTTTCAGCTTCATAATTATCAATTGCTCCAGCAGGAAATCTGTTAGGAAAAATTGGTCCGCTTGGCAGTCCTACACCTTTTATTGAAAGTGCAATTAGTCTATTTTTCTCATCTAACGCTGCTTTATAAACAGATTTATAAGCGGGACGAAATGTACCTTGAGTTATATCATCTTCTCGTTTATATATAAGTTTGATTGGAGAACCTATCTTTTTTGATATTAAAGCGGCTTCTAATCCAAAATGAACATAAAGCCTTCTACCAAATCCTCCACCTATCCTTGTCATTCTTACATCAATATTATCTTTTGGTATATTTAAGAGAGCTGAAACAGAAGCCTCCAGAGCTTTTGGTGTTTGAATAGGACCCACAAGCTCAACAGAGTTTTTTTTGACATTTGCAAAAAAATTCATTGGTTCAAGAGTGTTGTGCGCAATAAATGGACAAGAATAAGATCTTTCTATTATTTTGGAGGCGTTTCTGAAAGCAATATTGGGATCACCATCTAAACGTTTTTCAGATACTGTACCATCAATCAAGTCTTTATTTAATCTTTTTTCATGCAGTTCCGAACTTTCTAGATTATCAAATGTCAACCAATCAACTTTTAATTTTTTCTTTGCTTGAATAAGATCCCAAGTCTTTTTGCCAACAATTGCAATAATTTCATTAAAAGCATTTACATCTGCCCAACTAGGATTTGGAAGCGAGGTATCAATTAAAAACGCATCAATAATACCAGGCATTGAAACTATCTCATCTTTGTTAAAACTTTTTATACCCATACCAAATGCAGGAGGATGCTCTATCATTGCTAAAAGCATGTTTTCAGTTTGATAATCAATGCCAAAAAGATTATTTCCTTTTACAATTTTTGGTCCTTCAACATTATTTTTCGAAGTGCCTATAATTTTATAGCGTTTAGGTTCCTTTAGCTTCAAATTTTTTGGAACTTTAATATTTACTGCTTGAGATGCAACCTCCCCATATCCAATTTTTTTATTTTCTGACTTATCAAAAATTACTCCTTCATTAGTAATTAAATTTTCGATAGATATATTCCAATTCATAGATGCTGACTTCATAAGCATATATCTTCCAGCAGCTCCAGCAATTCTTAATGGATCCCATCCTTTCATTATACTTAAACTACCTCCTGCAAATTGTGGATTCTTAAAAGAGTCTTCATCTAACTTACCTTGTTTTACAATTACATTTTCCCAAGGGACATCAAGCTCCTCAGCTACAATCATTGGCATTGAAGTCATAACATTTTGACCAATTTCAGGGTTAGGAGAGAGTATAGTTACAATGCCGTTTTCACTAATGCGAATATATCCGTTAATTTTAAACCAATCTTTTGGAATTGATATTTGGGGTTTTTTGGAATCCAATATTTTACAGCTTAGCAACCAATTAAAGCCAACTAAAAGACCTCCACCTGCCGCTGCTGAAATTCTTAAGAATGATCTTCGTCCTATTTTAGTATTAACTATTTCCATATTAATTTTTATGCGAAGATGCAGATTTAATGGCTTTTTTGATCCTTGTGTACGTTCCGCACCTGCATATGTTACCACTCATCGCTGTATCAATTTCATCATCAGAAGGTTTAAGATTTTTTTCAAGTAAAGCTGTAGCGGTCATTATCTGACCAGCTTGACAATATCCACATTGCGATACATCTTCATTTATCCAAGCTTTTTGAACAAAATTATATTCATTTTGCTCTGATAAACCTTCTATAGTAGTCACTTTTTGTTTTCCTACAGCAGATATTGGATAAACACATGACCTAATTGCCTCACCATCTAAATGAATCGTACATGCACCACATTGAGATATACCACAACCGTATTTCGTACCAACTAAATTGAGATGATCCCTTAAAATCCATAGCAAAGGAGTTGATGCATCAGATTCAACTTTACATAGTTTATTGTTTACAATTATTTCAAAGACTTCCAATGAACCTACTTGTTTTGTACAAACATCAAAGAATTTTTTAATTCAGCTAAAATACATTTTAACAGTATATTAAATTTACCATCTTGCTTTTAAAATTTAAAAATTTTATACACTTACACCCCCTCCACTATAAACAGAGAAAAAATCCAAAGATTTTTGCTTGTAGATACATCCCTATAGTAGGGTAATTATTTGTAGATTTGGATTATAAATAAGAATAACATACTTATCAAAAGTATTTAAATCTATAATCTTAACAATTATTAAGGAGTTTATATGCCATATAAAACAATGATGTCTATAGCTGCAA
>CAZPHE010000143.1:0-2937 GCA_964586315.1 uncultured bacterium | reverse complement strand
TTCAAAATTTCATCAAATGGTTGTAAAAAATAATACTCTTATAACTATTTACTAAAATATTAACTTAACTAAAGGATAACTATTATGACTATCGGTGAAAAAATAAAACAAATCAGAACCGAAAAAAACTTAAGCCAAGACTCTATATACTCAAACCAATCGTTGGTCAGTCAAATTGAACATGGTATCAATAAAAATCCAGCCGAAACGGTACTACGACGAATGGCGCAAGGGCTTGAGGTTTCTTTTGATGAACTAATTGAAGGAACAGATTGGGAAACACCTAGAAATTTAACTGCAAAAAGCGAATATGCATTTTCTCAAACAGAGTGCGTAGTCCATATCGAGAACTCAGGCGATATAAAAACAAGAATGAAATCATATCCATTGGTTGAAAGTTCTGGGGAGGAAAATAAATTTGACCCGGATACAGGCTATAAATTATTAATCGAATGTAAAAGCTGTAAAAGAGCAATCCAGCAGCCTAATCAAAAACATTGTTTAGGGTGCGGAGAAAAATTATTCAATAATTATTCATGGTATGACGAAATGTATAAATATTATGGATTTCGCGATGAGGCTTCTGGCGAAGAATATTTCCCAAGTCCAGCTGAAGAGGCTCATGGTGATATGCTTGGCTTTGAAAGGTATTCAGATTACGTCATAGACTACACTTTTAATATTAAAAGCAATCAAAGGGTTGCAGATAATTTGACGGACATTCTGTGGGAATTAAATGAAATCGATAAAGTGGTTAATCCAGCTGTACCATATAAACCAAGCCATAAAATTCTTAAAGGGCCTGATGCCATTTTAAAGAAAGTGGTGGGTAAGCAGTATTACTCATATTTTAAACGATTTTATTTTAGCATGACTGTAGATGAAGTGAACAATGCTACTACTATGGGTGGTGCAACAGAAGATAATACAACAGACGGTCTTATGCATTTTCATTCAGGGTCAGACATTCAACCTCCTATCGGAATTTTAGGAGAAAGTAACAAAGACATTGATACAATTGATTATTATGACGGTGGATTTATGCTATACGATTTGAAGGACATCAATCCAAATAAATGCAAAAATGATATTATTACGAATTGGTGGGTTCTGTTTAAGCGTGATTTAGCCATGACCAAGGGACTCTTAAACGAAGTGTTGCGGCATCAAACGAGACTGTTATCTGAAGTGGACAAAGAAGATGAAAAATCTGTTGATAAAAGCAAAGAAGAGTGATTATGAATCCTGGTAATAAATAATAATTATGAGTTATATCACTTTATCAAATATGATGAGCATTATCTACCAAACTGACTTAAAAGTTATTGATGGTAGTAGAGAACTGTACAAAAACCCGATTTATTTTTTAAGTGAATTTGAAAAAAAGCGTTTATTGACTGTTTATGAATTATTTGAAGATTCCGACCTTTTTTTTGCTGAGACTTACGTACCAAGAAAAGGTGAAGATACATTAACTATGGTTTATGAAGGTAATACGCCTTCATATCATGAAAATATAGAGTGTAATCGTCTTAGGTCTGATTATGAAAATTTTAAAATACCTCCAGATATTAGACAAAAAGGTAAAGTAGCCGTTAATGAATTCAGGGAGTGGTTTAAAACAGTTGAACACCTTTGTAAAGAAGCTCCTGATATATTTGTAGCTAGATTGCAAATGAGATGGGGTATAACTACAAATGTCAAAGCCATCAATATTGGGAATTCTGGTGCTGTAGAGATGGAGAACAGAACAATAACAGAAATAGAGGAGGCTATAGATAAGCGAATAAAACAAGCTGGTAGATTTTATTATCAGTCAGAAAAAAACACTGAAATACTAAAGGCTTTTAGTAGAAAGACCTATATGGCCTATAAAGATGAAATATGGGGAAATAATACGACTTATAGTGATGATGAAGTCAAAGAATTACTTAAAGATTATGATGAAATATTTAAAAAACCTTTACAGCAGGATTTGATTCATTACTATCGTGCTAAATTAAATCCGGATATTAAAATGGAGGGGAGATTGCTGGAAGAGCTTGGCTTTGCAGCTTGTCGACAGTGTGCAAGTAGTAAAATATTAATATAACTGTATATAGTTAGGTCTTGAATGTGGGCAAGAGTAGAACCCAATTGTTTTGAGAATGATTTCTTCACCAATATAATTTAAATCTGATGTAGAAACTTCTCTACTTCTATATCAATATCATTCATATTCAATCTTTCTTAAATGCTGAGATGTTATTAAAACATATTTTCTAAGAGACTTTCTCTCTTCTTTTTATACTCTTCTTCTGTAATTAAACCATCTTCCTTTAACTTATTGAGTGCTTTCAGTTTTTCAGCAGATGAATCAGCTAAGTTAGAGGATTTTTTTAAGATACTCTTTTTCGAAATATCACTCACAACCCCTCCTAAATGAGATATGTTCTTTTTTACTATTGATATGTTCTTTTTTACTGTTTTTGGAACATTTGTAAATAGATAATTGAGAATAATAATTAGAAAGACAAATGTAGCTAAAAAATAACAAAAGTTAAAAATTTTGATATTATGAGTAATATTTCCATTGATGATGAATCCATACCCAAATCTACCTATCATCTCACAAACAAAAAACCCCACGAATGTGGGGCTTGATGTAGAAATATATTTATTATTTCAGCAGTACCATTTTCTTGGTCTGCCTGAAGTCTCCCGCCTGTATCGTGTAAAGGTAAAGCCCTGCTGATACTGGCTGACCCGCATTGTTGGTGGCATTCCATTGAACTGATTTGTAGCCTGCATTTTGCATACTGCTAACCAGATTGTTAACAAGCCTACCCATCATATCGTAAATAGTGATATTGATCAAGGCATCTTCTGGCAAATCATAATGGAGTGTTGTGACAGGATTGAATGGGTTGGGGAAAGCATTGTAAAGATTATATGTAA
>CAZPHE010000142.1:0-3005 GCA_964586315.1 uncultured bacterium | reverse complement strand
CGACTACTCCCCTTTCTTTACTGCCACCAACAGCTACTGGTTTCCCTTTAATATTTGGATTATCCATTTGTTCAACAGAAGAATAGAATGCATCCATATCGATGTGGATTATCTTTCGTATTATTTTTGGCACAGTTCAATCTAACCATCCTCCCACAAACAAAAAACCCCACGAATGTGGGGTTTGATATTTTAATAATGGTGCATATAACCTAAAACTTGCTGCTTATAATGTCTTTTTGGAATAAGTGGGGCAAAGGTTTCTAGGCAGAAAAATCTTTATTCGTTAAGAAGAAGTACGAAACTTTGATAATATGAATGATAGTATATAAAATAGAAACTCTAAAAGTGCTATTTTACATATTTATTATACCATCCAACTAAACGCTCAATGTAATCTAGTTGATGAGCACGTTCTGTAAGACCGTGGGGTTCCCTAGGATAGAAGACTAATTCCGTGTCAACTCCTTTAATCTTAAGTGCTTGGTAAAGTTCTAAACCTTGCTCAGGATGCACTCTATCATCTTTCATCCCATGTATGATCAAAGTAGGGGTATTGGCCTTATTTATGTGTGCGAGAGGTGAACGATCCCAGTGGAGTTCCATTTCATCGAACCACCATGAATTCCAATGTACAATGGACATTTCATAAGGGATGTCGGTTGTACCCATAAAGCTGATCATATTCGTAAGACCTGCACCAACCATGGATGCCTTGAACCTATAGCTATAGGTGGTAGCACCTATAGCAGAAAAATATCCTCCATAAGACCATCCTCCTGTACCAATTTTATCAGGGTGTACTATACCGTTATTTATCAGATGGTCTATACCATGTAATACGTCTTGGAATTCCATGCCTCCTAAGTCATTATGGTCACTTTTTGAAAATTCAACACCTCTAGATCCACTACCACGGTAATTAGGTTGTAAAACAACATATCCTTCTGAAGCTAAAAGTTGAACTGGATATCCGGTACTTGTATTCCAACCATCAAGGGTCACACCCTCAGGACCTCCATGTATCTGAAGGATAAGTGGATACCTTACACCTTTATTATATCTAATGGGATAAGTCATCACACCCTGTATACTCATACCATCCAAAGAATTCCAACTAATGGTCTCTTGATTTGCTAAATTCAATTCACTTAAAAAGGGATTCGATGTTGTAATTTTGATAAGGTTATCCTTTAAAAGATCTTTTACAAATAATTCGTTGGGATGTTGTTTCGAATTACCAACAATAAGAAGCTGGTTTGATTGAGAGTGAAATGTTGCAGAAGAAACGATATAATTTGGAGAATAGATATCTTTTTGGAATAGATTTTTCTTATCGCTTTCATCATTATACTTGACCAAAGATAATATAGTCTTTGTACCACGTACAGATCGTGAAAGAATTGTTTGATCATCAATCCACTGTAGATCATAAAATGATTCATTATTTCCTAGATGAGAAGATATATTCCTCGGATTCTTGAATGAAACTATAAATATGGTTTGTGGTAGAGGGTCATTACGAGTGATAGCTCCTAAAAAGGCCAATTTTTTCCCATCAGGTGATATATCCATGGATCCCAGTTTCCCTGGGGTATCTAAAATCTTTTTGGGAAGATTTCTTGAGAGTTCTACCCTATACAATATCCGATCCATTAGTGATGGATCAGCACCTGGTGTCCTTGTTCCCTGAAAAATAATGGTCTTACTATCATCAGACCAAATAAAATCGTGTACATGAATATCGTTCTTAAATATCAATTCTGTTTTTCCAGTACTAATATTGTGAAGCCATAATCTTTGGTAACGATGGTATTTATCCTTTATAAGCATATCGTACCCTTTTTCAATGGCTTTTTTCTTTTCAGATGAGAGAGTATCGGTTGATAAAAAAGCTAACCATTTACCATCCGGAGACCAACTATAATGACCGATACCAGCTGAATGCTCAAGAAATAAGCTTGCCTCTCCTCCATCTATAGGTATGTAATACAACTGTGTATGTTCAGATAACTCTTTTCGCTTTGATAAAAATGTGATTCCTGTACCATCACTTGTCCATTGTGGAAAATAAGAATCATACGCAGAAGAAGTAAATTGTATTGAACCTTGATCATTGGCTTTATTAACCCATATCTGAGTGTGATGGGGTCCTGGTTTTTCATCATCCATACGAGGTACTGACAAAACATAGCAAAGGTTGTTGCCTTTTGGACTCATGGCTGGCGATGAAACATATCGGAGGTTTACAATATCTTCTTTGGTTATAGAACGTCCTCCTTGTAAGGTGATATTGATTATGAAAAGTAAGAAGTTTATATAATTTCTTTTTTTCATGATGGTTTCCCCCATAATCCTAAATAATTAAAAAAGTTAATTATGAATATATTTTTACTCTTAAAATTTTTGACGGTTAGTTGCTGCATTATTAGCTGTATTAGAATTAAGTAGTTTTTCTACTGAATTATTATTTTTTTTAAAACCCATTTTTTCATATAAATATTTTGCTGGCTCATTTTTCGGAGTTACTTTCAAAGTTAATATCTTCATCTTCTTATCTCTGGCTAATGATTCCAGATGTTTAAGCATTTTTGTACCTAATCCTTTTTGGCGACATTTTTCATCGATAAATATATGTAATGCACGAGCCAATTTTTTATCTTCATTAAAAATAATATTTCCTATACCAACTATCCATTTATTTTTTTTTAAAATAAAACAGTTTATATTTGAATTTAAATAAGTCATTGCAACCCATTTTTTAAAATTGAAAGGATATTTCATCCGTGGTTCAATTAGATTTAGTTCTTTTGGATTTTTGAACCAATTAGTAAGAACAATTTCAAGAATGCGTATATCCTTTTTATTATTATAACTTACTTTTTCAATATTGACTAACATGGTTCTTAATAAAACTTTCTTATAATAATCCCCTCATCAAAATCTACCCATCATCCCACAAACAAAAAACCCCACGAATGTGGGGATTGATAGCTTCCAATTCC
>CAZPHE010000141.1:0-3016 GCA_964586315.1 uncultured bacterium | reverse complement strand
GGCAGTTGGGGTTCGAATCCCTGCGCCCCAGCATTAAAATATATTAAAAATTTATGGTAGAAAAAAAATTAAAGATTTTTTCTGGAAGGAGTAACCCAGAACTTTCTAAGAAGATAGCAACTTTTTTACAAGTTCAACTAGGGAAAATTTCCATTCGAACTTTTTCTGATGGTGAAATATGGGTAAAGTATGAAGAAAACATAAGAGGATATGATGTTTATATAATTCAATCAACTAATAGTCCTTCAGAAAATATTATGGAGCTTGCTCTTATGATTGATGCTGCTATAAGAGCATCGGCGGATAAAGTGACTGTTATAATGCCATATTTTGGTTATGGTAGACAAGATCGTAAAGATCAACCTCGGGTTCCTATATCATCTCGAGTGTTAATAGATATCTTAACAACAATGGGAGCAAATAGGATAATAACAATGGATCTCCATTCAACTCAAATACAAGGATTTGCTAAAATTCCATTAGATAACCTTTATAGCCGTTCTGTTTTATTTTCTGCCATTAAAAAGGAAAACCTTGACCCTGCAAATACAGTTGTTTTAGCACCAGATATAGGCTCTGTTACAATGAGCCAAGGTTATGCCAAAAACTTAGGTATGCATTTTGCTCTTATTGATAAACGACGTTTTGCTCCAAATCAAGCAGAAGTCAATCATTTAATTGGCGAAATGAAAGATATGGATGTTTTAATTATTGATGACATGATTGATACAGCAGGAACAATAGTGAATGCAGCGAATTCTGCGATGAATGAAGGAGCAAAATCAGTTACTGTCGTTGCGACTCATGGCGTACTTTCAGGATCAGCGATTGATAGATTGCGTGAATCGAAGATAAAAAAAATAATCATTACAGATACAATATCTTTTCCATATCATAATCATTTTGAGAAAATGGAAATTGTATCAGTTGGAAAGGTTTTTGGTGAAGCGGTGAACCGTATTCATAATGGGCAATCTGTAAGTGCTTTATTTGAATTTTAACAAAGAGAGGGAATAGATGGCATCATACTACAAATTAAATATTGAGAATAGAACTGCAACACGCACTAGAGGCTCAAAGATTTTACGACGTCAAGGATTAATCCCAGGTGTTTTATATTATGCAGGAGAACAAAATATCAATATATCAATTGATAAATCAATTCTTTTTCATGCTATGAATTCCGGACAACGTATTTTTGAGATTAAGCAAAAAAATAAAAAACAATATACGATGATTAAAGAAGTGCAGTACCATCCGGTAACCGATGAAATTATTCATATTGATCTTATGCGAGTTCGCAGATCTGAAAAAATGACTATCTCAGTACCTTTAGAATTTATAGGTGAACCAATTGGTGTGAAATCAGGTGGAGTTCTATCTCAATCATTAAATCAAATAGAAATCAGTTGTTATCCCACGGATGTTCCTGAACAAATCGAATTGGATATTGAAGATCTGGAGTTGAATGCTGCAAAAAGTGTAGCAGATATCAAACTTGATAATGAAGATATTGAGATTGTCTCAGATCTTTCTCTGAATGTTGTATCAGTTACTCCTCCTGCTGCTGAAGAAGAACCGGAGCTAGAGGATATAGAGGAAGATGGAATTGGTGAAGATGATGAAGCAAAAGAAGATGCAGAGTTAGATCAAACAGATGATGCAGGTTCTAAAGATGATGAATCATCTGGAGAGTCATGATAGCCTTTATTGGCTTAGGTAATATTGGTCCGGCATATGCAAATACAAAACACAATGCAGGTTTTTGGGTCTTAGATGAATTTGCAAAGAGGCAAAACCTTTTGTTTCAGCCGGGGAAAGGTGATTATTTATTTGCACAACATACTCGAAGAAAAATGTTATTAGTAAAGCCAACTACTGGAATGAACCATAGTGGAAATGCTATTAAAGATCTTATCTATCGTTGGGATATTTTACTCACAGATATTTATGTTGTGGTAGATGATGTAGATTTGCCATTGGGAACCATTCGAATTCGTCCAAAAGGCGGCGATGGATGTCATCGTGGTATGCAAAATATTATATATCATCTTGAATCTAATCAATTTCCAAGAATTCGATTAGGTATCGCTACCAATGAACAGATTCGCCCTGCAGAGGATTATGTTCTAAAACCGTTTCGACCAAATGATATTGGAGAAGTTATAGCAATGGTCAAGTGTGCTGCGGATGCGTTACAAAATATTATGGTAAGGGGATTAAACCCTACTATGAATCAATTTAATTCATAAATAAGGAGATATTAAATCTATGAGTTCTAATTTAATATTTGTTATAGGTGCTGCGATTGTTGGTTTGGGTTTTTCTTTTTGGAAAACCAGTTGGATTGAAGATCAAGATGAAGGAACTGATCGAATGAAAATTATTGGTAGAAATATTTCCGAAGGTGCAATGGCTTTTCTAAAAGCAGAATATAGAGTATTGACTATATTTGTAATTGTGGTTGCTATATTACTTGGATTGGCTAATAATGGGAGAGATGATTCCAGCGCATTGATTTCTTTATCATTTATTGTAGGTGCTATAGCATCTGGTTTGGCTGGGTTTTTTGGCATGAAAGTTGCCACTAAAGCCAACAACCGCACAACTAACGCAGCGCGTGAAGGATTAGCATCTGCTTTAAATGTTGCTTTTAGTGGTGGTTCTGTGATGGGGTTGAGTGTTGTTGGTCTGGGTGTTTTAGGTCTTGGCGGTCTTTTTATATTTTATACAAATATTTTTGGTTCGGATAAAGAAAGCATTAATGTAGTATTGAATGTTATTTCTGGCTTTTCTTTAGGTGCGTCTTCCATTGCTTTGTTTGCACGCGTTGGTGGTGGTATCTATACAAAAGCTGCTGATGTTGGGGCAGATTTAGTTGGTAAAGTAGAAGCGGGAATACCCGAAGATGATCCAAGAAACCCAGGAGTTATTGCCGATAACGTGGGAGACTGTGTAGGCGATACTGCAGGTTTGGGAGCGGATATTTTTGAGTCTTATTGTGGGTCCATGATCG
>CAZPHE010000140.1:0-3039 GCA_964586315.1 uncultured bacterium | reverse complement strand
AAGCTATTGAACAAGAACATTATCATCAAGATGAAAAAATTAATTTTTAAATATTGAATAACATTAAGCAACAGCAGGATCAAGAGCAGGATCAAGAGCAGGATCAACAGCAAATTAGTAATAATATGCAGCAAAAATCCGATCAACAAGTTCAAGCAGAAGCTATATTAAACGCTTTGAAAGATTTGGAACAGATCAATCAAAAACGCATAATAAAAAAATCTAAAAATCGAAAATTGGAAAAAGATTGGTAAAATATTTTCTATTAATGATAATGATATTATCTGTTTTATTTTCGCAAACAGTACAAATATCTGTAGATAAAAATAAATTAGAAGAAGGAGATTTATTTTCTTTAAATATAGAGGTTACAGGAGGAGATGATTTTGCGAAAGTTGATTTAAATCCTTTAAACAAAGATTTTGAGATTTTAAGTGGTCCCTTTCAGCAAACAAATATCCAATGGATTAATGGTAAAATGACTAGTACAAAAACGCTTACTTGGAACCTAGCTCCAAAGCGTAGTGGCAGGCTTGTTATACCTGTTTTAAAAGGTAATGTTGGAAGTAAAAACTTTAGAAGTAAAGCAATACCAATACAAGTTGTTAAAACTGGTATGAATGATGATGAATCTATTTTTATTTTTGCAGATTTGGATAAAGAAAAAGTATATCTAGGAGAACAGATCAGTTTAACCTATAAACTGTATAAACAGGTTGATTTAAAAATTGTAAATATTGATCAATTTGAAATGCCAGATTTTAAAGGATTTTGGGTAGAAGAAATATTTACACCTAAACGATTACAATACCAAGCTCAGCAAGAGGTGATAAATGGCATTAAATATCATGTCGCCAATCTTGGACAAAGAGCACTTTTTCCTATACCTTCTGATAAACATGCCATTCCTTCTGTAATAGTAAATACACAGTTAGAAATCAAAAAGAAAAAAAGAAAAGATCCTTTTTTTGACCCATTTTTTGATTCATTTTTTTCAGAAACCAAAACAAGAATCCTAAAATCAAAAGAAAAAAATATTACTATAAAATCCTTCCCTGAACCACGTCCATTTGATTTTAGTGGTGCTGTGGGTAATTTTAATTTATTTTCTAGTATAGATGAAAAAGAAGCCAAAGTAAATGAAGGTTTTACTTTTACTATTTCACTAAATGGGACTGGTAATATTGGTCTTTTTGCATTACCAGAAATAGAATTTCCTAATGGATTAGAAGTTTTTCCTCCAACCGATAATTTTAAAAAAGATGCATTTAGGAATGCATTGACAGGATTACAAACATGGGAATATATACTTATACCTAGAAAAGATGGCCTCATTACAATTCCTCGTATTCAAATGTCATATTTTGAACCACAATCGTCTTCTTGGATGCGTATTCAAACAAAACCACATGTTATAAATATTCTTCCTAACGATAAAGAAATATCATCTAATTCTGGTTTGACAAAACGTGAAATAGAATTGATTGGACAAGATATTCGGTTCATTCATACCGAACAAAAATATATTTGGAATCCAAAAAAGCAACAGATCAATTTTGCAATTATTTTTTATTCTACTTCTATTTTTATTTTTGTTTTACCATTATTTTTATCAAAATATACTGGATATATGTTATCCACTGCAGATGCTCGACAGGTTCGGGGCTCTTTGAGAGAGAGTTTAAAACTTTTAAAAAAAATTGATAATGATCCATTTGAAACCGCAAGTAATGCTGTTTATTTTTATCTAAAAAATAAGCTGCTTTTGAAATCTCATAATCTAGACCCTGTTAGTGTAGAAAAGGTTTTGACAGGTCTGATAGAAAAAGATTTAATAAAAGAAATAGTAGAAATTTTACAGTTATGTGATGCAGGAAGGTTCTCTCCTGAAAACATTCTAAAAAAAGAAATAATTTTAGGTGAAATTTCTGATCTGTTAAAACGATTAGATAAAGAACTTAGATGAAAAAATATATTTATATTTTATTAATCACTTCTATAGGTGTATGTGATATTTATGATAATTTATTTTCACAAGGTAATCAAGCTATGATTGAAAAAGAATACGAAGATGCAATTCAAGCTTATGAATCAATATTAGAATTAGAATATGAAAATAGTAATCTTTATTATAATCTAGGCAATGCTTATTATCGTTTGAATTATATTGGTCAGTCAATTTGGGCATATATGAATGCACTTAGAATAAATCCAAGAGATAAAGATGCAAAACATAATCTTGCGGTTGCAAAAGCAAAAAGTATTGATCGTATTGAATTACCACCTACATTTTTTATTTTAAAATTTTATAGATATATAAAATCTTATTTTACATTAAGTGAATGGATATTATTTGGAAGTATTTTCCTACTTATTCAAGCGATTCTAGTTTTTACTTTTCAGATAGGATTTATGCAAAATAAGGTTTTGCAAATAATCTTTACACTTGTAATCAGCTCCAAGATACCATGACTTCAGATTATTAGATTTTGCAAATAATCTTT
The DNA here is from genome assembly GCA_964586315.1 of uncultured bacterium. Lineage (GTDB taxonomy): Bacteria > Fidelibacterota > Marinisomatia > Marinisomatales > UBA1611 > CAZEER01. The sequence goes on along the minus strand of CAZPHE010000140.1, from coordinate 535 downwards.
ACACTTGTAATCATTACTACAATTAGTATTCATGGAATTGTATTGGATAAATATTTACAGTTGAAGCAAGAGAATACAGCTATTATTATTGCAAATGGTGTTAATGCATATTCTGGTCCATTTTACGGTAATAATACAATTCTTTTTAAAATCAATGAAGGAAATATTGCAGATATTTCTAGTTCTCAAAATGATTGGATCGAGATAATATTAATTGATGGTAAAAAAGGTTGGGTGCAATCAGAATCTGTTAGATACTTACAATGAAAACCTTATTTTTATTAATTCTTCTAGCCACTGTATTGAATGGACAAGATTCATTATTTTGGTTTAATATGAAAACGGTTAGAGATCCAATACCTAAAACGCCAAAAGTTCTAGATAAAATTTTTGGTATATCAGAATTAGGAATTATTGATTCTATAAAAAATATTAAAATAAAAACACAAGATGGTTTTAGACTCCAAGTTTATGAATCATCATCTGTTGATGACGCAAATAGAATTTTAAAAAAATATAAAAAAACTTTCCCAGA
>CAZPHE010000139.1:0-3075 GCA_964586315.1 uncultured bacterium | reverse complement strand
TAGGTGAATCTTCAATTTGTGATTTGATTTCCTTTGGAGATTGAAAATCCCACAAGCCACCATCAGATCTTGCCTGCCATACTCCATTTGGATTAATTAAAGATGAATCCATCTTTTTATTTGAAAAATCAACCCACTGATTTTTTATTTGTTTAACAATATCTTCTTTGTCTCCAGCGAATAAAAGATTATTTATAAAAACAAGTAATAAAATAATAATAGTTGTTTTTTTCATGTTATACTCCCTTATTAGTTTTAATAATATATTTAAATTAATCTATAGATTTAAATAATAATAATTTTCAATTAAAGGATTGGATAATGAATAATAAAGAAAAACTCGAATTATTATGGAAATATTTATCTCTCTTTGTTATAACCATATTAGGATTTACTTATTTAGAGACTGTGCATTTTGATCGTGGCTCTGTAAAAGATGAATTTGTATTTATTGGCAACGAAGATTTCGATGATTTTCAAAATAATGGATTTAAAAAGATGGAAGTAGATGTTATAAAAGAAATTGTCAATGGGGATACCGTTATGCATGTCACTCTAAATGGAAAACCTATAAATGCTACAAAATTTGTAGAAAATAATAATGAAATAAAATGGACTTCAGATGATGGTGAAAATCATGTAATTAAAATACCATATAATGATGACTACAGAAGTGGAAACAAAAAAATAATTCGCAAAAAAATTAAGGAAATGAATAAAAAACAATAAATTGACCTTAGCTTTTAACCTTGCTTTAAATTTAACAAACCAATTTTGATTTTCTATTGAATTCAAATATGATTAAAAAAGAGATAATGGATCAACTAAATGATCCATTGAAACTTGAAAAGTTATATCGTTCGAATAAAAACATTTTTAAAAGCGCAATATTTGAATTAGCTGAAGAAAAACCCGAATCTAAGATTTTACAATTTTGGAAAGCCAGATTCGAATCCAACAAACTGAATAAAATTCCTTTTCAAACATTATTTAACATCTCATTGATTTGTATTATTGCCTTTTTATTTTTGCGACTGCCTAATTTCTTTTTAGATCCAGAATGGTTTTATCCTCGCTTTTTACCTGTTACACTATTTTTATCTTTAGCAGCTTACTATCAATTTCTCAAATTTAATTCACGTAACACATTAATTATTGTTGGAAGTGCTTTAGTTGTAACAACATATGGATCTTTATTGCCAAATATTGATAATTCTGATTCGGCAATGATGTCTATACTACATTTAATTCCAATTGGTCTAAGCTTATTTGGTATCTCATATTTGGGTAATAACTTATCTAATATAAGCAATCGTATTAGTTTTATAAGAATGTGTGGGGAATTATTCATAATTTGTGTTTTACTTTTTCTTGGGGGTGGTGTTTTTACTCTTTTTACTGTTGGAATGTTTGACTTGGTGGGAATTGATGTTGAGGATTGGTATATGCTTAATGTAGGGTTGTTGGGAACTGTTTCCATTCCCATCTGCTCTGCTTTTCTTTTTGATTATTTCTTTAAAGATAGGATATACATAGCAAGTCTTTTGGCAAAAGTTTTTGCACCCTTATTTACAATGCTTGCTCTATTTTATGTGATTGTGATGATTGCAAATGGTAAAACTCCTTTTAATGATCGAGAATTTTTGATCATATTTAATGCTTTTTTGATATTGGTACTCGCGATCGTATCCTTATCAATTATCAGTCGAGATGGTGAGAAACTATCTTTGTATGAGGATGGCATAAATACTTTGTTACTTGTTATTACAATTTCAATTAATGCACTTGCTTTAGCAGCTATTCTGTTTCGTTTATTTGAATTTGGGATATCACCCAATAGGTTTGTAGTTATTGGATTAAACATTATTGTTTTTATTCATTTGTTTCGTCTATTGTTTTCCCATATTCATCTTTTTCAGGGAAAGTCAAATATTCAAACTACAAAAATAAAAGTTGTAGATTACTTATCAGTGTATGTTGCATGGTCAGCTATAGTATTCTTTATTCTACCTTTGATATTTAACTATCAATAAAAAATTCATAACCAAAACAATTTTTTTCATTTCTCTTATAATGAATATTATTGGTGGACAGTCAATAAAAATAAAATATGAAAATAGAATGGTTTTAATCCCAGGTGGAACATTTACAATGGGTCGTTCAGATGGAAAACCAAGCTATGATAATTTTCCGGGACATATTGTAAAAATTGATAGTTTTTATATGGATAAATATGAAGTTACTGTTGGTGACTTTAAAAAATTTTTGAAAGAAACTGGGTATAAATTTAATTGGGATTTATGGTGTAAATATTATGTTTCTCCAACAGATAAACATCCAATGGTTGATGTAAATTGGTATGACGCATCAGCATTTGCTAAATGGTCTGGTAAAAGATTACCTACTGAAGCAGAATGGGAATATGCTGCTAGAGGTGGATTAAACGATAAACGATATCCTTGGGGTAATATTATCACAAAAAATGATGCTAATTTTCATAAATATTGGAAAGATGACGATGAATATGGAAAAAGTCATACTCAAATAAAAGAAAGTAAGGACAAATGGAAATATAGTGCATCACCGGTTGGAAGTTTTAAAGCTAATGGATATGGATTATATGATATGGCTGGCAATGTGGCAGAGTGGTGTCAAGATTGGTACCAAAGTGATTATTATAAAATCTCCCCTAAAAATAATCCTCAAGGACCTGATATGGGCACTGAAAAAGTGACAAGAGGTGGTCATTGGTATAGTTGGCATAAAGGATTAAGAGTGTATAATCGAGAGTCCAATGTACCAGATGTAGAATGGTTTCAGGATGTTCAAGGGTTTCGATGTGTATTAGATATAAAATGAATTATTTTTATCTTTTATTATCCTTTTCTTTCATAGTCTTTGCCCAAAGTGATGATTTTTATCGTGTTCCCATTGTAGATCTTAACAATCAAAAAAATATCCAAGTTGTTGTAGATAAGGAAAGTGGTGTTTATTTAGGTCATCCATCTACTACACTCCTAGAAGATGGTAAAACTATTTTAGTCGTTTATCCAAAAGGTCACGGTTCAGGAGAAA
>CAZPHE010000138.1:0-3108 GCA_964586315.1 uncultured bacterium | reverse complement strand
TCGGACATGGGGATCTCCTGTGACTTCACTTTTAGCGAAGGTATTAGGTTCCTCGGTTTTCTCCAAACGGCCTGGCCATCAAGACACTGCGTGATCGATATCTAAAAGAACACCTGCGAAGCGAATCAGCAGCGGATGTCGAAACAATGCCGTTGGATTTTGAGCGTGCGATCTGTTCCTAATCGGAGCGATGGCGGTCGTATACGGCGAAAAAGCGGTCTACATCGGCCTCGCGGGTGAAAAGATAGGGGCTGATGCGGATGGCGCCCCGGCGAAGCGCGAAATGTACGCCGTCGGCGGCACAGCGCTGATCGAGATCGGGCGGCGGCGGGGTGTCGCTGCGAAAACCGATATAATGGCCGACCCTGTGCGCTGCGGGCGGAACGTGTAAGCCGCGTTCCAGCGCGCCTTCGGCCAGGCGGTCGATCAACGGCGACAGGCTGGCCTGAATTTGCGCCGGACCCCACTCTTGCACCTGCGTCAGCGCGGCTTCCGCCATCGCCATGGTCAGGTAGTTATAGCGAATAGACATGTCGAAACGGCCCGCGCCGGGGGCATAGTTGTCGGTGCGGTGTTCGACAGGCCGCCCCTGATGGTGGCGAGGGGCGGCGTACATAAAGGCCAATGAGTACGGGCAAAGCAGCCATTTATAAGCTGAACAAAACAGGTAATCCGGTTGCAGTGCAGCGATATCGAGCGGCGCCGCACCGGCAAATTGTGTCGCATCGACCACGAATGCCGCGCCAACGTCGCGGCAGCGGGCGCCGATTACGTCGAGATTGAGGCGTCCGCCGTCGGTCCAATGGCACGGCGGCAGGGCGGTAATCGCCGTATCCGTATCGATATGCTCCAGTACAGCCGCAGTCCAATCGCCGTCGGCTGGCCGTGCGACTTCGCAAAGGCGTGCGCTACGATCCGCCGCCAGGACCCGCCAAGCGTGATAATTGGAGGGGAACTGTTCTTCCAAGACAATGATGCTCTGGCCGCGCGCCAGTGGCAGGTTCTGCGCTCCGATCGCGACACCGTAGCCAGTTGAGGGGATGATAGCGATATCCGTCGCAGCCGCGCCAATCAGCGTCCCGAACAGGAGGCGGACCCGCTCCACCTCAGCCCAAGATTCTTTCAAGGTGTATTCCCAGGGCCGCGTCCGTCGGGCTATGGCGGTTTTGCTCGCTACGACGGCTTGGCGCAACAGCGGCGTCTGCGAGGCGCAGTTCAAATAAGTTACGTCTCCCGGGATATCGAACAATCCCGGTTGGATCTCGATCATACTTCGCTATCCGTGGAAGGTTGGATTCGAATGATCTCATATAACGCGATCGCGGCGGCGTTGGAAACATTCAGCCAAGCACGCTGGCCCACGATTGAGATTGCTAGGCACGTCACGCAACATGGCATGATCGGCGGTGCGCACGGCCGGTGCAGGTTAGGATGGGTCACAGAAACCCTGTCGTGTAACGAGAGCTGGACAACAAGCAGACGTAAATCAGCGGATAGCCGACATCGCCAAGCGCATGTCGCCTGTTGAGGGAACTGCGGAAGTCAATTCGGAACGCCGTGAGTTCGCTTGATAGCCTATTGCAGACTTGGGGAGTGCCATGTCTACGCAAGCCGCCGCAAATCATTGGGAACCATCTCCCGTATTGCAGATGCCTAAATCGCCAATATCGGATCGCCCTCGATTGACGTTGAAGGCGATCCGTCAACGCCTACGGGAACGTCCCCGACAAGCGTGACCCGATAGAATAGACGGTCGAATTCGCTGGCCCGAATGTCCACCGGCGCCAGATGCGCCGTGGCGCGGTTATCCCAAATGGCGAGGCTGCCCGGCTCCCACTTGAACCGAACCGTATATTCGGGGCGAATTGAATGTTCCCACAACAACTCGAGCAGTTTCTGACTCTCCCGGGGAGACAACCCCACAATCAATTTGAGAAACATGGGGCTGACAAAGAGCACGCGCTCGCCTGTCTCCGGATGCACCCGAATAAGGGGATGCTCGCTGACAAGCGGCCTGCTTTGCACCTGATCACTATATTCTTTCGATGTCGCAACCTCGGGAGGCGGCGCGAACCGGTGAATGCCACGAAGCCCATCCAGAAATGTGCGCATTGTCGCGGATAAGCCATTATATGCGGTGGCTAGGTTGGTGAACTGGGTATCGCCACCATAGGGTGGAACAATCTCACCGCGCAAAATCGATGCAACAGGCGGATTGTGCGCCGGCGTGATATCGGTATGCCAGCCGGTCCAGGGAGTCACCATTCTTTCGCCTTGGTAGCGCGGCTTCTTGCGTGCCTTCAAAAGTGCATATATTTCGGGATGGCCATCAACATGGCCATACACTGCATGTCCTATAGTCGGCTTCCCGAATTGCCGCGCCAAGGCGACATGTTGATCGTGATCGAGAGGTTGATCGCGAAAAAATATTACTTTCCATTGCAAAAGTAGCGCCCAGATTTCCGTGATCTCGTTGGGTGAAAGGGGATGTGATAAATCAACACCGCAAATTTCTGCGCCGATATGAAGCGACAGCGGTTGAACATGGAGCCTACCTTTTGATTCAGCCCTTTGTTCTTTCAGTATTGCGTCAACCATCCGGTGATCTCTCCATCCTAAAAATTAACCCAAATCATCCCGTCAATTTTTAAGCTAGATTTTATCATGTGAAACTTGCTTGCCCGCCGCCTAGTTTGAAAGCTTGGAGAGGCGAAAAAATTATACCAACAAACGAGCCTAAAATCTCAGAATTGCATTTAGTAGGGGGTTTATGCGATCCAAATTTGTGGCCGTAGTGCTTTGGAACTAAATAGTGCCGCTAAGGTCCCCCGTGGTTCTTCGCGGTATCCCTGCGGTCCATCGAGTTCCAAAACCCGCAGAGTTCTGCCGTTTTCGCCGGCCTCTCACGCCGGAAACAGGGGTTCGACTCCCCTAGGGGACGCCACTAATTTTCACCTAATTATTATAAGTTAAAACAAGGGCTTGTGTTTATCACCTAGGCCATATTTGCCCATTTTCACACATTCTGTGTGACAAAATGTGTGACAGTTTTGAGCACCTTTAACCCCCCTGGGCCGTCGCAAATTCTCTATGTATCCCGTTCCCACA
>CAZPHE010000137.1:0-3145 GCA_964586315.1 uncultured bacterium | reverse complement strand
GCATCAGAAATGAAACGTCTTGATTTTAAGATTCCATTATTGATCGGAGGAGCAACTACGAGTAAGAAACATACTGCTGTAAAAATCGAAGAAACGTATCCTTCGAATGTATTCCATGTCCAAGACGCAAGTCGTTGTGTGGGTGTTGCTGCCAAATTATTGAATAAAGAGCATAAGGCAGACTTTGTTAATTCTAGTGTAAAAGAGTATAAAACCATTCGAAACGTATTTTATGATAATAAAAAAGATGTTCCGTTATTATCGTTAGATCAAGCTAGAAAGAGAAGACCAATTTTAGATTACAGTCCATACAAGCCTTCAAATATGGGTGTCCATTGTATTGATTCGATACCTATAGAAATCTTGAAAGATTATATTGACTGGACGCCATTTTTTCATGCTTGGGAGTTCAAGGGAATTTATCCATTTATTCTTGATGATCCCAAAAAAGGAATAGAAGCAAGAAAAGTATATGAAGATGCAATGACCCAATTGAAGTCTATTATTGGATCAAAATCATTGACCGCAAAAGCAGTTTATGGTTTTTTTCCTGCAAAATCTGAAAATGAGAAGATCCATATATTAAACAATAAAATTTCTTTTGAATTTCCAAGGCAGATGATTGATAAAGGAAATAGTCCAAATTATTCTTTATCTGATTATGTGTCTCCTTCTGGTAGTGATTTTTTAGGTATGTTTGTTGTAACGGCAGGATATGGTCTTGAATCCATAGTAAAACAATTTGAATCAGATAATGATGATTATAATGCGATCATGGTAAAAGTTATAGCTGACCGGTTTGCTGAAGCAGCTGCAGAATGGTTACATGAAAAAGTTAGAAAAGAGCATTGGGGTTATGCTGAAAATGAAGACCTTATTCTCGATGAACTATTAAAAGGAAAATATATAGGGATTCGTCCTGCTCCTGGATATCCAGCATGTCCAGACCATAAAGAAAAAGATAAAATATGGCAATTATTGAGTGTGCGTGATAATATTGGAGTTCAACTAACTGAATCCAGAGCAATGTTTCCAGCGGCATCAGTCTGTGGATGGTATTTTTCCCATCCGAAAGCAAAATATTTTAGTGTATTAAAAAATGAGAGTGTTACATGAGAATACGTGATAAAATAAAAAAACCTCAACGTCCTGTTGTCGCATACGAAATCTTACCACCTAGAGAGAAAGATGGTACTCTAAATGCTTATGCTGAAACTATAAGCTCACTTTTATCTCAAACGCATATTGATGCAATTAATATACCGGAAGTTCATGATGAACTTGGACGAGGAGAACGTCCTGTCGCCAATCAAAAAAGAGGAGAACCGAGAGAATTTGGTATGCTTTTACAAGATATTGTTGGAATAGAAGCTATTGTGAACCGAGTTGTTGTGCATACACCTTTTGATGAACAGATGCGCTGGTTAGAAGAAACCAATACTCAATATGAAATAGAAAATTTGATTATTGTAGGCGGTGAATCAAGCCAACAAAGATATCCTGGCCCAACAGTGTGTCAAACTCTTGAAGCAATTGATAATAATTTCAATCAAAATGGTGGAAAAATTCTATGTGGCGGAATTTCAATACCTAGCAGGAAAGATGAATCAAAAAGTTTGATAACTAAGAGCAAGTTTGGCTCAGAATTTTTTACAACTCAAGTACTCTATGATTCTGAAAATATTATAAAAATGATTAATAATTATCAAGAAAGATGTAATAGGCTTAATACTTTTCCAAGGAGGATCTTACTTAGTTTTGCACCAGTTTCATCGCAGAAAAACATTGATTTTTTAAAATGGTTAGGTGTAGAAATTCCTAATGATACTGAGCGATATTTAAATGGTCGACCGGGCTCAATGACAGATAGATCTTTAGATGTGGCAGTTGAAGTTTTAAATGAAACCCTGAATCATATAAATAATAATAACCTTAAGGTACCTATTGGACTTAATGTTGAGCATATTATGTCATATAATTTTCAATCATCTGTTGAGATGCTTCAAGAACTAGCTAAGATTTATAGAGAATTTTGTATAAAAACAAAACAATATTCTTAAGAGTTATTATTATTAATTTTCCTGCTATTTTTAGAAGCATTATATAAAATTAATTAAAGGCACTTTTATGAGTACATTTCTATTTACATCGGAATCTGTAACTGAAGGTCATCCTGATAAGGCTTGCGATGCATTTTCAGATGCAATTTTAGATGCTATTTTATCTAAAGATAATGAAGCTCACGTAGCTTGCGAATCTTTAGCAACAAAAGGTTTAGTCGTTATCTCTGGTGAGATAAGAACGATAGCAAAGATTGATGTAGAAAAAATTGTTAAAGATACAATAAAAGAAATAGGGTATCATAAATTTAATAGCGGAATAGATCCTGAAGATGTTGAAGTACTTTCCAAACTCCATGAACAAAGTCCTGAGATAGCTCAGGGGGTAGATTCACAGGACATTTCAGACCAAGGTGCGGGAGATCAAGGACTTATGTTTGGTTTTGCCTGTAAAGAGACTCCTGAGTTAATGCCACTCCCTATTCAAATCTCACATAGACTTACGGAAAGATTAACCCAGTTAAGAAAAAATGGAACCTTATCATGGCTTAGACCAGATGGTAAATCACAGGTATCAGTAAACTATGAAAATGGAAACCCTGTTTCTATCGATAAAACAGTCATTGCAACTCAACATGATGATATGTTAGGAGAATATGGATCTGAAGACAAAGAATTAGAATTTGTTAAAATGGAAGTGGTAGAGCATGTTATAAGACCAGTGCTTGATTTCTATGGCTATGATTACAATGAGAACTTTATTGTAAACGGTACTGGCAGGTTTGTTTATGGAGGTCCAGAGGCAGATACCGGTCTTACAGGTCGTAAGATCATTGTTGATACATACGGAGGTTATGCACCGCATGGTGGAGGAGCATTTTCTGGTAAAGATCCATCCAAGGTAGATCGTAGTGCAACATATATGGCAAGATACATTGCCAAGAATATTGTAGCCTCGGGTCTAGCAGAACGTTGTGAGGTACAATTATCTTATGGCATATGTGTTGCAGAACCAACATCATTTTATGTTAAGACCCAAGGCACTGGGAAAAAAGATGATGAGATATTAACAAAGCTTGCCAGAG
>CAZPHE010000136.1:0-3155 GCA_964586315.1 uncultured bacterium | reverse complement strand
ATTCTACTGTTCCATTTTCTGGGTTAGATGCAATTGCATAGGTCAAATCATCTCCATCTGCATCGCTACCTAATAAAGCACCGCTACCATTTGTATCTTCATTAATGGTTATAGAAACATCCTCTGCAACCGGCACATTAAGGTTTACACCCAATGAATTTTCATAAGCACCCATATCTGGATTTGTTCCTGCAGGATCTGGTCTAGAGTTACCATCGATATCTGTCGCAGGGACACCGTTACTGGTGCCAGTGCCAATAGCAGGAGAATAATTAGACAGGTGATAATCACTATTATCTGCATCAAGGAACATGGGGTCTGAATCAATATTTCCATTACCTTCATATGCAGATGGTAATCCCTCAATATCGGAATAGGTTATCGATATAGTACCATCAAGATTCATTTGTTGATTATTCGTAGTTACATTACCCCACACAATACTATTTAATAACGTCAGGGTTGAACTGTACATGGTCAAACCACCTCCACTCTCAGCAGAATTATTTGCTATAGTACAGTTGGTCATTGTAACAGTAGAACTGTGATCAATAAAAATACCACCACCCTGAAGTCCTGTATTCTCAACAAGGACCACCTGTTCGATAGTTGTTAAATCAGAATATTCAACCATAATACCACCACCAGAACCACCCTGTCCACTTGGGTCGGAAACATTATCTATAATAATCAATTCTTTCAGCTGTGGACTTGCGCCCGACACATAAACACCACCACCTTTAGGATAAGAAAGACCGTTTCTAATGGTAAATTGTTTAAGGAGTGCCCCAGAATTCTCACTGTTATTAAAAGTCACCACACTTCCTTCCTGATTTCCATCAATAATGGTAGTCGCTTTATCTGCACCAACAACTGAAATATTTTTCCCACTATATGTAATGTTCTCTGTATAGGTTCCAGTGGCAACACTTATTATATCAGAATTAGCTGCAGCATTTATTCCTGCTTGTATAGTTAAAAAAGGATTGTTCACACTGCCATCGTTACTGTCTGAACCAGAAGTTGATACGTAATATGTTTCAGGCGGAACATCAGTACTCCAGGATGCACCATTAATCGTTGCATGGTTTCCATTGCCGGTATGATCATACAGGATATCACCGGTTCCTGAGTTAAATTTCCAGTAGACTAGCAGGCCATCTTCATCACCAGTATTACCATTTGCCATATCCTGCAGAATCTCTGTCCCAGTTCGGGCAGTGTTCCAGACACCTACCTCATCAACAGAATAATTACCTAGGTTATCTTCATTTCTATTTCTTCCTAATTCTATCCGATCCCAGCCGTTTTCTACCCAGTTTTTTTCATTAACCAATTCACCATTAAAATAAGCTTTTGTTGTTGAACCATCCGCAACAATAGATATATATGACCATTCAGTAGTTAAAGGTGCAATTGTTATTGCACCAGCATCTGCCTGCATTCGAAAATAATTAGAGTTATTACAGTCTAGTTGCCAGCCATCGCTTGCATATTGGTGAGTATTAAAATATGAACGCCAATTTCCTTGTGATTCTGTATTTGATTTCACCCAGACCGATACTGTGTAGGTACTTAAGTTATCATTCCAGGCAAGATGCGTATAGTCATTCTGACCATCAAAGCTTAAAGATGTACTCCCATTTGATGGAAATCCTGAACAACTTCCATCATCTGTATTGGCATTTGAATCATAATTATCTGCATATGGATCGGTACAACCATATACTGGAGTAGGTGTGCTTTCATGCCAGGCAATCTTGTCATCTATAGGAGATGCAGTAACAATATCTTGATCTCCATCTTTATCAAGATCTACAATAAATATACCCTGAGCACCATCTAGACCAGTAGCAGCATCAATTGGAGTAAAGGTCTGTGATCCACTATTCTTAAACCATTGCACCTTATCATCATACATAGCGGATGCAATAATATCAATGTCACCATCTCTATCCATATCAGTAGCAAAGACAACATAGGCTCCATTTACCTGGTCTGAAATTGTTGTTGATGAAAATTGCTGGCTGCCGTTATTTTCATACCAGACAACCTTATCATCATCATTTGAAGCAGAAAATATATCAACATCCCCATCTAAATCAAGATCGGTTGCATAAACACCAGTTACGCCAATACCAGATGAGGTATTTAAATCTCTCACTGTAAAACCCTGCGAGCCATCATTTTCATACCAGGCAACTTTATTGTTACTGTCATAGGTTCCTGATGTCATCACATCAATATCACCATCTTTATCTACATCTAATGCATAAACATCAAACACTCCGGCATTACTTGTAGAAATAGTATGTGATGTAAAACTCTGGCTTCCGTTATTCTCGTACCAAGCAACCTTTCTATCATAAAGTGATCCCGACAAAACATCAATATCCCCATCCTGATCCAAATCTATTGCAAACACCGATTTTGCACCATTAACATCTGTGGTAATACTATTTTTATTAAAGGATTGGGAACCATTATTTTGATACCAGGCTATTTCATCGCCTATAAATGCTGCTGATAAAACATCCATATCTCCATCTTGATCTAGGTCTATCGTAAAAACGGATTGTGCAGCATCAATATCTGTATCAATCGTATGAGCTGTGAATTCCTGACTACCATTATTCTCATACCAACTAACTCGATCACCATCATATGCAGCAGAAACGATATCAATATCACCATCATTATCAATATCAGTGCAAGAAACATCGACCACCGCATCTTCAGATATAGAAATGGTAGTAGAATTAAAAATTGGATCAAACGCTGTAGAGGTGGTGTTTTCGTACCAGGCAATTTTATCATCATCATTTGACGTAGAGAGAACATCTATATCACCATCACCATCTAAATCAGCAATAAAGACATCATTCGCACCACTGGCGTTGGTGCTGATATTAACAGTGGTCCATGATGGATCAGCAGCGCCATCATTCTCGTACCAGGCGATTTTATTATCAGTATAAGATGAAGAAACAATATCCATATCACCGTCTCTATCTAGATCTGCAACATGCACATCGTTAGCGGCATCAGCGGTTGTCGCTATCGTGGCCATGGTCCAGGATGGATCGGCATTCCCATCATTTTCGTACCAGGCAATTAAATCTTCATTGGCAGAGGCAGAAACAATATCCAGGTCA
>CAZPHE010000135.1:0-3210 GCA_964586315.1 uncultured bacterium | reverse complement strand
AGAGCATCACGTTGCCAACGTGAGGGTCGCGAGTTCGAATCTCGTCTCTCGCTCACACTGTAACCCCCTTTAAAAGAGGGGGTTACGTTATGTCCTGCATTATTTGACTTATAGCACAAACCGTTTATCAGCAAATCCTGGATTCGTGGGGTTTTTTGTTTGTGAGATGATGGGTAGATTTGAATATGTGTGTAGATTCAAATTCAGGCGTTTTATCAATTAAATCAATCTTATGTCAAACATGGCTTTTTTGTTTTCTTTGTTTATTTGAGCTTGGCCAAAGTACAGAATATAATTGGTTTGCTAATCTTCGTTTTAGGGGAAGAACAGATAAATTGAAAGAAATAAAGGGGGGAGAAAGATCCGCTACTATTACTGAAATGAGATCCAGATTTGGAATCAACATAATAGGCAAGACTGGTTCTGCAAAGTTTGTTTTACAAGACTCCCGATTTTTGGGTAATCCTGAAAATAACTCTGGGATTACAAACACTAGCAAATCTCCATTTTTTCATCAAGTTTACTTTTCTTTTAACGATAAAAAGATACCTTTTTTCAATGGCTTCGATTATGTTCAATTGGGAAGATTTGAGCTTGCGTTGGGAAATCAAAGAATTATTGCAAAAAATAATTGGAACAATATTGGTAGAAGTTTTGATGGGTTTTTGTTTTCAGATGAAGTGCTATCAGGCGAATTGCTAATAATGCACTTATTTATTAATGAAACCATGAACAATTCTCATAGCGATGCAGAAGATGTCGTCATTGATGGATTATATTTGAATCAAAATATTCCAAAACTAGGAGAAAGATCTAATTACGAGCTATATCTATTAAATTTTAAGAATATGCAGTTTGATACAGTACAAGACACAACAGCATCCTATAACAATATAGGAGTACGAATAGACGCTCAAAAAAATAATTTTATTTTAGAAACTGAATACTCATTCCAAACTGGCATGGGGGTTACTCTACTGTCTGGTTCTTCAAAAGATTTGGTTTCTGCGAATCTGTTATCATTCAATATTGGGTATAAACCAGATAACATCAGGTTTCTCAAAAATATAGTTTTAGGAATAGATCAAATATCTGGTGATGATTCAACAACCTATAAAGGAGAAGGTTTTTCAAAAGAATTTGGTGCTAGACATAAACATCATGGATATTATGACTACACGTCACATAAAAAATATTTTGGCCATCATCATGAAGGGTTGAAAGAAACCAATCTTAAAGCAAATTTTAACCTACCTGAAAAAACTAATTTGCTTATTGCACTGCATAATTTCAATAGTGGAGTTGGAAACATACATTATGGTAGGGAAATAGATTTCATATTAAAAACAAAATACGATAACCAAATTTCTTCTGAGACTGGAGCAGTCTTTTACTTTCCTTCTGTAGGAAAGAATGAGTTTTTAACTTTTTTCTACTTAATGATTACCGCTAGTTTTTAAAATATAATTAAACTTTCTATTAAATCACGTTCCCACATTCGTGGGGTTTTTTGTTTGTGGAATGTGATGGGTAGATTTTCAAATCTAATCAATGATAATTTAGTCTCCCCCAGCCATTACTAGATCAATAAGAACAATGAAATCCCAATCGTTAATGGTGCCATCTTCAAGTAGATCAATCTGTTGGCAATCATTAGGCGGAATACCGGTATTATTAAGCAAATCTGAGAAAGTTAGTATATCCGCCACATCAATGATGGGGATATAATCTTCTCCTGAAGCATCTAGATTAACATTACCCAATGTATTTACAAGGTTATTGCAGAAATCACAGGCATCTCCAATATCATCTCCATCTAAATCATCTTGTGTAACATTATGAACATCTGGACAATTATCTTGAGTATTTGGAATACCATCATCATCTATATCTTGATCTAAATCTCTTAAGACACTGGCAATTTCAGACTGGAAGACGCCATAACCATCTAGATCTTGCACAATAGCTATTATTTTTAAATTATCCCCAACCCATGAATCTGAAATTGAAAATGAACCACTAAATGTCTGTGTTTCACCAGCATCAATTGTTATAAGATTTTTATTTTCATCATGAAAAGTTAAAAAATCTCTACTAACATTTCGTGCATAATGCCATACGTTAGCTGAGTTCCACCAAGATAGAATACTATCTTCAGCAACAATAACTTCCAACGCCATATTTTGTGGAGGTCTATGTGTTCTGCCATCATTATTCCGCACCAATTCTATTTCAAATGAAACTATAGGATTTCCTGCGTAATATTCACCTGTTATTTCTATTTCAAAGACACTTTGTTGATTACTGTATTCAACGACCATAGGGTAATAATCCTCATATCGATCATACCATGTAGCACCAGCACCGACCACTGCTTCTACTCCATTCCATTGCATGTGAGGAATACCACCTACATCATACATATTACCCCTTTGTGAATAAATATATCCTTCGGCATGGTCATGCTCACCATCAGTTTCATCACATCCACATCTTACAAAGCAGAAGTCTATAGAATCTGGCGTAAAATTTGGTGAATGCCATTCAACTGTGTTTAAAACATCTGGAAAATCTTGTATAAGACTATCTATTGCGAAACTCGCATTTGGACAGTATGTTCAGTTGATCCCAGTAAAATCTTCAAGCCATACCTTTTGATTTGTCCTGGATGCATTTTCGACAATCTCTCTCAATCCATTATATACAATATCTTGCGAGTCTAATTGCTGAGCAGAAAGAAATGTTCCTAATAGTGCGGGAATGAATGCACTAGAGATTAAGTTAAAAATATTCTGATACATAATAAGATCCCATTTTCTACTGCTGATATAATAATCAGTATTATAGGATACTTACAATATTATAATGATAAATGTTCCAATGGTTAATTATAGATAAAATGTCGTTCAAACTGGGAAACCATCAAGTACTACATTCGTGGGGTTTTTTGTTTGTAGGAAGATGGGTAGATTTGGATTAAGATGATCAAAACTGAAAGAATTTATCTTAAAAATTTTAAAGAAGATGATACAGATTTATTATTCCAATTAGATGGTGATTCAGATGTTATGGAATATATCACTCTGGGTATTTCTAGAACAATGGAGGAAGTAATAGAGCATTCAATGCCCAGAATATTGAAATCCTATCAAGAGAAATCAGATTTTGGAATTTTTGCAGCATATTTGAATAATTCAGATGAATATATTG
>CAZPHE010000134.1:0-3221 GCA_964586315.1 uncultured bacterium | reverse complement strand
TCTTGGATAATTCTACAATCTCTGAAGCGCTAATACATTATTCCGTGGATGGAGGTGTCTATAATACAATAGCTATGTCAACTCAAGATGACTCTGTTTTTACAGGTGTGATACCAGTGTCAAATAATAATACGGTTTATTATTATGTTTCTGCTACAGATGATGGTGCTGATCAAGCTGAACCTAAAACATCTGTCTACCCATATGACATTGAGCATGAACAACTTGGATTTCATGTTACGGATGAACTTAGTATCCATATGATTCAAGAGACACCATGGCCTGCCGGGAATACTCTTTATAATGGTTGTAATGTAACATTATCTGGGATTGTAACTGCAGATACCGCTCAGTACAATAGTATTTATAGTGCATACGCGTTGCAGAATGGATCAGGGCAATGGAATGGAATGATCTTTGATACAGATGAAATAGTTCAACTAACAAGAGGCGATGATGTGTCCATAACAGGATTAATCACTGAATTGGCAATCGGAGATGAATTTGGATATCAACTTGATGGAAATACCCGATTGGTCAACGCAGCTGTAACGATTAATTCTTCTGGGAATGATACTCCTGCACCACTGGTTGCAAGTTGTGAAGACCTAACTCAAACTGCAGAAGAAGTGGAATCTTATGAAGGAGTATTGGTCAAGCTGAATAATGTTACGATTTCTTCAGTCAACCAGTATGATTGGGCCATAACAGACGCATCTGGATTTGAGGCGTTGATTGATGATGATATGGCAACGATGGAGGGAGATAATATGATGGGTTCTTTAGCAGAGGGTCAAGAAATAGAGTTTGTTATGGGTGTTTTTAATTTTAGTTATGGTACCTATAAAGTTCAAATTCGTGATGGAAATGATCTAGGCAGCATGGGCGGAGTCAACAATGATGTTGAGATAAATCCTTATGAGTATGCCCTCTTTAATAATTTCCCCAATCCATTCAACCCTGAGACACAGATTCGTTTTTCTATTGGTGGGCAGGAAAATGTTAAGTTGGTAATCTATGATATGATGGGACGTCAGATTAGGACACTTATAAATGGTGACTCATACTCCAGCGGTTTTCATGTTGTAAATTGGAATGGTCTTGATATTAAAGGCCAGAGAGTTCCTTCAGGTATGTATATCTATAGAATTAAGGCCGGTGATTTTATTTCTGATAAAAAGATGCTTCTGGTAAAATAAGAATTAAACAGGGCGGGTATACCCGCCCTGTTTTCGGTAGAAATCCCTGAAAATTATAAAAATATTTTTTCTATTATTTATTCTTTCCTGTAGTAGATGGGAATATGAAGACCCCTCTGTCTCAATTGATCTTAATCCACCGGAGACTTATCTCTCTCTTATTGCTATCGATACTATTTATGCTTCAATGGATTCTATGGGTAATATGATCTACGCAATAGACGAAGAACCAGGTGGAGAGTATCTATGGGATACACTTTCAAATGCTTTAACTACCATTACCTCAAGCAGGCAGGAATTACATTGGTGGGGTGAAGATACAGATGGCGATGTTGTTGGCTATTATTATAAATGGAGTAGTGATTCGACTTGGACGTATACTGATTTAGAGAGTGGTATTTTTTATGTCCCTATTCGTTCTGACCTAGATGCTTTTACATTTGAGGTTAAATCGGTGGACAATGATGGTTTAATTGATGCATCGGCATCTAATATTACGCTACCTATAAAAAACTCATCTCCAGAAATTTCTTTTCGTTACTTATCAAATCCTCTGATAGCTGATATTGGGGGAGATACTAGTTTTACATTTCCTACACGTACCTTTGTTTGGGATCTTTATGATCAGGATGGGAGTGAAACCATTGTAGATGTTTTTTATGCAATTGATGATACATGTGAGTCATGCTGGGTTAGGCTTGATGGAGATGAAACAAGTATAACTTTGACTGATCTAGATCCAGGGAATCATACTTTTTTTATAAAATGTAAAGATATTGCAGGTGCTGAGAGCAATACTATAAAATTCCCAGATTCAGAGAACCCTTCTAATGCCCAATTTTGGATAGTAAAGCCAGTTGTTGGTGATATCTTGATCGTTGATGATTTTCCTTTGGATAACTCAAACAATGCTCTTTCATGGTATACCGGGATGATGGATACCCTTGTGGGGTCAGAAGGATATTCCTATTGGGAGATCGGAGATGAACTTCCCTATTCCTCTGTGGATATAACAGCCAACTTGAATTATTATAAAACTGTTATTTGGTATGCTGCATATAATAATACGGCATCTGCAAATGATACTTATAATAGAGCTGAAGCAAGCCTAGTGAATTTTATTATGGGTGGTGGCAATTTATTCATTAATCCCATAGATTTTGAAGATACTACCTTTACTTGGTTCCCACTGGACTCTCTTTTGACATTAAACCCTAATGGTCGATTATCAACAGGTCAGGTCATTGAAAGCCCTTTAGATACTACATTAAACCTTTCTGTATCTCATCTTATTGCCGTAAAGGTCAAAGGTTTCTGGCCCGATGAATCTGAATTTGAAACAATAACAGAAGTATATCATATGGCAGACCCTGATGACAACGATACTTGGATAGGTAATCCCACAGTATGTAGTATGGGTCAATATAAAGTTTCTCCTACCCAATTATCGGGTAAAGTGGTTATCATGACACTTCCTCTACATGATGGATATCGTCCAAAGATCCAGGGTAATGGGTCAGCAATTAAATTATTTCAATATCTTTTTGAAAATGAATTTTAAAATAAAATATTCGGTTTTAAGTCTATTTTTTTTATTACTACAGGCTCAGGATTTGGGATCCATAACTGGTCAAATAACGGAATCGATCACAGGTGATAAAATGCCAGGGGTCAATATCATGGTTAAAGGTACTTATTATGGTGCGGCTACTGATCTCGAAGGCAAATATCAAATCAGGGATATAACACCTGGAAGCTATGATATAGAAGTATCCATGATAGGATATAAAATTTTATTAAAAACAGGAGTCAATATTAATTCAGGTGAAACAATTACTCTTAATTTTTTAATGGAAGAAACGGTGTTGAGTTTTGGTGAAGATGTTGTTGTTATGGGTAAAAAACCTCTTTTTGATGTTGATGAAACCGCATCAGTCTCAAGAGTGCGTAAAGAAGATATTCAGACGAAAGTTGTTTCTAGTGTTGAAGATATTTTATCAGAACAAATTGGTGTTACTACCC
>CAZPHE010000133.1:0-3235 GCA_964586315.1 uncultured bacterium | reverse complement strand
AAATAATATTTATAATGAGAAAGGGAATAAAAAATCTTTTAGACATTAATATTGCAATGATTGACAATTGATTTATTAACTCTTAATTGTAAATTATTTATCTTACAAAAAATAATAATCCGAGTAATTAAAGAATGCTTTTCTAATACTTTTTTCTGCTTTCAAAAGTTCCATCTATGTAAATAATCTCTTCCGATTTCTTACCATTTTTTTTATAGATAGTAGTAGTTCCATCTCTGCTACTACATCCATTTTCTGCATAGTTTATTTCTTTTTCTATTTCTCCGCTTTCATAATACCAAGTCCAGAGACCAACTCGACATTTTCCTTTATTAGGTCCCTGAGCCTTTTTTAATCCATTTTCATACCATAAAGAATATAATCCATCTTCTTTACCATGTTTAAAAGTTGTTTCTTCTTTCTTTTGACCCTTTTCATCAAAAGTAACCCAGATCCCTTCTTCTTTACCATCGACCATTTTGCCTTCCTTCTCTTTATTTCCTTCCTCATCAAAGAAAGTATGTACCACATCTTCTTCTTCACCTTGATCATAGTTTACTTCTTTTTCCTTGATACCTTTTTCATTGTAATAAATCCACATACCAACCTTTTTCCCATCTTTATAATCTCCTTCTTCTCTTGAAAGATCTTGTTTTTCTAGTTTTCCAGTATTTGCCAACCATTCTTCTGCAAGGCGTTGTGCCTCAGCTTCTTCTGCAAGGCGTTGTGCTTCAGCTGCTTCTGCAGCTGCCTTTTCCTCCGCAAGTTTCTTTGCCTTAGCTGCTTCTGCTGCTGCCTTTTCCTCCATAAGTTTCTTTGCCTTTTTTGCTTCTGCAGCTGCCTTTTCCTCCGCAAGTTTCTTTGCCTTAGCTGCTTCTGCCGCTTGAACTTTTTGTTTTTCTTCCAAAGCAATCTTTTGCTTTTGCTCTTCTTTTGCTTTATTGTTTGAACAACTATAAAACATTAAAAGAATGAATATTATTGGTATTTGTATTTTCATTTTCATATATTTTTTAATAATTGTAAAATTAAAAATTATCGATTTCTAAAATTTGTCTTTTTAGATTTTTAACTGAATATTTATTTTTGTTAATCCCCAAGATATGCTAATAATGAATAGTGAGTAAATCATAGATTTTACCAAGCCTAGAATTCCTACAGTAAATAAAATTGATAATTCAATTCCTAATTTACCAATGATATTGTAATAAAGATAAGGAATCAAATAACATGTTAAAGTTGCACTTCCCGCAGTACTTATGGGATTATACCATCTTATTTCCTTTTTTACATCTACGATCCAATGAAGGAAAATAAAAAGAACCAAAGCCGTTGATAATGAGATCAAAATCCATGTTACCGTTCCATCAATTTTATTTATAATAAAAAATTTCCAAGATATAAGTCCTAAAATAAAAGAAATGATACTCATGAGCATTAGCCCAATATAGAGTTTCTTAATATCATGGTTTTCAATAAACTTCATTAAAAATAAAGAAGTAATTATTCCACCAAAAGCCAAAGCATGTAAACCACCATTACCAGGGATCCAATTAGAGCTTTGCCAAGAAAATATATTGTAAGGAACTCCACTATTACTAATAATATTCAAGATTAAACAGATGAATATTATCCCTAAACAGGAAGAAATAGATTTTCTAAACAACAAGTATAACGGTGCAGCTATTGCGTATACCCATCCGATTAGCCCTAAGATACCCCACCAGTGAATACCAAATCCAATTGATTGACCATCATAATCTTTTCCAACATAAATAATATACATTACAATTAAGATTATTATTCCAGTCAGGGGGAGAAATTTTAATGATAACTGTCTACCAAATTTATTTTTTGGGATATTATTCCAAATCATGAAAAAAGCAAGGGTAGTAATAATTATAAAACTAGATTTAGATACTGTTGAAAACTCTAGATTATACATTTCCATATTCATATGAAATAGTCCCATTGTGATTAGAGCAATGAAGCGGGAAAAAATATGTTTAAAGATTATTAATTTTGTTTCATTTTTATTAATACGATTTTCAATTGAAAATGGTATTGACATACCCATTACAAAAAGAAACCAAGGAAAAATCAAGTCTGAGAAACCAAGATAATCTTCACCTTGACCTGCATGCTTTAACCACTTGGGAATTTCTTTAAGAGTCCAAAAATCATTTACCCAAATCATTAGTACCATGGTCACACCTCTGAAAACATCAATTGAAATGATTCTATTCAAAATATTTCCACTAAAATATATTTTAACTTATAATAATTAATCATTGGCATGTGCTTTTATTAAGTTGGATTGATTATGCAATCTTTTAACCTCAACTTTTTCATATTGTTCATGAGAAATACACCAAATTGCTTTCCCTTCCACTAATTCTCTATCATATATATGTTCTCTACCATCTCTATCTAGTATCATAACTACATTAACTATTTTGAAGGATTTTTGTCTATTAGCACAGTTGAAAAAAAACAAAAATAGTAAAATTATTAATATGGAATATTTTTTCATAATCTGGTTTTTATCATTTTTGTAAAAACTCTTGCTCCTTGATATGATGAATGGGTTTCATCCCAATAATAGTGAAAATCAAAAGTATCTGTTTCCATGGCTTCGTAATTCCATAATTCTATTGGTCGAGTATTTAAACTATCTAAAATACTATTCCATATTTTATCAAAATTGTCGGCTATCAAAGCTCGATGATAATATTTTGATTTAGGTGTTATTAAATAGATGGTTTTTGTGCCAATTGATTCTGCGAGTGAATTAAATATATTAAAATAATCTAGATTAGGAGGTATTAACACATTCTCAAAATATCTAGTGTGCCGATTAAAAGTAGAGCCAGGGACATCCCTTCCTTTCAAAAATTGTGGAAATAACTTGTCCAAGTTAACTGGTTTTGCATTTCTTCTCCCTGAGAAGCCCTGCAAAGTCCACACAGCTTCTAAAGGAGTTTTCTTCTGATATCTTATTTTCTTAATTATTTGATCTAGACCTAAATAATGTTTTTCTTTTATATATTGAATATTTTTTTTCAATTTGTTTTGATTTTTATCTCTTTTAAGGATGGTAATCGAATCTTCACCAAAAATATAAAAACTACCACAAAGTGATCTGCCATCATTATTGTAATACTGAATATATGATAATGAAAAATCAAATGGTTGAATACCAATGATTATTGTATCGATTTTAACTGAATCTTTA
>CAZPHE010000132.1:0-3310 GCA_964586315.1 uncultured bacterium | reverse complement strand
AAAAATATCACTAACTGTACCTTCATAATTTTCAGCCCATAGATGCTTATTTGTTTTTGTATCTATTAATTGAGCAACAATTCGAATTTTTTCTCCTACTCTATGCAGGCTACCTTCTAAAATATTTGCAACTCCTAGTTCCTTTCCTATGACTTTTAAAGGCTGTGTTGTATTTTTATATTGCATCACTGATGTCCTAGAGATCACA
This sequence comes from uncultured bacterium, assembly GCA_964586315.1. GTDB lineage: Bacteria > Fidelibacterota > Marinisomatia > Marinisomatales > UBA1611 > CAZEER01. The sequence continues at coordinate 3,102 of CAZPHE010000132.1, read as the reverse complement.
GTTAAATCATTAATTTTAGCAAGATTTGAAATAATTAATTCTGTAAAACCATCACTAAAATGTTCATCCTTTTTATCTTCACTATAATTATCAAATGGTAACACAGCAATTGAATTCACATCAATATCATTGAATTGTTTATGTTTTTCTTTATTTGAAAGTAAAAAGCCATCAAATCCTATATATAATAAATATGTAGCTAACAATGCTATAACAGTTAATAAATAAACATTATTAGATCGTGGTGATTTTTTAATTTTATTTTTTTCTACATCAAAAACCCATGAAAATACAATTACTAATGGGAACCCTAAGAAAAGTAGGATAATTATGAATTTTGATGTCCATTTCGGAAATTCAAATATTGGGAATATTATTTCCACAAGTTGCATGATAATAAAAGCGACTACAGAATATCCAATCGTAGTTCTGACTACTTTTCTTTCTTTCAATTCTTGGATAAAGGATTTCATATTCTCAAATCTACCCATCATAGTTCAAACAAAAAACCCCATGGATATGGGTCTACTTAGAAAATAAAGTTGATAATATTCTTAAATATGATTTTTTTATTAGAAATAACATAATTAGCCCTGTAAGGATACCAGATATCAAAGTAATTATGAAAATTGATAGTTTAGGTTGTAATAGCATAACAAATAAATATATGATATTTACAATAAAACCACCTAATAACATCCTTTTTATCCATATCATAATTCCAATTTAAGAATTATCCAACAAATGTGATTAGACTATAACAATTCTATAAAACCTGTTATAATATCTTTTGCAGATTCATCATTGAATTTTTTGTTTCTATTTACCATGATTGTTCTTGGATAAACAATCACTCCCAAATGCTCTAATTGTACTCTAAATGTGGATAAAAACCTAGTGCCTGATCCACCACTATGTGTTGTTAGAAATGCTTTTTTATTTAAAAATACATCTCTCCAATTTTTTGTAGAAACAGATAACCAAGTAATTGTATTAGTTAAAATTGGAGGAGAACCACCATTATACTCTGGCGCACAGAATATTAGACCATTCGATTTGGTAAACTTTTTATAAAGAGAATGCACAAGAGTATCATTGATATTTTGCATCTCTGGGGTGTAGAGTGGCATAATAAAATCTTCTAAAGTAATTATTTCATTTTCTAGGTTTAATAAATTACCAATTCTCCTTGCAAGAATTAGATTACTTCCAGTAGTTGCGGAAATAATTAACACGCTACTCATAATTAAATCTACCCATTTTGCCATAAACAAAGCCAGTGACAGATCTAGTAAGTTCAGTCCATATTAGCACTTTTTAACACTAATCGGAAAAATCTTAGACTATAAGCAAGCAAAAACCACATTGTAGTGTTTAGCCCTAATATTGTTGAACTTAGGGAATTAACGTGACAGTAACGTGATGACTTGGTAATTAATTCAATATGTAAACAAATCATCTTAATTGATTTTATTGTGTGATTCTAAATCCAAAATGATCATTTCCTTTAAATAGCTCATCTTCTGCTCTAAATGAAGATTTTAATGTCGCTTGATGATAATTCCAAGAGCCTCCTCGCCTGACTTTTAATCCTGAATGTTCAGTATTAATAGGATCTGTAGAATTATCAGAATTATTGTAAAATTCTGAATCATACCAATCTTCAACCCATTCCCAAACATTACCACCCATATTATACAAGTCATAAGGATTTGGTTCATTGATCTTCACATTTAAAACATGACCACGAGATGGATTTTCTTCTAAATAATTCCAATTAGCACTTGTACCATCCCCATAAACATTTCCATCTGATGTAGAATATATAAACTCCTCACTTCCTTGTGCAGCAAACTCCCATTGTGCTTCTGATGGTAATTTAATATCATAAAATAATGTAAATGCTTTCGCGCCATACCATTTGATAAAAGTTGCTGGCCAATAACTGACCTCCAATAATGTTGGTAGATTATTCGGGTAATCTTCTAATTCTTCCCAATCATAAAAATCGTTTAATAGTACCGTAGTATCATATTGGTGCGATATATCAGTATAATTATAATAATTTGTTAATTCCAGCCAATTAAAATGTGCAGGGTTTCGAGGGTTTTTAACATAAAACCATTGATTTTCTGTATTTAATTCATCATAACCTATATATGCAATATTCAATGGGTTTTCTGGTTCTATAACACCAGTAAATGGGTCATTATCATCATCAGCATTATCATGATCTTTCATTACTCTACTTCCACTTAGGTTATAGATAGCCATTCCAACATATTCGCTGGGAGCTATTGATGTACCAAATACAAGCAAATCACCCATATTTGGTCCAGGATTGGTTTCAACATGTACTTCTAAAAACCCAGAAAAAAAAGCTCCATTTAAAAAATGAGAAAATTGAGCATTCGTAACCTCTGTCTCACTCATTTGGAAAGAACTTAATGTAACTGTATGTAAATAGGCATCATAACTTCCTGGTGGTCCTTCGTAATTACTTTCACTTTCGCCCATGGTGAAAGTACCTCCAAGTATATCTTTAAAAATAATACTACTATGTAAAGTAAATAAATCCTCTTCTAGCCAACAATCAGAAAAAATACAGTCTACAGTTACACAAATATCAAATATATTTATATATCCATCACCATTAAAATCACACTGGGTACCATCATAACAATTTAGCAATATACAATTAACCCCATCCACAATATCTAAAGAATCTAATTGCCCATCATTATTAAAATCACACTGCCCCCAAGTAAAATTATTAAATATTATTAGTATTAAATATCTACCCATATCAAAATCTACCCATCATATCACAAACAAAAAAACCCCACGAATGTGAGTCTATCAAGCATTTGACTGTTTTTTATATAATACATCAGGACTACCAGAGTGTGGCTCATAGTCTCCCCAAAAAATATTTTCAAATTTCAATCCAACTTTCTCCATTACTCTAATTGATGCACGATTTTCTATCATTGTTCTAGCAACAATTGTTTTTCCCATATCTATTCCCAATTCGCTTAAAGCATTGGCAACTTCTGTTGCATAACCATTGCCCCAATGTTCCTTTTTTAATCTCCAACCAAT
>CAZPHE010000131.1:0-3479 GCA_964586315.1 uncultured bacterium | reverse complement strand
TGATGATTCAAAAGTTGCTGAAGCATTTGCAAGGATTGAATGTCATTATTTTACTAATAATGGATTTTTTGATACAGATAATTGGATTATTGAAAATGTACATAAAATAGAACATCTTCCTATTGAAATTGTTCAAGGTCGATATGATGTAGTATGTCCTATGGTATCTGCATGGGAGCTATACAGATCTTTGCCAAATGCAGGATTTCATGTAATTCAAGATTCAGGGCACTCAATGACTGAGGGTGGAATAAGAAGTAAATTAATTGAATTAACAGATAGGTATAATAATGTTTAAAAGACACTTTTTAAGTATTCTCAGATGGGGATTACGATTACATGGTTCAGCTCATATTATTGAGGTGATTTCAGCGATAGGTGAGGGCGCATATATAACAGCAAGCATAGCATTTATATTTATTTGCATTGAAATTCTTGCAAGTTTTTTTATACCTCATGAACATGTTCATCTAAAGCCCTTTAAGTCAGATGTGCATGAACATTGTGAAAAAAAATAAAACTATTTATATATTGTATAATCTTTTTATTTATAAATTATCAATGTGAAATTTTCCTTTAATATTCATTCAATAAATAAAAGATGAATTTATCATTTATATCTGCCGCCCTTAACGTCCTAGGTTCTTTAGGCGTATTTTTATTTGGTATGAAAGTTATGAGCGAAGGCATCCAGAAGGTAGCTGGAAATCGCTTAAGATCTATTTTATCCTATATGACACAGAATAGAGTTGCTGGGATTTTTACAGGATTTATAACAACTTGTATGGTGCAGTCATCTTCAGCGACAACAGTGATGGTTGTTAGTTTTGTTAATGCAGGTTTACTTACACTAGTTCAATCTATAGGTGTAATAATGGGAGCCAATATAGGCACAACTTTAACTGGATGGCTTGTTTCAATTTTAGGATTTAAATTTAAAATTGCTAATATTGCTTTACCTGCTATTGGAATAGGTCTTCCATTGATTTTTTCAAAAATAACAAAAAGGAAGAACATTGGAGAGATTTTTGTTGGTTTTGGGTTATTATTTTTAGGATTAAAATTTTTAAAGAGTTCAGTTCCAAATATAAAGGATAACCCTGAGGTATTACAGTTTTTAGCAAACTATACCGACTTAGGAATTTTATCATTATTTTTATTTATTGCTGTAGGTGTTGTATTGACTATTGTTGTTCAGTCATCAAGTGCAGCAATGACGATTACAATTACAATGGCATATTCTGGTTGGATTGATTACCCGACTGCGTGTGCTCTAGTTTTAGGTGAAAACATAGGAACAACAATAACTGCCTACTTAGCATCTATCAATGGGAATTACCATGCAAAACGTGCGGCAAGAGCCCATATGATTATTAATCTTATTGGTGTTGTTTGGATGATAATAGCATTTAAATATTTTGTTCAGTTTGTTGATTCAGTTGCACCAGAGATGGTCCCCTATGGAGTAGATACTTATGCAACATCTCCAGAGTTATTTCAGAATATCCCAATTCACTTATCTTTGTTTCACACATTATTTAATATTATCAATGTTGTAGTATTAATATGGTTTGTTCCACAGATAGCTTCACTCGTAAGAAAAATGATCAAACCTACTAAGGAAGAATCAAATCAGGAATATAAATTAGAATATTTCTCCACAAATGTACAACCTATCCCTGAAATAGCTCTACTAGAGGCAAAAAAGGAAGTAGCGTATATGTCTCATATCATTAATGAGTTCTTAGCAACTGCCATCGATGCAATTAATAGCGGGAGAAAAGATTATTCTATTGATAATGCAAGGGAAAAAGAGATATTAACTGATCAAATGCAGGTAGAAATATCAAACTATCTTTCTGAGTGTTCAAAGCATGAACTAAGCGTTCAAAGTTCTAAAGATGCTTCAGATATGATTAGAATTGTAAATGAATTAGAGAGTATAGGGGATAGCACATTTAATTTATTCTTAATTACTGAAAAGATGGACCAAAGTTTATTTACAGCTGAAATGAAGAATCAAATATCAGATTTATATGGTGTTATCAATAAATTTCTACTTTGGAACCATGAATTTATTACAAATGATATTAAACAGATGGGTATAGATGACTTAGATAAATCGATTGAATTTGAAAATAAAATTGATGATATGCGTAATAACTTCATTGGATTATCTGGTGATAGATTATCAAAAGATTCTAATTCAACATCTGAGTTATTATTCATAGATACAATTAAGCACCTTGAACATATTGGTGATTTTGCATTAAATATTTCACAGGCTCTTGAAGATTAGGATTCATGTATAAAAAACTTCTTTTTCTCTGTACGGGGAATTCTTGCAGGTCACAAATAGCAGAGGGTTTTGCTAAAATTAAACTTAATGAAAAATATAAAATTTATAGTGCTGGTGTTGAAGCTCATGGCCTTAACCCTAATGCTATATCTGTTATGAGGGAAGTGGGTATTGATATTACTAAACAAGTATCAACTAAAATATCTAACAATCAACTTTCTCAATATGATTTTATTATTACTTTATGTGGAGATGCTAGAGATAAGTGTCCTATTTTAATTAATAACCAGAAAAATATCCACTGGAATATAGAGGATCCTGCTAATGCAAAGGGAAGCAATAATGAGATTATTAATGTCTACAGGAAGGTACGTGATCAAATTTCTTATAATATTGATTCATTATTATGAAAAATAATTTGATAAAAAAATGTAGCGCTGAGTTTTTAGGAACTTTCGCTCTTGTTTTTTTTGGTTGTGGTTCGATGATACTTCACCAAATAAATCCTAATGCAATATCTGTTGATTCAATTCCCATAATATTTGGATTAATTGTTGCTACAATGATATATGCGCTTGGACACGTATCAGGTGCTCATTTTAACCCAGCAGTTTCCATTGCTTTTTATCAAAATAAAGATATGGATTTAAAAGAATTGTGCTATTATATCACATCTCAGATAATAGGAGCAGTGCTTGCTTCATTTTCACATAGTTTATTTTTTGGAAAGAATCATAATTTTGGAATGACAATTAATAAACTAACAGTTTCTCAAGGTGTTTTTCTTGAAATATTAATAAGTATGTTTTTAATGCTAACAATAATAAGTGTGGCTACTAATGAAAAGATTTCAAAACATATTGCAGGTTTTTCAATTGGTGGCATTATTGCTGTTTGCTCATTTGTTGCAGGACCATTTACAGGCGCATCAATGAATCCAGCTAGATCGATAGGCCCTGCAGTATTGGCTAATAATTATGATAATATAATATTATATGTATTAGCTCCAATAATTGGGATGTTAATTGCTAACTATATATATAACTATATAAAGGAGATATAATGAAAAATATTATAATTATAATGAGCTTAATTTCATCATTGTTTTGTGGTGATATAAGTGGAGTGTCATATTTTAATTATGCAACTGGAGATGCAAGTAATGATGAAGATCATGGAT
>CAZPHE010000130.1:0-3573 GCA_964586315.1 uncultured bacterium | reverse complement strand
TTTTCTGGCAGCTAAAAGTGAAAAGAATTAAAAGGAAAAGGTATTGATGGATTTTCATAACATATACTCCCAATTTTTTAAAAATATGGAAAACAAATATAGAATATTTTTTAAAAAAAAGAAATTTTGTCCAAAGTGATTTAGAAAGAGTAATTCTCAATTAAATTTCTTCATATCCATCATTTCAATTCTTGGAATCATTATTATAGAAGAACCATATTTTGTGTCCATCTAAACCAATAATTTAACAAATAGAAAAATATTAATGGATAATAGACAATACGATCTTATAGTAATGGGTGCAACTGGTTTTACGGGTAAACTAGTTGTTGAATACTTAATTCAACACTATGGAATCAAACCAAACGAATTTTCCTGGGCTATCGCTGGTAGAAATAGTGAGAAACTCAAACAGGTAAAACAATCATTAGAAAACATTGATCCAAAATCAATGACTATACCCGAGATTGTAGCTGACAGTCATGACCAAAAATCATTAGATGATATGACCTCCAAATGCATGGTCATAATTACCACTGTTGGTCCTTATTTAAAATATGGTCATTTACTAGTTGAATCATGTGCTAAAAATGGTACACATTATTGTGACTTAACGGGTGAAGTCCCTTTTATAAAAGAGTCAATAGACCAATTTGATACCATTGCAAAACAGAATCATTGTAGAATAATTCATTCTTGCGGATTTGATTCTGTACCTTCAGATATAGGTGTATTATTATTACAGCAAGAGGCCATGAAAAAATATGGGAAACCCTGTGATGAGATTAGACTATATGTAAGGGCTATGCGTGGTGGGTTTAGCGGAGGTACGGTTGAGAGTATGTTTAATATTTATGACTACGTCAGCGATAAACCTCATCTACAAAAAGCTCTAAAAAATCCTTATTCCTTAGCACCAGATACTGTTGATACACCGCCCCCTGCAATACCAAGTTTAAAAACTATTAAATGGGATAACGAGATCATGCGCTGGGTTTGTCCATTTGCAATGGCAGGTATCAATACCAAAGTGGTTCGAAGATCAAATGGAATAATGAATCACTATTATGGAAATACCTTTCAATACAGTGAAGTTTATTCTTTTAAAAAAGGACCTATGGGTCTTTGTAAAGCTGTGAGTATGACTTGTGGTCTTGCTGTTGTAAAAATTGCTATGAGATTTAAATTATTATTATATGTTCTACGGAAGTTCTTTCTACCTTCTCCTGGTCAAGGCCCTTCAAAAAGTGTTAGGGAGAACGGTTTTTTTAAATTACAATTAGTTGGTTTAACAGATAAAGTTGAAAAAATTAATTTAACGGTGAGTGGAGATTCAGATGCTGGATATTCTGCGACAGCTAAAATGATTACTGAATCTGCATTATCTCTATTATTGGAAGAAAAGCATCTTCCAAATACTCAAGGTGTACTAACAACTGCATCCGGAATTGGTCAAATCATTGTAAAACGCTTAGAAAGAAAAGGTATTCATTATAATCTGGAACACACATCGGAGTCACAATAAACATACATTCCTAATAAGCATCATGACTCACAATTAAAAGAGTATCTCTTTATGGATAATGAATTAAATTTATTTTAACAAAACCATTTTTTTAGATTGTATAAAATTACCAGACTGGATTACATAGATGTACATTCCAGTAGACACTGATTCTCCATAATCATTGGTCGAGTCCCAATTAATAGAATGATAACCAGCAGCCCGATTACTACTAATTAATGACTTAATCTTACGTCCTATAACATCATATATTTCAAAGGTTACAAATGAATCTTCTGGAAGATCATAGCGCAATGTTGTGATAGGGTTGAATGGATTGGGATATGCATCATGCAATCGATATTCATTGATCAAGATTGGAGAAACAACTGAGAGATTATTATTTACATTCAGATTGACAGGCAATACAGCAGTCTGATCATTGGAAACAACAATCACACTTGCATGATAAGTAGTATTAACAGAAAGTTCTGAGGTACTGATCATGATATTAAAAGGATCACTCTCACCATTACTCAACCAATTTATGTAGCCATCAACTGTTAACCAATCGGGAACATAATTTAGATCTCCTTCCCATGAAGCACCTGAAATAACACCGTTATGATCATTGCCGCTGCCATCTTCTAATATTGTACCTTCCATATTTTTCATTGGGTAAAATGCTACAAGATATTCAGACCCGCTATAACCATCATGATCATAGGTCATATTAAACCCAGGACCAGCTTCATATAAAACAGCTACATCATCATCAGTCAACTTCCCATTGAATATTCCTACATCATTGATCCATCCTTGGTAATAATCCACTAAGTCACGCATATCTGCTCCAAGATATGTGTGAATCGCTCCATCTAAATTTACTAATCCATTATTATTACTTTGGTTTTCTGTACCATCAATATAGATTCTGCCACCATTGATATCTGTACTTTGAACTATGACAATATGGTGCCATGCATCATCATTGAGACTTTCTGTCGAAGTCACAGACCATTTATACCCATCTCTATAGGTCCAGAAATTGACTCTACCATTGCTATTAATTCGTAACTGATATTCACCATTAAAACCACCATTTCGCTGCTGAATGAAAACCTGATCCGTTGAAGAGGTCTTGGCCCAAAGAGATAGAGAAAAATCACCGACACCACTTAATAAATTAGCGCCAAGATCAACATTATCATCAACACCATCGAATGATAGAAAACCATCTCCTTCTAAATGATGATCCACTGCGATATCGTAGGTCAAGACTGATCCTTCTTCACCAATATTAAATATTTCACTTTCCAAAATGACTACGGTGTCTGTCGGCAATTCTATCATTATTGAGGTTGTGTCCATACTTAATACCGGCGTAGCAGAATTATTAATGGTAAAAAATGTATTATTGATGTCAAAAAATATATTATCAGAGCTCTTGACCATTATTCGAGACACATTGTTAGTTGGCACACTGGGAACAGTCACAATCTCTGAACCATCATTTGGAGTAGATTCGACTAGGAGAATATCAAATGTGTTTCCACCATCTACTGATAGACAAATATCTACATTCTGACAGTTCACTCCACTTGGATTATTTGTGTTTGCTATGTCCCATGTAATGGTCACACTTGTTCCAGTATCCCAATTTATATCTTCTTGTTGTGATGTTACTCTGAATGGACCAGCATGGTCTGTTACAAAAAATTGAACATTTGTATAATTATAAGAACCGGAATACAGATCATTGTCTCTCACTAATAAACGCATATTGATCTCTCTATCTGCAAAGGGAAGTTTTTCGATAACATAATCATCCGATGGATCTAAAAGGGTTTCATAATGGTTTTCAAGCAAACTACCCATCGCAGGAAAATATCTTGTGCTCCCATCGGCAGATCCATCAATACTGCAAAATAGTGGACCACTAGCATCTGGAAATACAGGTGATTCAAAGGATTCTTCGGAAACATCATTTTGTTCCCAAGAATAAGTTAGATTATCTGTACTATCACTACTAGATGCACTACCAGAAAGTTCAAAAGGTGTTTGCATGG
>CAZPHE010000129.1:0-3574 GCA_964586315.1 uncultured bacterium | reverse complement strand
AATATATTAAGGTCAACAAAAAATAAGATCTTATTCGAAGTGGGGCCCGGACCTGGTGGCTTGACCCGTGCACTTCTGGAGACAGATGCTAAACAGGTGTTTGCCATAGAACGTGATAGTAGATGCATAGCTGCTTTATCTGATTTAACTAAATGTTATTCAAATCGATTGACTGTGATTGAAGCGGATGCTCTAAATTTTAAAGTCAAAGAGATAGCAAAAAATACAAAAATTACTATTGTTGCTAACCTTCCATACAATATTTCCATTCCACTTTTACTTGGCTGGCTTCGTCAACTTAACTTAATAAATAGTATGACATTAATGTTTCAAAAGGAGGTAGCAGAAAGACTAATAGCGAAACCTGGTTCAAAGAACTATGGACGTATAAGCGTTATAACCCAATGGCTTTGCTACGTAGAAAAAAAATTTTCCATACCCCCGACGGCGTTTGTCCCACCACCAAAAGTAACTTCCGCTCTAGTAAAATTTATACCAAGGCCCCAACCTATCAGTACGATATCTTTTGAGATTATGGAAAAAGTCACGGCTGCCGCATTTGGTCAAAGGCGAAAAATGTTAAAAAGCTCTTTAAGGTCTATATTTTCTGACCCACTAAGGATATTAAAATTATTAAATATTAATCCTGACGCCCGAGCCGAAACACTAGAGGTGTATGAATTTTGTAGAATTTCTGAGTATTATTTAGATTTGAATAAGAATAAAATTCAATAACCTTCTTGTAACCTCTTAACGAACTCTGACAAACCTGACAGCCTTTGCCGACGCAAACGCTCCCCTACTAATATTGCTTGAACTTGCGCGACGCTTTCTTCTACATCCTCATTTATAATTATAAAGTCATATTCTGCCCAATGACTCATTTCATCTGCTGCCCGCGCCATCCTTGAGTCTACAACCTCATCTGAGTCCTGTGCTCGTTGACTTAATCGACGATAAAGTTCCTCAGTTGATGGCGGAAGGATGAAAACCCTTACCAAATCCTCACCGGCAACTTGACCCAACTGTTGGGCGCCTTGCCAATCAATATCGAAAATAACATCTAAACCCGAGACCAGAGCTTCCTCAACCGCTTCTCGAGAAGTCCCATAATAATTTCCAAATACTTTTGCATGTTCAAGGAACTCCTGCCTATTAACCATTAGATTAAATTCGGTTGGATCAACAAAATGGTAATCACAGCCATCTTCTTCGCCAGGACGCATTGGACGCGTTGTTGTAGAAATGGACATTGACAAGTTAGGGTCGCGTTCGAGCAGTAGTCGAGAAATAGTTGTTTTACCTGCACCAGACGGAGAAGAAAGGACCAGCATCAAACCCCTGCGCACAATTCGAAAAGCTGACATTTGATACCCTATCTATTCTAAGTTTTGGATTTGTTCGCGCATTTGCTCTGTTGAAGTCTTCAAATCTAAGCCCACTCGGGTCAAATCCAAATTAGAAGATTTAGAACAAATTGTATTAGCTTCCCTATTAAACTCCTGGCATAGAAAATCTAATTTTCGGCCTAAGGGTGAACCATTCAAGATCAGTTCGCGGGCACCCTGAATGTGTGCTGATAAACGATCTAGCTCTTCCTTAATATCAGCCTTAACAGCAAGGAGTGTTACCTCTTGCGCCAAGCGTTCTTCTGTTAAAGCAGGAACTTCATCAGATAAAGATCTGACCTGCCGAAGAAGACGTTCGGTAAAAAAAGATTGTTGCGTCGAAACAATATTGCAAGCTTTCTCAACATATTGCTCAATACAATCAAGATGATGTTCCACGCTGACTTTTAGGCTTTCTCCTTCATCATATCTACTTTTAACGAGCTCATCCAACGCTCTCTCTAAGCCCACTAAAATAATTTTTTCTGACTCGTTTATTTGCTGTTTTGTTTCTTCTTCTTCTTTAACCTCTATTACTCCACGAATAGATAGAAAACCGTCAAATCCCAATAATGGAACATTATGGGTTTTTGACAATTGTTTTGCAATTTCTATTAACTTTTCAAGAACCTCAGTGTTAATTGAGATTTCATGGCCATTAGAGGTTTTGTTCAAAGTCAGATTAGCAAAAATGTTACCGCGCACCAGACGCTTAGGCACTAGGCTTCTTAATTCAGCCTCAATACTGTCCATTCCAGTCGGTAAACGGACCCTGATATCTAAAGAGCGTGCATTTACACTTTTGAGTTCCCATGCCCAACTGAAGCCACTTTCTGCACCTTCAACACGAGCAAAACCTGTCATACTAGAAACGGACACTAATACCTCTTAAATTAAAACGAAATTTTGAGACACTATAGGTGGGCAATTAATTCACAACAAGACTATGAGATAGGGTTTAAATGGAACCGAAGACTATACTTATTACAGGCGCATCTAGCGGGATCGGTGCCGCCCTTGCGTTAGAATATGCGAACGTCGGTATCTTTCTGGCAATTTCGGGAAGGAACGGGGATAGACTAAGTCAAATTGCAAAAGCCTGCCGTTGTAAAGGTGCTGTTGTTACAATTAAGATCATTGACGTAACTAATAAATCCGCAATGCGTCAGTGGATACACGAATTAGAAAAAAATATAAATCTCGATCTTGTTATAGCCAATGCTGGAATCGCGGGTGGAGTTGCCGGAGCTGGCTCAGGGTTACATTCTATTAGAAAAATTTTCTCAACCAATATTGATGGTGTTTTAAACACCGTCATACCCGTATTAGATATAATGGAGAAAAGAGGCTATGGTCAAATTGCGATTATGAGTTCGCTAGCATCGTTCAAAGGTTTTTCTGGAACACCTTCATATGCCGCGACTAAGGCAGCGGTAAGAATTTGGGGTGAGGGCTTAAGAGAGCGTTATTCAGAAAGTGGTCTAAAAATTTCAGTAATTTGCCCAGGGTTTGTGAAAAGCGGAATTACAGAAAACAATTTATTCCCAATGCCTTTTATAATGTCAGGAAAAAAAGCCGCAAAAATTATCCGCCACGGCCTTTATAGGAATAAAGGCAGAATCGCATTTCCCAAAATCATGTATTTTCTTGCCTGGTTTTACGGTGTATTACCGCCGAAACTATCGAGTTTTCTAACACCCAAGGTTCCCCCAAAGGAATAAGATTTGAAATTATATACATATGAAAAATTGCCTAATTTCTATTAGCCTTACGTTTCAACTTACGCCACTTTAAAACATTACGATTATGTGATTTCAAGGTACTAGAAAATACGTGACCACCCCCTCCATCCGCAACAAAATAGAGATAAGGCGTCATCGCAGGCATTATTGCTGACCGAATTGCTGCCAATCCAGGGGTGGATATGGGACTAGGGGGCAAACCTTTAATATGATAAGTATTGTATGGGGAAGGAAATTTTAAATCTGATTTCGTTAAAGGCCTTTTGAGTTGGATTTTACCTAGAGTGATTCCATAAGCGACCGTTGGGTCAGACTGCAAATGCATTCCCAATCGCAAACGATTATGAAAGACACCCGAGACTATGTACCTTTCTTTAATTTTACTCGTTTCCTTTTCAATTATGGAGGCTAGAACTAAAGCCTCCTTAGCTGTTCTCAACAAAC
>CAZPHE010000128.1:0-3589 GCA_964586315.1 uncultured bacterium | reverse complement strand
TTTGGAAAAGTGCAAAGCAATTATGCGTATAGGTACCGGCTATGATAACGTAGATATAAGATATGCTTCAGATAAAGGTATCCCTGTTACAAATGTACCAGATTATGGTACAGATGAAGTAGCCGATACAACTTGTAGTATGATTCTTAACCTTACTCGAGGATTATCAATGTATAATCATCTTTCAAAAAATTATGATACTGGATGGCAGGAAAATTTTATTGCAGAACTTAAACGTTTAGATAATCATAAATTAGGTATAATCGGTATGGGGCGCATTGGCACTGCGGTGGCTTTGCGATTAAAAACTTTTAATATTGATGTGGCTTTTTATGATCCATTCGTCTCAGTTGGGTATGAAAAAAGCCTGGGCGTTAAAAGATTCCAATCTCTTAAAGATACCCTAAAATTTTCTACAATAATTACAATTCATACACCACTAACGGGTGAAACAACGGGGCTTATTAATCAGGACTTTATTGACCAGCTAAACCCTGGATGTATATTGATTAATACAGCTAGAGGACAAATTGTCGAATCTCTATCTATAATTTACAAGGCTCTATATTCTGGCAAAATTGCTGGTGTAGGATTTGATGTGCTACCAGAAGAGCCTCCATCCGATAATGAAGCATTAATCAAAGCTTGGAAAAATCCAGATAATCCACTTTCCCCTAGAATTATAATTGCACCCCATACAGCTTTTTATTCTAAAACAGCTTGGTATGAAATGCGTTATAAGGCTGCAAAAAATGCAGCCCGAATTATCAAAGGGCAAGACCCATTAAATATTATAAACTCCTGAATTATAGCTTGAAATACTTAGAGTAATAAAAAGATTTGATTAAAGAAATCATACTCTTAGATAAAAAGAAAGCTTTTTCAAAGCTTCCATCAATTATTAGTGATAATGATATATGTTATTATTTATCAAAAGATTATGAATCGTATCTGAAATTAAATGAAATTGTATCTCCTAGATATAAAGTCTTAAACCTGAAGGGGAGATTTAACAAAGAAATCAAAAGATTACGAACAGGTTACTTAAATCTATTTGCAGATTTAAGTAAAAAGTATAACTCATTAGAATGGTGGTGTACGCCAATAGCATCTAGAAATTCCATGTCTATCCCATTGCAATCAAACATAGCCTACCTATTTTGTGCGAAAAATATAATTGAAGAATTGAGTATTCATGAAAATGTAACTAGAGCAGTTTTTATTGCAGATAGTCAAGCATTATTGGATAGTATTGCACTGCTTGGGAAAAAGAGAAAACTTCACATCTATCAACCAAATAAGATGATAAATAAATTAGTTATTTCCATTAAAATAATATTCTTATATGTTGCTAGAATTTTTATTTTTATTTGGTTCAGTTATAAAAATAGAAAATCGTCATTTTCAATTTTGAAACCATTATCACATGATTCTTTCCTAAAGAAAAAAATAATTGTTTTAAGATCTTGGATTACAAAAGGTACGTTGAATGAAGATGGCCTTTATATAGATCGAAACTTTGGTATTCTACCTGATGAATTGAAATCAAAAGGTTATGAAGTTATGATTCTGCCAATGTTTTTTAATCTTAATAATTCTCTGAAAGAAATATACTCTCTCATTAAACTTCAAAATCATAATTTTTTAATTCAAGACCATTATTTGAAATACATCGATTATTTTAAAGCGATTATTCTTGAGTGGAAACAACTTAGAATTCCTTTAAAAAATATCTCATTAGAAAACTTGGATTTGACTCAGTTATTTTCCGAAGATAGAGATCAGCAAGGGTTTGGAATGAGTACTTCACCATTATATATGTGTTATTTTTGGTTAAAAAGAATAAAAGATTTAGGTTTTGAAATTGATAGGTTTTATTACCCATTTGAAAATAATATGCCAGAAAAACCGATGATAATTGGTTGCAAAAAATATTTTCCAGAATCAGAGGTGATAGCTTATCAGCACTCAGTATGGTTTGATAATCAATTGGGAATGTTTCTTGGAGATGGTGAATCTGAATATCATCCTATAGCAGATAAAATAATTTGTAGTGGGCCTATATATCCTAGTGTTTTAAAAAATGCCAACTTCCCTGAAAAGAAAATATTTCTCGGACCAAACCTCAGGTTCGCATATGTCCATAAAAGCACATCAAAATGCGCTCAAGATATAATAAGACCTAATATTCTACTACCTCTAACCATGCTAGATGATCTTGCATATGATTTAATTCATAAAGTAAAGATTGTTTCTAAAAATTTTAAAGATCTTTTTGTTTACATAAGAACACATCCAGCTATAAATAAAAAGAAGCTTGTACAATTTATAAACCAAATCGGGTTAACTAATTATCAATTTGCAGATGAAAATAAAATACAGGATTGGCTTGTAAATACAGATATGGTGATATCGTCATGTAGTTCAGTCTCAATTTTAGAAACTGTGGCAATGAATGTTCCTTTAATTAGAGTGATTCCAGATAATTGTTTTTTTTTGGATCCTCTTGAGTGGTCTAACTATCCAATAAAACCAGTTAATTGTCCAGAAGAAATAAGTATTTGTATAAAATCAATTCTTGATATGACAATAAAGGATAGAGATAAGTTCAAGGGCATTGGGTCAAACATATTACATAATTATTTTACAAAAATTCATAAAGATAATCTTGAAATATTCTACTAATTTTAGTTTAAATACTTAAGGAGTCGAAAAATTATAATAATTACAATAATAATAAAAATTTATAAAAGGGTCATAGCTCTTTTGCTTAATTCTTTTATCGGAATTTTAACATTCATTTTACCAAAAAAAGTAAAAGCCTATGCATTTGATAATTTTCAGCCAATAAAAAAAATAAACACCAATAAAGGAATTATAACTTTTTTATGTCTAGGTAAATTGCCATTCTTTCGCGCAGATACATTTTTTTCAAAAGAACCAGAAACAATTGAATGGATAGAAAAATTTAGATCAGATAAGGTTTTTTGGGATATAGGTGCAAATGTTGGTATTTATAGTTTATATGCTGGCCTCAATCCCAATCTAAGTATTTTTGCATTTGAGCCTGCATCTAACAATTTTAATCTATTAAATCAGAATGTAAAGATCAATAAAATGGATAATAATGTAAGCGCTTTAAGTGTTGCATTTAGTGATAAAACCCAAATGAGCACATTCTATATGTCCGACCTTGAAACAGGTTCCGCTCATCATTCATTTGGAGAACCGGTCAATCAATTTGGAGAAGAACTTGCTTATCAGTACAAACAATCTATGATTGCCTATTCTATCGATGATTTTTTAGCAACATTTGACGTTCCTTTTCCAAATTATATTAAAATTGATGTTGATGGTATAGAACACCAGATCATATTGGGAGCTCAGAAGACATTATCTGATGAAAGACTTTCTTCAATTTTAATTGAGTTGGATACAGGGAGAGATGACTATCCTCAGACTATTGAAATAATTGAAAGTTCAGGATTTAAAATGATCAGCAAGCACCAGTTATTAGAAAATGTTGAGAAAGGGTCAGAATTGGCTAATTATATTTTTAGTAAGTAGTAATGTTGTTAAAAAACTCGCT
>CAZPHE010000127.1:3191-3622 GCA_964586315.1 uncultured bacterium | reverse complement strand
ACCAAAGTCTGTACAGCAGATGAGAATAGCCTCAGCTTCTTCGCGGTCTACTGACTTGGCATGGGAATAAATTTCATTGGGGGGTACCCGTGACATTTTTTTAATTTTTTCTAACGTACCACCAAGGCCGAGTCCTTTTTTTGCGATGACTTGAAAGCCATTCTTTTCCATAAAATTGCACTCTTTTTCATTTGTTGCTTCCGTATAGGGTGTCGCCATCGAAATTCGGGAAACACCAAGTGCTTTTAGTGCTTCAATAATTGAGCCTGCTGTCGAAATTGATGGTTTGCCGGACTTGTTTTCCATTGTCCCTATAAGGCGGTCAGAGGGGCACAACATTGATCCAGATGTGCAGCCGTAAACGATTATATCGGCGCCGGCAGCAGCAAGGTTTTCAGATGCCTCTCCAGCATGGAAAAGCATATCGTTAA
>CAZPHE010000127.1:0-3163 GCA_964586315.1 uncultured bacterium | reverse complement strand
CCTGCCGGGTTGCTGTGGAGAGGCACACGAGTGAAATGAACGGTAACACCTTCAGGCTTCATATTGTTAAATTCAGTCTCGTTAGTCGTGTTACTTACCGGAATGATTGTTCCAATTCGGGCTCGCCAACTCGCGGGACGACTTTCCATTTTTATATCCCTTTATTCTAATCTAACGAATAGGCTTAATTCTACTAACACCGCCAATTAATTCAATCTTCGCCTTTGACCGCAATACACTTATTGATTTGTCAAATATCTTGTCCAATAGCTTGTTACGAATTTTTGAAAGAGCTTGGTCGTAATTGTCTCTACCTGCTATTCGTCGGTCCATTAACTTGATGATGTGAAAGCCAAACTGTGTCTTCACTGGTTCGGCTGTGAATTGACCCTTCTCAAGATCAAATGCGGCTTTGGAGAAAGGTGGGACCATTTGGCCTTTTCCAAAAAAACCTAAGTCACCCCCGTTTTTACCTGATGGCCCAATGGAATTTTCTTTAGCTAATTTTATAAAATCTGCGCCCTTTCTAAGAAGGGAAATAATTTTGGTCGCCTCAGATTTTGTTTTAACTAAGATATGGCGCGCTCGAATTTCTGTTTGCTTGGGCTGAAGCGCAATTGATTTTTGATAAGCTTCTCTGACCTTGGTTTCCGAAAGTTCTCTTTTCATAATTCTTGATAGATATGCTTCGTTAAGCACGCCGCGCCGAGCTATAGCTATTCGTTTCCTGATTAACTTATCCTCGTGCAGCTTACTCTTGATCGCGGCTTCTGCGATGAGCGTTTGTTCGATTATTCGTTGGATTAGTTTATCCCGAATTTGTTGGTACGGTATTTTTTTATATTGAGGCGGTAATGTTGTGTAAAAAACCTTTACTCCTGATTCTGTTATTGCCGTTCCATTCACAATTGCTACGACAAAGTCGTTGGACTTGTTGTTGGTTTTTATTTTAGCATTTAAATTTGGCGCTAAGCCAATCAACAGGGCGGAGCATAAAGATATAATGAAAAAGGGTTTCACGGTTTAATCCTTGCGAGTGGAGGTGTTTATAGCCGAACTATATGGGTTATACTGAAAAGGGCACACATTTTTATTATCTTCTGAATGTTATACAGGGGCTTGCGAAATGTTGAAACAAGTCATACGGTGCCGCGCTGCGAAAAAAAAATTAATTAATTTTTGAGGAGAGGTATAATGAAACATTCAATTTTGTTCGCCTGTCTTTGCTGGGTTGTCTCCGTCTTCGTGACAACTTCGGTGGATGCTGGCAAACTAAAAAAGGTGAAGATCACAGCCGCTCGTAACAGTATTCTGATGTTATATTCCTACGGTCCCCGAGATGCTGGTATTTTTAAAAAGCACGGGATCGATCTCGAAATTGATAACAGGCCCTTCAAGGGACACATGGCTGGCCTTCCCGCTGGTGAGGTTCCCTGCACGACCTATGCGGGTACAGCGGCTATTGCCCGTATCAACAAAGGGTTGGATTGGGTCATTGTCGGCGGTGGACTTACGGTGATGCAGGAAGTTTTCGTTCTTAAATCTTCACCTTTCAAGAAAATTACTGATTTAAAGGGGAAGAAGTTTGCCAGTTGGTCAACTGGAGCCGGAGCTTTCAAGGCTATGCGTGCCACTGTTATCGATGGGTACGGCTTTGACGTCCTGAAGGATACCGATTTCGTACAGGCAGCTCCACCAGCACTTCTCAAAATGCTTGATCGGGGACAAGTTGACTCAATGTTCAATATTAGTTCTTTGACTATTGCTGCTGCGGCTCAGCCTGATAAATACCGCTCTGTTTATGCCCCAAATGCTTACTGGAAGAAGAAAACGGGACAATCGATTCTTTGGTCTGCTCCTCTAGTTTGCTGGAGAAAGTGGGTAGATGCCGACAGAGCTCGTGCAACTGCTTTTGTAAAAGCTTTTACTGAAGGGTATAAATGGCTCCGTAAGCCCGAAAACCTAAGAAAAGCGGTTAAAAAATATGGTAAGCTAGCTGCGGTAAAGAATGAGGCACAGGCTAAGACTTACGAGAGCTGGTTAAAGCAAGGAAAGATGTTGATCACTGATTGGAACGAAGAGACACGTGACAAACAGTGGCAATTTCTCCACATGGCTAAGAAGCACGGTATTTTGACAAAGATACCGCCTAAAGAAAAAACCGGCTTAATTTTGAAGTAAATCGTAAGTGTAACGATATAGTTGAGTAGAGAGCAGTGAAGTCATTAAATTTAAAACCTGGACTGGTGCCAGGTGTCGTAACAATTCTTGTTAGTTTGATTATATGGCAGGTGGCTTCCCTGTTTTTTATTCCGGTGTTTTTGCCGGGTCCGGTATACCTTATCGATTTAATCGTTGAGGTGTATAGTGACCCGGCATCTTACTCGGTTATTTGGCAAACCCTCACAAGAATCTTTAACGGGCTTGTTCTTTGTATGCTGATAGGGACGTCCATTGGTATCTTGATGGGCATCAGGAAAAATTTTGAATCCTTCATGGATAGTTGGATTATGGTGCTACTTACCTTTCCGGCTATATGTTGGGCTTTTCTATCCGTTTTATGGTTTGGGCTCTCGGAATGGGCCCCCATGCTTACCGTTATATTAATAGTGTTTCCTTTTGTTTCCATGAACATCTGGGAGGGAACGAAAGCTCTCGAAAAAGAACTTGTAGATATGGCAACAGTTTACCGCGCGGATAAATGGAGTATGTTGCGCAAGGTACTTATTCCGCAGCTCATGCCCTATATTTTTTCAGCGATGCGTATCGCCCTTTCTCTCTCTTGGAAAATTGTTCTTGTCGGTGAAGCTTTTGGCGTCAGTAGTGGGGTAGGACAAAAATTAATTTATTGGTTTGAGGAGACACGCGTAGACATGATGCTCACCTGGGGTTTGAGTTTCATGGTACTCATGGTTGTAATAGAACTTTTAGTGTTCCGTCTATGGGAACGGCATACCTTTGCTTGGAGACATCAAATTGCCAACTGATCAAATGAATAGACACGGAAATACCGTTGTCGATGTAAAAAATCTTACTAAAAAATTTCCTGATCCGATGACGGGCGAGGAATTTGTTGTTCTTGATGCGATTAGCCTTAGAGTTGAAAAGGGAAAGTTTGCTAGCATCGTCGGCCCATCTGGGTGCGGTAAATCAACTCTGCTGA
>CAZPHE010000126.1:0-3634 GCA_964586315.1 uncultured bacterium | reverse complement strand
CACCAGTAGATAGTACAATGTTTGTAAACTTGCAGTCCAATGGTATGACAATTTCTATAGATGGAAATTGGAGGGATGTTACTATCTAATACTCGGTAAGGATCGTTTTAGGTTTTTATAATAAATTCTTTTTAGCTTGTGTAAATTATTTTGAAATTCTGGAGTACTTACTATGAAATCTGGATTACATTTTCTTTTTTTGATTTACATGCCCCTCATGGCTTTTACAATTAATGTTCCAGAAGATTATAATACTATTCAGGAAGGAATAAACAATGCAGTAGATGGTGATACTATTCTCGTTTCAGAAGGAGAATATTTTGAAAATTTAGTTCTCACCAAAGAAATTGTATTGGCAAGTAATGCCCTGAATGATAACCTCGATAGCCTATGGGATAGCAATAGTAGTATAATTAACACTATTGTCAACGGATTTGATCCAATAAGTGGAGTGAGTAAGTCCTGCCTGATTATTGCAAGTGGTAATATCCAACCCGTTATATTTGGATTCACTTTTACAAATGGGCGAGGTTCAAATATAACTGAGCAGGCATGTAGTCCAGATTCCAAAGTATCTGGAGGAGCGATATTGATCTACAAAGCGTATCCAACAATTAATTATAACCGTTTCATAGATAATGGAACCGATCCCTTAAATTCAGTGAATGTTTATGAGGGTGGGGTTATAGCACATTATGAGTCTGATGAGATTGATGTAGAATTTGATGAAGACAGAAATCGTCTCAAGACTTATAATTATAGTAGAACTCGGCCATCCTATATGGATTTTCAATACAACTATTACTCAAATAATGCTGCTTCCTCTGGATTGAATATTTTCAGTGATTTCTGGAATGGAACAATTGATGTAAATCACAGTATTTTTGAAAATATTGATTGTGAAACTGAAAGCGTCAATGATTATGTGCTTGGAACTAGAGTCTCAA
Source organism: uncultured bacterium (assembly GCA_964586315.1). Lineage (GTDB taxonomy): Bacteria > Fidelibacterota > Marinisomatia > Marinisomatales > UBA1611 > CAZEER01. The sequence continues at coordinate 2,687 of CAZPHE010000126.1, read as the reverse complement.
CAGCTTTTGATCAGGAGACTATCTATGGTAATTGCTATGAGCTTGATACAATTTATGTCTCAGCAACAGAAGGAAATGACGCTAATGATGGCAACATGGAATCACCTTTAAAAACAATCACTCGCGCACTCCATTATGTGCAGGAAGAAGGTTCAGTAATTAAGGTAGCGGATGGTATCTACTCACCTTCTACCAATGGTGAGACTTTTCCGTTAGTGATTAAAAACAATACTCATCTTATTGGTCATTCAAAGGGAAATACCATTTTGGATGCACAAGCTGACAGCATTAAACAAAGAAGGGTAATTGAAATCTATGACGGTACCCTAGAAGATATTGCTGATAATATTCTAATTGAAAATTTTACAGTTACTGGCGGTTATCATACGGATGATCCATGCATTGGAGGAGGAGGGGTTTTGATAGGAGATCCATACAATGTGGCAATGACTGGAATTTGGGTTGAACCTAGACCAGTTCTAAACAACCTTAGGATTATGAATAATACATCAAATGAAGGCGGAGCTTTATTTGCCTATACGGAAATTACATTTACGATAAAAAATTCAGAAATAATTGATAACCTTCAGATAGGCCAAGCGAATTGCTCAGCAGCTGGTATTGGCCTGTTTTCTTCATATGCAACCATCGATAGGGTATTATTTAAGGGAAATACAAATGAAAGTGGTTCTGAAGGAGATGGCGAGGCAATATCTAGTCTGGGATATTCCTATGCTGTGATTACAAATTCAACAATTGTGCAAAATTCTATAGGAATTGGTCATGAGTATCAATATGAAGGTATCTTTGATTTGAATATACAAAATTCAATAATATATGATAACGAGCATGCTAATTTTTATTCAATCCCTTCAGCAAATATATCCTACAGCAATGTAGAAGAAGGATGGGATGGTGCAGAAAATATTGATACTGATCCGCTCTTTAGAGATTCTGATAATGATGATTTTAGGTTAGAACGTAATTCACCATGTATTGATGCTGGAACTGCAGACCTGGATGGAGATGGCGAAGAAGACATAATGGATTATAATGGTGCATCTCCTGATATGGGAGCATTTGAATCAGGGCTTTTTTCACCTCAAGGTTTTCAATTGATTCCACAGGATACATATGTTGAAATCACTTGGAATCAAGTAGGTGAAGATAATTTCCAATATTATCATTTAGAGCGTTCTACTGATTCAGAATTTTCTGATAATGTTGTGAGTCATTATATAACCCAGAATTCTTATACAGATGATGAACTGGATTACGATACTGAATATTTTTACAGGCTCTCATATTTTGCGGGTGATTGGAGTGAATATACTGATGTGCTTTCTGTAACATTACAATGGATGAATTTGAGTGGGGGTAAACAGATACCAAAGAGTTATTCCCTTCACCAAAATTATCCAAATCCATTTAATCCTGTTACAAAATTAAGCTACGATATTCCTGAAGATGCGATGGTTAATATTACCATCTATAATATGATGGGTAGTCTAGTCAGTACATTGGTGGGAGCCAAGCAATCCGCTGGAACTAAATCCATTAACTGGAATTCTACTGATAATTTTGGTCAGCCAGTTTCAGCAGGTATCTATCTATATACAATTAGGACAGGAAATTTTAGGCAGACTAAAAAGATGATTTTGTTAAAATAAACTATATAATTTGATTAATGGAAAAACCCCACATATGTGGGGTTTTTTTGTTTATAGCATGAGGGTTAGATTTGAGGCAGTATGGAAGATCAAACACGAAAATTAGCAGCTATAGTTTTTACAGATATAGTCTCTTTCACAAAATTAACCGCAAAAGACCAACAGAAAGCAAGTGACCTCCTTGATACTCAAAGAGCAGAACTAAAACCAATTGTTGAATCGTACCAAGGGAAATGGGTTAAAGAAATGGGTGATGGTTTAATATTAACATTTGATACGGTTAACAAGGCAGTTCACTGTTGTATAAAACTGCAGGACAAAGCTAAAACAATAGAAAATTTATCCCTTCGAATAGGGATACATCTTGGAGAAATATTAGAAAAAGAAAATGATATAATTGGTGATGATGTAAATATTACCTCTAGGATAGAACCATTTTCTGCTCCTGGTGGAATTGCCATCTCGAATAAGGTAAATGATACAATAATCAGAGAAACTGATTTTAAAACAAAATACCTGGGAAAACCAAAGCTGAAGGGAGTCGGTCAAAAGGTAGAGGTTTATTGTATTATTTCTCATGGCCTTCCTGAGACCAAGCTTTCTGAAGTATCTGCAAAATTAGAAAAAAGCCCCGCCTTATTTTATTCTGCAATAGGTGCAGCAGTGGCAATACCACTTTTTATTTATTTATTGATGTTTCAACAAAAAGGTGTTGAATCAATTGCCGTCCTTTATTTAGATGTTAACAGGCAAGAACTAAATTATTTGCAATCGATAACTGAAGATTTAATATTTGATTTAACTAGTTCATCACAAGGATTATTAAGTGTGATAGAAGCGGCTCAGGTTAAGGAATACATAAATAGTGATTTGAGCCTTGATGCTATAGCAGATGATATAGGTGCAGACTATATTTTTCAAAGTAGTATCCAGCCGGACAATAATGGCTATCAGCTAAGATGCCGCTTGTTCGATTCAAATAAAAACCAAGATCGATTAATAAATAAATGGTTTATT
>CAZPHE010000125.1:0-3664 GCA_964586315.1 uncultured bacterium | reverse complement strand
ATTCGAGATAAATTACAAGGATCATGATAGGTAACTTTTCCATTTTCGCCCATTTTAACCTTTATTTTACCTTCCTGAATTAAACGTCCAACAACTTGAGTATGGTGCTCAACTGTATAGTCAATTTTATTATATGTGCTATATTCTTTTCCAAGATTTACTGCACAATGAGGACAAAGCGTTACAATCTTTTTTACATTTTTAAGTTGTTCAAGATTATGTTCTCTAAGCATGGTATAGGTAAGTTTATCGCCTAAACGATTAGCCGGATCACCAGAACATTGCTCTTGACTGAGAACTCCATAAGTGACCCCAGCTGTATCTAGTATTTTTGTAAAATTTTCTACTGAACGATTAAAATCAGGATCTAATCCATGGCGTGCAAAACAGCCAAGCCAAAGTACATATTCTTTATCAAGTGTGTAATTAGGGAATGTATCTGCAAATTTACTGTTTGATTTACCTTCCGTATTTCCTGTCTCTTGAAGGTTTGTGAAAAGCTTCTGGTACTCCTGAGGTACTCTCCCCTCTACAAGGACTTCATGTCTTCTGATCTCATCAGATTTTTCAACATGATTACCAACTGGGCATACTTCAGTACAGGCCTGACAAGTTGTACATTCCCATCCAGCCTCTACATTAATCTGGTCTAAAATTGCAACATTTTTATCATTTAACAATGGCTCTCTTAAATTCAAAATGAAATGATTTTTAGGATCTAAAATTCCTCCTCCACGATTCGCTGGACACACATCAGTACATCTGCCACATTCAACACAAGAAAAAATATCAAGTGCCTGATTTCGTGTTAATTTTGCCATATTAGTTAAAATTGAGTCCAAATCATCTTCACCTCCTTCTAGATCTATATGTACTGGAGTATGATCAGGTTGATCAAATGGTTTAAAAAAAATATTAAACGGTCCTAGAACAAGGTGTAAGTGTTTACTCCTTGGTATCAAAAAAAGGAAGGCTAAGATTAGAACTGAATGAACCCACCAATTAATTTTCCAAGTAAATGCAGAAATATCCAACTCTCCAATCAAATATGTGACCATTAGAAGTATTATAAATATGGCTACTACTCCAGATGTGATAGAAATGTTTCCCAATACCTTTGGACGTGAAATAAATCTCCTGTAAGAAAGTGATAATATTCCAAATATAACCAAAACTGAAAAAGGAATAACCACATATGAATATGTTTTATGAGCACTCTCAGAAAAAATTGGTTTGTAAAATCCGATTGCAAAATGATCTAGTGTAACAATACCAAAAATCATGAAACCCCAAAATACAAGGGCATGCATTATACCAGACCATGGTCGCTCTCGAATCACCTTTTCATGTAAAATGACTTCTCTGAATACTCTTAACAGGCGCTCTGGGACTCTATCAAATGGAAGAGAGCCTGTGCCTTGTAATACAATTGAGAGTCGACGATAGACTTCATAGGAAAAAGAAGTCAAGGCAGCTAAAGTTAATCCAGAAAGAATTAATTTTTCAGGGATGGTAAAAATGATAGAGTTCATCTACCCTATCATTAAGATTGCAATGTTTCAATTAACTTAGGAACAATTTCAAGTACATCACCAACAACTGCATAGTCAGCAAGCTCAAAAATCGGAGCATCAGAATCTTTATTAATAGCTAAAATATTTTTTGATCCTTTCATCCCAACAACATGCTGGATAGCACCCGACACTCCCAGTGAAAAATAAAGCTTTGGCGATACATTATGACCTGAACTACCAACCTGCCTGAACGAATCAACCCAGCCGGAATCTACTACGGGACGACTGGCAGACACTTCTGCACCAAGTAACTCTGCTAATTCAAAGGCCAAGTGAACATTCTCTTCTTTTTCTATACCTCTACCAACAGATACAATTAGTTCTGCACTTTCCAGATCAACATCTCCTGCAGCTTCTTGAAAAGGATCTTCTGATATAGATTTTACAATAGAAGAATCCAAGGTCACATCCACAAAACGTGATGAGCATATACCCTGATTAATTTCATCTTCATTAAATGCAGCAGATTGGAAGCTAAGAATTATTTGTTCTACATGCGTAGAAATAGATGCATTCAGTTTAGCATTTAGTACTTGTTTTATAAATTGATTATCGGATAAACCTATAATATCAGGTACAAATGGAATATCTAATTTTGCACTAACCCTAGGCATAAAATCCCTAGTCTGATAGGTATGGCCTGCTACAATTATTTTTGGAGATTCTAATTCTATAACTTGTTTAACTATTTCTGAGAAAGCATCGGCATTGTATGAACTGGCAAACTCATGTTTAACTATAATGACCTCATTCAGGTCAAAATCTGATAATTCGCTAGCCAATTTATCAGCATTTTCGCCTATTGCTAATGCAGTTACTGAGCTGCTTAATTTCTGAGCTCCTGCGATGGCTTCTCTACTCAACCGATGTAATTGACCCTGATTTTCTTCTAAAATAACTAATATTTCCATAATCAAAAAACCTTTACTTCTGACTTTAAAATTTCTATAATTCGAGTAACTGTTTTTTCAACATCTCCTTCAATAACTTCTGTCTGCTTAGACGCCTGAGGAACAAATACCTTTGCTATAGATTGCCCCTTAGTATTTGAAGTATTATCCAAACCCATAACTGACTTAATCTCTTTTTTCTTTGCTCCCATAATGCCTTTTAAAGATGGATAGCGTGGAGTATTTAAACCGGATTGAATACTTACTGATGCAGGTAGAGGAAGTTTAACCCATTGAAACCAACCAGATTCTAATTCTCTTTTGATTTTTATATGGTTATCATGAACATTCGTCTCAATTGCTAAGGTTGCTGTAGACATACCCAAAAGTTCACCAATTAAAACACCCGTTTGTCCCATCCCCGTATCATCTGATTGAAGACCAGATAAAATTAAATCAAAATTTTCTTCTTTTAGTATTTTTGAGAATCGCTTGGCAATGAACAGTGGATCTGTTTCTACCTGTTCATCTTCTTCAATATGGATACCTCGATCCGCACCTTTTGCCAGCCCTTCGCGAATAACTTTTTGAACCCGATTTGGTCCCATACTAACAACTACTACTTCCCCGTCTCCTATCTTTTCACGGAGTAGCAGTGCTTCTTCCAAAGCAAAATTATCTGGAGGGTTCATGACAAAATTTATATTTTCTTCTTCAACCCAAGTCTGATTGCCATTAATTGGGAGAATGGATTCAGATCCTGGTACTTGTTTAATTAAGACGGCAATTTTCATTTATCAATATATGTAATAATAATTGAGTTAATTTAAGACTTGAATTTAAATGCCAGATAAACTGACACCAACTATCATGAAAGAATTCTTAACCAGGGTATTACTAGAGATTTTATTTATAATAGGTAGTATTTTATTTCTTTATTGTTCATACCTGCTCTGGGCAAAAAGAAGTTACAGGAGATCAAAAAGACCCAAAGAATGAAAATTCTTTCAAGATTGTTATTTCTTGTTTAGGTTCGAAGGTTATCATTAATTTGTTGACATATGAAACTTTATTTTTATCTAAAAACTAAGGAGCAATAGATGATAAAATTGTTAAAATATTTACTCTCACTTTCTTTTCTTATTGGTCTCACATATTCACAGACCATACAGGGTAACTGGGATTTGAATGCTGCAATTG
>CAZPHE010000124.1:0-3879 GCA_964586315.1 uncultured bacterium | reverse complement strand
ACACTGATTTTGACAAATCTAATCCTAAATATCTGCAACTAAAAAATAGTGAAGAACAACAAATTTATAAAGATGCTTACTATGAAAAAGAAAATAGACTGCGAAGAAAATCTGTTCACAAAATGCAGGGTATTTGTTTTGGACTTTATTTCCTTTTGGGAGCTCTTTTCGGGGAGGTATCCTCAGATACATAGGAGACTATACCTCGTTAAATCAATCAACTGATGGAAAAGGGATAATACCTTTAGTTGGTACAACGAGTTTTTATCAAGTGTCACAGCGATGAGATTTTTTGTTTGTGGATTGATGGGTAGATTTATCAGTGCAAAAACATATTAGATATAATCAAATAATCATTCTGGGTCTTTTAACCTTTTTGTATGGTGAAGAACCCTTGAGTATTGGTTTTTGGAATGTAGAAAATTTATTTGATTTAGAAAATGACCCTAATAAAAATGATGATGAATTTTCCATTGGTGGAAGGAAAAATGCTAATCAAGAAATTTATGATTTAAAAATCAAGCATTGCTCTGAAGTTTTATTTGATTTGAATGTTGATATCTTGGGTATCTGTGAAATTGAAAATTCCAAGGTTTTGAATGATTTGAATATTGCTTACCAAGGACGTGATTACAGTATCATACATTATAATTCCCCTGATAATCGTGGTATTGATAACGCACTATTTTACGATAAAAATCGTTTTTCAATTATTTCTAGTAAAGCTATCGTAAACAGATTAAAAAATGGAGAAAACACAAGAGATATACTTTATGTGGAAGGTGAGTATCAGAACAGATTATTACACTTATTTGTTAATCATTGGCCTTCAAATTATGGAGGTCGAGAAAAAGCGATACCTAAAAGAACCTCTACTGCAGAATTGATTATTAAAGAAATTGAATTGATTAAGAAGACTGATGAATTTTCTGAAATTATTTTATTAGGAGATTTCAATGAGAATCCTGATGAAAAAAACATTAAACTTTTAGAGGAAATTGGGTTAACTAGTCTAATGAAGCCTATGCTAGGGCAACCAGGGATTGGTACATATGTATACAGAGGTGAAGATTATTTTTATGATCAAATAATTGTAAATGATCAACTTCAGGATACCAAGAACCTGTCAATAGTAAGTAAATCTCTCTATATCCTTGATTTACCTAAATATCGACAGCAAGAAGGAAATTATAGGCATTATCCTTTTCGATTTTGGGCAGGAAACAAACTATTAGGTGGTTATTCAGATCACCTCGCAGTTAAGGTAAAAATAATTATCAATTAAAATAGTATCAGGTTATAATAAAAATACTTTATTGATTTAACTCCACATTCGTAGGGCTCTATGTTCATAGATATTTCTATTTTAGCAATATCATTTTCTTTGTTTGCCTGAAATTACCTGCTTCAATGCTATAGAAATATACTCCTGCTGAAACTGGCTGATCTATGTTGTTTGTAGCATTCCATTGAACTGATTTGTAGCCGTAGATTTGTTTTTGGCTTACGATATTATTCACCACATCACCTAATATATTATATATAGTAATGTTAACTAATGCATCATCTGGTAAATCATATTTAATTGTTGTAATTGGATTAAAAGGATTTGGGTAGTTTTGATGTAAAGTAAAGTCTTTTGGAATAAAATTAGATATATCATTTGATGCATATTGTAAAACTATTGAGACATCAAATGTGATTGTATCCCCATCAATACAATATTCTGGTTGATTTTGGCAGTTTAAAGCTTCTGGATAAGCACTAAATGTTATTATTGTATCAGAATTAATTTCTGAATCTGAAAACACTAAAAAGGATACAGTATTACATGAATTAGAATCCATACCATAAAACCAAAAGTGATTATAATTAATTATTGAAGTTAGGCTTGAGTCCGACTCTAATATGACACCAGGATAATACATATGGCCTATATCTGTTTCATTACAGAACTCCATTTCAATAGAAATAGTGTCACCTGGATTCCATTGGTCATTATCTCCAAATACTTCAATTACAGGATCACCAATAGAGAAAATCCATTCAATTGATTGATCTGGTGTACCCAAAGTTCCATCTTCACGAAGACAATGAGCATAAACATAACCATTTTCTGACCAAGTAATATAAAGGCAATTGGAACCCTTGCCAACTACCATATCTGACTTAGGTAGGCCAGAATTGGTCAAAGTTACCATTTCATCTGTCCATACCGAATTTCCTTCTGCATCCATTCTGTGTGCATAAATATCGCCACTCATATTGACGCTTTGCTCTATGTAAGTTGAGATTATTTCTTCACCAAATTCTACTACAGAAAGATCAAGATAATCGTAATTACTGTTCAAAGCTACCACAGTTGCTCCGGTAGATCCCCAGAGTTGGTTTCCAATACTATCCAGTCTTTGTGCAAATATTCCATGCTGGGATTGGCTACCATTGGCTTCTCTCCAGATTGCCATAAGCTCCTCTGTCCCTTCAGCGATAGAAAGCATGGGAGACATTTGGAAATTACTGGAATTTGTAGAAAGATTAATTCCGCCATCCCAAAGAGATGTCCCTTCATCTGAAACTGATTCAGCGATTGCATTTTGCGCATTACCAGATAATTCAGTCCATGCAATGAAAACTCCTCCATTTGGAGCAGTTAACAACTGCTGAGAAAAATTACCCATTGGAAATGAAACTGGTCCTACGATTAAACTAGGATCTGCCCATATTGGGTCACCATTGAAATTAAATTTTTGAATGAATATTTCACTATATATTGGCCAGCCAGAAGATTGTCGAATCCATTGAAAAATAATGTCACCATCTGTATTGATAATAGATTGAGGAGAAATAAGTGATTTAGTATCATCCTCAAGAATTATACCATCTCCCCAAAGTAACTCTCCATCAGATGAGATATTTTGAAATAATATTTTATTATCATTATGGGTACAGGTAACTATAACACTATTATCAGGAACAATAGTTAAACGAGGAGACATATTACTTGTACTAGAACTGGTGATTGCAATACCATTATCGCCCCATAACATAGAACCATTGGGGGAAATCTTCCAGGCGTATACTTCCCAATTTCCTGTTCGCTGATCAACCGTAGTAATAATCGCATTATCATCCCCATCTACTGCAAGGTTCAAATGGAATACAGCTATCCAAGACGCATTATCATTATCACTAACCAATAGTCCGAAGTCACTAAATTGAGAGATTCCTGTGTTATCCATTCGTTGAATATATACGTGATAATTCCCATCGGTAAGCCAGGCAATGTAGATTCCTCCATCGGAAGTAGGGGCAACCTGAGCCTGAATTCCAGTGCCTATTAATTGAGGGGTAGATGGATCCGATGACCATTGAGCATATGTAAAGACTGTCAAAAGAAATAAACGGATAAATATTATTGTGAAAATTTTCATAACATATTATTTGATGTGGTCAAAGATAACTATCCTATTAAAAATTAAAAACGTGGACTTTCTTATAATTGGTTTAGTAGAGAGTTGGCTAAAACCAAGGTTTTTCAATTGTAGAATGATTGGTAAATTTGAAAATGTGTAAATCATATAAACTGCTAAAATAATTTTATCCTTCTTGTAAAATCCAGGCCCGGAATCGTGATGTTATTTATTTACTCCCCCTATTATTTCAAAATAATTAAAGCACTTAATGAAAAAACATTTTCTTGAAATATTAAGATGGGGACTTCGGCTTCATGGCATCAGCCATTTCATTGAAGTATTATCAGCAATTTCCGAGGGTGCATATATAACAGCATCCATTGCTCTCGTATTTATATCTATTGAAATATTGGCTAGTTTTTATATACCCAAAGAGCATATTCATTTAAAACCTTTGCAATCAGAT
>CAZPHE010000123.1:0-3880 GCA_964586315.1 uncultured bacterium | reverse complement strand
AGGATTTATAAGTGGTCAACCTATTGTTTTTCCAGGTCAACAGATTATCAACGCATTATTAGCATTGTTTCTTGTTGCAATTGGTTTTTATGTAGTTCAAAATCCTGAAATGAATTATTTCTATGGTGTACTCGCACTTTCTGCCATACTTGGTATTACTCTTACTATACCCATTGGAGGTGCTGATATGCCTGTTGTCATATCTCTGTTAAATTCATATTCTGGAATTGCGGCAGCTGCTACAGGGTTTGTTCTCCTAAATAATGGTCTCATTATCGCAGGTGCATTAGTAGGTGCATCAGGGCTCATACTAACAAATATTATGTGCAAAGGTATGAATAGATCTCTTGCTAATGTAATCTTTGGCGCAGTAGGACTTGAACAGGACGCATCTGGCTCTGGACCTACTAAGCAGATCTCAATTAAAAGCTATTCAACAGAAGAAGCAGCAATGATATTTGATGCAGCTGAAAAAGTTATTGTAGTACCAGGCTATGGATTAGCAGTCGCTCAGGCTCAACATGCAGTGCGTGAAGTTGCAGAATTTCTTGAAAAAAAAGAAAAAAAAGTCCTATATGCAATCCATCCTGTTGCGGGTCGCATGCCAGGTCATATGAATGTTTTATTGGCTGAAGCAAATATTCCTTACGAACAACTAAAAGACCTTGATGAAATTAATTCTGAGTTCGAAAATTGTGATGTCGCACTTATATTAGGAGCCAATGATGTTGTAAATCCTGCTGCCCGACATGATACGTCTTCACCAATCTACGGGATGCCAATTTTAGATGTGGATAAATCAAGGACTGTAATTATAAATAAGCGTACGATGAATACAGGATTTGCGGGAATCCAAAATGAATTATTTGGTTTTGATAATTCGATTATGGTTTTTGGTGATGCTAAAGATATGCTACAACAACTTTTAAAGGATTTAAAAGAACTATAATACTACTTATATTTCTTTTACTATTAAGAAATATATAATAAAGAAATAACCTAAGGTGAGAAGAAAAGAGTAGTACTAATTTGAAATCTTAAATCCTCCCAAAGAAGATTTTCATTTATTACTAAAAATTAGTTTCTCTAATACCCTCTTATAACGATCTGTGGTTTTCCTGATGCAGATGGATAAATCTTTTCAACTAAAGTAAAAATTAAAGGAAATTCTTCTCCAGCCTTTTCATACATTTTCAGTTGAGCTCTTTTTAAATGAGACTCAGAAAAATTATCTCCTTTTATATACCTAATCTCAATCTTTCCACCTTCACTATTTTGACTGACTTGAAACTGTTTTATCTCTGATATATGTTCTAATATTCCTGTGAAAAAATGTACAATTAAAGCTTTTCCATTTGGTGAAAAAACAATATCAGTATCTCTTCCAATAATTTTTTCAAACATTGGGAAATTCCTTCCACATCGGCATTTCTTTTGAAAACTTGCTTTAACAGCTAGGTCACCTATTTTATACCTAATTAGAGGCAACAGATAATTATCTAAACAAGTAACAAATACCTCACCCATTTCATTTTCTCCTACTTCTTGACCATTTTGATCTAATAGCTCGATAAAAACATGTGGAGTCATAATATGGTAATTATGTTGTTCACATTCCGCTGCAATCATTAAACCTTCTGCTGCACCATATGTGTCAAATACTTCTGTATTAAATCGTTCTTCAATCAAAGAACGATAATGTTTAAACATCTTATCACCCCATGATATAACAGCATCGAAGGTTACATCATTAATGTTCAATTTATCAGCAAACTCTGCATATGTATAGAGTGAAGATGCATATCCCATAAAATATGTATTTTTTTGATTTCTTATATATGCAAGATTTTTTTGAATGGTAGCACTATCCATTAAAAAAGCCTGAGTATAGTTTACTCTAAATAACTTATCCTTGATATACTTAATAAACCCTCTATCAAGTGTCATACCAGTTTGTAACACGCTTTTTCCAAAAATAAAGCCTGACCATTCCCACCATAGCGTTTGCAATGCTAAATGTTTTGAATAAGCTTCCTTGTCCCGATAAAAAGTGCCCTGGTGTCCAGATGAACCGCTTGTATTATCTTCAGTATAAATTTTTCTAGTTTTATCCAGTATTTTATCAGGTAAATTGTTCTTTATAGTTGTTTTGGTTAAAAATGGGATTTTTTTTAGCTCATCATGAAGATTCCCATTTATATCAAAATTATTTTCTTTAAATATTTCACTATAATAGGGAATTCTTTTTTCACAATGAGATAGGATCCTTTTCAAATTTTTGGATTGGAGTGCCTCTAACTGTCCTGATGTATACCACTGAATATTTCTATATTTTTTTAATTCTCTGTTTGTTGATAAACCTAGAATTTTATCTCCTAATGGTAAGATAATATGCTTTACAATAGATGGATACATCTTCTGTGAATTATTTTTTGTATACTGTAATAATACTTTTTAATTATACAAAGGGAGCCAACCAATTTAAAAATAATAAAGTATGATAGAATATACCTTGAAATGTAATTTTAATTTTAAAAAGACCTAAAGTTTTTCGGCTTCTACCTTCACCTTTGTTGTGCCAGAATATAGACCAAGTGATATATATTTATTACATACAGCTTCTGCATAATCTTCAGAAAAATATTTCCCAACCTTAAACACTTGTCCGCCTCTATCTTTTACAATATTAAGCTCGGGTAATAATTCACGGACGGCTTCCATTTGTTCATCACCTTGAGGAACAATATTGACTTCATACATTTCTATCTCTCCACCTTTCTCAGAGCTGACATAATGTGCAATCATTCCAGTAAACTCAGCAACCGCCATTGCTTCTTCATCGGTTACTTCATCATCTGCTTCAGCCATGAGATTAATTAAATCTACTAAACCTTCTGCTACATCTGTATCGGGACCTTCATCTAAGTAAGACTGCACTATTGCTTTCAATTCAACAAGGTTAGTTACTTCTTCAGGCTTTCCTGGTCGTAAATCGGGGACTTCAATTCCCCATTTTTCAGAAAACTGATTAATCAAATCAATTTCTTCTTGTGCGATATCATCATCAATAGCTGCCAGTTTCTTCAGAATATCTATGATTTTTCTAGCACCTTTTGGTCTAAGCATATCAGATAAAAGTTCACCTGATTCTTTACCCTCAAGCTTTAATGCCCTGCCTAGCAGAGTAAAAAATTTCACCCCTCGATTCGCATCTACAAAATAACCTGTACCAATCAGAGTAAAAACAGATGCAAGAATGAGGGCCACAACACTTTTTGCGGCAGAAAAATAATCTTGTGTAATAATTAGGCTATTTAATAAGAAAGGGACACCTACAGCAAAACCCATTATTGCTGCTACAATAGAAATACTATTTGCAACTTCTTCATTTTTTCTTCGTTTCCAGATTTTATTTACAGTGAGATATCCTTTGATAACAGAAAAAATAAGTGCCCCTGAAACGAGTACACCAATAAATTTTTCAAAAAGGGATAATCCTTCAATCTGGGTAGCAGATAGATTAGATACCATGAGGAAACCTAATGAGATAAATAGAATTGTTTTATTTTTAAATATCATCTCTTTTTAATATTATTAACTATTTTCAAATTCTTTTACCAGTTCATAAAATGTTATAATTGCTTCATCTCTTTCAATTTGAAATTTTCTCGCACAATAATGATACACAATGTCTTCCACAAAATCCACATATTCATCTTTACTGTAAAGATCTAAAATAGTTTCAAGATACTCTTTTAGTTCTTCTCGTTGTGATTCGGATAGTGGCATAATAATTTCATCTACCTTTAATTTAATAAATTATTTGGAGAGATGGCAGAGTCTGGTTGAATGCGCTGCACTCGAAATGCAGTGTACCCTT
>CAZPHE010000122.1:0-4015 GCA_964586315.1 uncultured bacterium | reverse complement strand
CCTAGTCTTCCTATGGGATGATCCAAATGCGTATGTGTATCTACGCCCCCTGGCATTACCCACTGCCCAGTTGCGTCAAAAATCGAACCATCGGTTTCTAAACCGGTCCCCTTCTGAGCGATCTTACCATCCCTGATTAGCACATCGGTTGGACCCATGCTGTCGGCTGTAACAACCGTGCCTCCGTGAATCAATATGTCAGCCATCTTCTTCCAGACCTTCCACGAATTCTGTCATCCGAGTCATCGCCTCCTCTATACTTTTCTTAGGTGCCAAAAGAGATACTCTCACCCAGTTTCGCCAACTATCTCCAAAAGAATTTCCGGGGAACATTAAAACACCCGCGTCTCTTAATAGCCGGTAACAGAACTCTTCAGCACCAATACCAAACCGAGTCATATCAGCCCAAAAAAACAGCCCTCCATAGTGTTCTGCATATGGAACTCTCATCCTATTAAAACCATCCATTAAAATCTGTCTTCGATCTTTGTACCTGCTCAGAAATTGAGGGCGAGAATCGTTCTCCATTTCTAATGCGGCCAGCGCAGCATACTGAGAAAAGGTTGGGCAGGGTCCAGACGTGGTTTCCTTGATCGATGACACCGCGTCAATAAAAGCTGGAGGGCCGACCAAAAAACCAACTCTGAATCCAGTCATCGCATATGACTTAGAAAACCCAGACAGCACTATAGAACGATCTCGAGCGCCGTCTACACCCCAAAAACAAAGAGATTTGTGATCATCAAAAATAATATCTTCATAGATTTCATCAGACAAAACGATTATACCCATCTCCTTAGCTACTTCAGCTAGTTTACGAACACTTTCTACCGTTGCACACGATCCTGTTGGATTGGATGGGTTTACAAATACAAGCAATTTAGCATCGGACGCATACTCCCTAAGATCTGCTTCCTTTAGTTCGAAGAATCTGCCTTCCTGCTGCGTCGGGATTGACACTATAGTACCTCCACATGCACCAATGGCTTGATCGTATGAAGTATATCGAGGGTCTGGACAAGCCACCTTGTCACCTGGATCCACAAGCGCCAATAGTGCCAAGAAGAGTCCCTCTTGGCCACCATTTGTGATTATCAATTCTTTTTCGGGATCCACATAAATTCCCTTTTCCTCCATATATCGATCCGCAATTTTCCTTTTGAGATCAGGCAACCCTTGAACTGGGCCTAGGATGGAATTATCTGAACTTGCATCACGGTTTGACAAGGTAGAAAAATACTTCATTGTCCCATCAATTATCTCCCTTTGAGTGTGCAGATCCGGATCGCCTCTTCCTAACGAAATCACATCTTTTCTACTCTTAGCCAAATCCATCATTTTATAACGCAGAGACGTGGCTTTCTCACCGGATTCGACCGCTCCGCGGCCAGCCTTACTGCCCTTTTCTCTAGCACTCATGGCCTTTCTCCTAATGCCCATAGTGCCGCCCTTTGTGAAGGAGATGGGGCACAGATTGACGAAGCTTGTTTCCATCCAGTTATCCCTTTTAAGACAGAGGTATCGGCGGAAACAAATCCTAGATCAAAGCCATGTTTTCCGAGCAAGCTCGATAGGGATCCTAGCAAGATAGTGCTTGGAGAAAACTTCAGGCCAGTTACTTCTTCACCAAACAAAGTATCGCCCAATGCACAAATCTCAGTTTCGAACCTGCCGCTGGAAGATCCCATATTGGCTCCCCCTCTCAGTTCCCGATAGGCTATAGATATACCCATGTCCTCAGCGCCACAGACATCTATGCCCAGCCAATCAAAAAGTTTCTGATGATGGAGCCCTTTTTCTCCCGAGACGCGGCCTCCTGGAACTATATCCAGACCTAACATGGTCACAAAGACAGCTTCTCCTTCACTAGCCGTTATCAATACTTGATCTCCGCCACGAGAGTCATCTAGGTATTTCCCCAGTTCTCTTCCCACCATATCTCTGAGGTCTGACATCCCTGGCCGATCGGGATAATGTGTTTCTCCTCTCCCTAGGTGATAACTAAGGCTATCAACCAGACCTTGTGGAATCTGAATGGCTCCTTTTCTTTTGGGCTTCCCTTCGGAGCTAGCATCTAATAGAACTCTAGCCCTCTCCGAAAGAGCTTCTGCAACTGTTGGTACTTTGTTCAATTTATTCATTCGTCCACTCCAGGTAGAACGTATTCTGCAACCGCGTGAAGTTGTTCCAGGGTTAATTCTGATCCGAATTCTGCGATATAGTTAGCCAAAGTGAATGCGTCAAATCGACAACCGCTAATACCACCCCTTAAGCAAGCTAATAAGTGAAAGGCGGGACCTAATATCGCGGGATCACTCCAGGCCTGACTGGTTGTTGATTGCAGTGCTACTACATCTGCATCGGTAATAGAAGTGGGTTTAATTTTTAATCCTGGAGTAACCGAATTGACACTAATTTTTGACCCTGACAATTCTAATGCCAAACACCGAGTGAATGCCTCTACCCCAAATTTAGACGCACAATAAGCCGTCTGATCTGCAAAACCTAGTACACCAGCTCGAGACGATATGTTTATGATTGATCCTCCCTGATCCGAAAGTAGAGGAACCATTTCTCTTGTCAGAAAAACAGGAGCTGTCAAATTCACCTGCAAAGTGTACTCCCAAGAATCCCTTTTTATCTGCTGCAACGACTGCCTTTCAAGGACAGCCGCATTATTAATGATTGCAACCAGCCTGCTACTTCCTTGCTTGACGTCCCTGGTCAGCATCGATAGCTCAGATTCAGAAGCTAAATCGATAACTCGTGTTTTTACCCAACCACCACTACCTCTAATATTCTCTGCCGTCTTTTCAAGCTCTGCTTCTACTTCGGAGGTTATCCAAAGGTGAGCACCAACTTGACCCAGGAAGCAAGCGATTCCCCTACCTAACCCCCGGCCAGCACCAGTTACCAGGACATCCATACCCTCTATAGGTTCCGTCAAATATTTACATCTTTGATCACCCCAAAATTGCCCTGAATGCATAGGCACAGACGGTCCCTAGGTAATTACCCACAGCATAAGCAAATATTCCCACTATAACTCCAGGTGCGACTAGCTTGCCCGACCTCATGGCTAGGCTTATGGCCAGTGCAGAACCTGGACCCCCTATGGCCGCCTGGCTGGCTATTGTGACAATAGCCAAATCAATTTTAAGGAGCCATGCCGCTCCGTAACTTACAATTACGTGAACAGCCATAACGATGATCATGAGTGAAAAAATAGGAACACCAGCCTTCAAAACTTGGGAAAGCTCAGATGCTGCTCCCAGCTGGATAAAAAAGATATGCATTGCAAAATAAGAAAGTACTTCAGCCCCATTAAGATTTCTTACAACAGGTAGCAGGGAAGCTCCCAGAGCCAAGGTTGTCAGCCAGATGATATCAGGTATGCCTGGGAAAAGACTAAGCAACTGCTGAGCAACCCACAAAAAGAGAAGTGGTAGGGCACCTAAAACAGCTAACTCCAACACATTAATCTTCGTATCTGTCCAGCGCTTTCTCATTGCCTCTGCTTCTGCTTCCTCCTCTTCAGAAATACCATCACCACTAGCTGCTATACTCCCATCTTGAACACTGTCTTCGCCTGCCGACTTGTTCGAACCAATTCGTCTCAAAAAAACCCCAGCCAGTGCAGTAGCAAGCCATATCTGTAATAACATATAGGGAACTGTAGACATGTTATCCGCCACGGCTGCAGCAGCGAAAATATTTGTATCAATATCCAAGCTCTGTCCAATAGCAGCGAAATTTAAACCACCACCCATAAATGCTGCTGCAAAAGCACCCGAAAGCTTCCAGGTCTCAGGCCCTACAAAACCAGCTGTCGAAAGGCCTCCTATTATTCCCCCCACTACGCTACCTAAGCATGCGGCAGTATAGGCTATAATCATTGGCCATCCAGCATTTTTCAGCTCCCGCATATCCGTTCCCATGATGATCAAAACAATAGCATACGGAATAGCATATGTGCCCACAGCTTCATGGACTGGACCAGTGTGTCCTATCAATC
>CAZPHE010000121.1:0-4035 GCA_964586315.1 uncultured bacterium | reverse complement strand
CCAAGAATTCTATTCCATTCACATCATTTGCAATTCTTTCAAAAGATATAATAAATTGATTTCCAATAATTTTTCGTTTTTCTTCAGGATCGGTGACTCCTTTTAACTTTGATAGAAAAACCTCTGATTCATCATAAGAATTAATATTGACACCAAGTCCAATTTTAAGTGCATTGACACATTCATCTGCTTCATTTATCCTCATTAAACCATGATCTATAAGAACAGCATGGGCACGAGTGCCTATTGCTTTGCTAACTAAAGCCGCAACTACCGTAGAATCAATTCCGCCACTTACCCCAACAAGAACTTTACTATTACCGACTTGTTGTTTAATTAATTCAACTTTCTCTTTAATGAAATTATCTGGAGTCCAGTTAGGTATGCATTTGGCAATCTTAAATAAAAAATTTTCAATAATAGTATTACCTTCATTAGTGTGATGTACTTCAGGATGAAATTGTGTTGCAACACGCGTTTGATCTTTATTTGATATAGCAGCAATAATATCATTTGAAGAATTCGCAAGAACTTGCCATCCATTTGGAATCTGCTTTACATTATCACCATGACTCATCCATACTTTTGATGGTGAAGAAATCCCCTCTAAAAACACGTTATTATTTTTTACTTCAATCATAGAAAATCCATATTCACCTTTTCCAGTTGTTTCAATGATTCCACCATGATAATGTGTTAAAATATGTAACCCATAACAAATCCCCATTATTGGTAATTCAATACTTAGTATAGTTTTATCAAAACTTTGAAATTCTGTATCATTTACACTGCGAGGACCACCAGATAAAATAATTCCCGTCGGCTTTCGCTTAATTATATCTTTTAGCTTCGTTCTCGAGTGAAGTATTTCTGAGTATACATTATTCTCTCTGATTCTTCGGGCAATTAATTGAGTATACTGAGACCCAAAATCAATAATGACAATACCTCTTTTATACAAATTATCCATTTAAAAACTTTTGTTTCAATTCATTAAGATATAGTTCATTTGTTATTTTAAAATGAACCGGAGTAATACTCACATAATTTTCTGAAACAGCTTTACCATCATAATCTAATGATTTATCTTTATCAATCATTTTTCCCTTAATCCAGTAATAATGTTGGTTTCTTGGATCGATTCTTTTTTCAAACTCATCTTTAAAATATTGGTTTCCTTGTCGGGTCACACGTTTCCCTTTTATCTTTTTTGGGTGACAATAAGGTACATTAACATTAAGTAGTGTACCTTTAGGTAGATTATCATTTAGCACATGCTTTGCGATTTCAATAGCCGTGGATTTAGCCGCTCGATAATCGTCTGTTTTATATGATGCTAGACTAATAGAAATGGAAGGAATACCCAATAGAGTACCTTCAGAAGCAGCTGATAAGGTACCTGAATAAATTAAATTACAACCTAAATTAGCACCTTGATTAATTCCGGAAATTATTAAGTCTGGCTTTTTATCTAACAGAGCGTTAATAGCAATTTTTGTACAATCTGCAGGTGTACCATCTACAGCCCAACCTTTAAAACCTCTAATACGAGTTATGGACTCAACTCTCAAAGGATCATTTAAGGTAATTGAATGCCCTGTAGCACTTTTTTCTCTATTAGGTGCAACTACAATTGGATCTCCAATCTCACACATTGCCTGCCATAATGCATAAATACCTGTTGAAAATATACCATCATCATTAGTAATTAAAATTTTAGGTTTACTCATGATAAAAGCGAAATAATAGTTGACAATTTTTCCTTCATATTCTTTCTATCTACAATATGATCAATAAATCCTTTTTCTAATAAAAATTCCGACCGTTGGAATCCTGAAGGTAAATCCTGACCAATAGTTTGTCTAATCACCCTAGGTCCTGCAAAACCAATTAAAGCACCTGGCTCAGCAAGTATTATATCTCCAAGCATACCATAACTTGCAGTCACTCCGCCTGTAGTAGGATCAGTCAAAACAGGAATATATAATCCTTTATTATTTGAGAATCTAGCAAGTTGACTGCTCGTTTTAGCCAACTGCATTAAAGATATGGCACCTTCTTGCATTCTTGCACCTCCAGATGAGCAAATTAATATGAATGGGATTTTTTTCTTACCTGCCAACACTAAGGAACGTGATACTAATTCTCCTACTACGGAACCCATACTCCCTCCAATAAATTGAAAATTCATAACACCTAATATCACATTTTGACCATTAATTTCACCTTCATAAATACGAATTGCATCCATTTCTCCAGTTTTAGTTTTGGCAGCACGAATTTGGTCTTTATATTTTTTACCAACATTAAAATCCAAAAAATCTTTAGAAATTAAATTTTCATAATGATTTTTTTTTGTACCTTTATCAAGAATAAGATCTACATAAAGCTTTGATGTAACACGAAAATGGTGATCGCAATGATGACAAACAGACAGGTTTTTTTCAATTTCAGGACGATATATTATTTCATTACAAGAAGGACATTTATCCCATAGACCATCGGGAATAGATTTTTTTTCTACCTCTTTTATTTTTTTTTCTTTTCTTTTAAACCAAGCCATAAAAAGTGATTTAATTTTTCAAATTCATTATTAATGCTGTACTTCCATCTTTATAACAATTTCGTTTTAAATCAATTTTTCTAAATACTATTTCCAAAAAAAATTGATGGCAGATAAGTTATTTTGTTTAAATTCTAAAAATACTGACAATTTATTTGGTAGATTATCTATTAAAAATAAAAATTGAAAAAACGCTTTCTGAGATTTTTTTTGTAAAAATGGTGTTATTCCCATACTCATCCGATTAATCTTCTTATAATATTTTCGTACCGTACAATATGCCATAATTATGCCCATATTTTCCAAAAATCAGGTTATTCTATGAGGATAATTTAATAATTCGTCCATAAGCATATTCAAAGACTATGCATCCTATTTAAAAACTAATCTTTCTATATCACATATTGAATTTAAATCAGTTAATCGTCTTTTTCTTAGATTGAAATCATTATATACGCAATTTATGCTTTTTATATTTTTTCCGAAATTGATCATTGTAAATTCTTAAGTATTCTTAAATATCTTTAAATATAAATCTCAATTTCATTTTTTAAAATTATGCATAGTTAAAATAATATTCGATATTGGATTCCAATACTACGTCCTTTTTCTGGCATAATTAACTTTATTCTTGATAGATGATTATAATATTCTTGATCAAATATATTATCTATTTGAATAATTATTTTATGTAAAAGTTTTGATGAATTAATTACGTAAGTCCCATTTAAATCAGCAACAAAATAACCTTCAGTTCTTGTTTCAAATTCACCTAACCTTGATTGCGGTAGTACTTTTTTTAGAATTATTGATAAAGAAATTGGTTTCAGATCTAATTCTGTCGAAAACAGGAATTTATCTGGTGGCATATATGACAGAGGTTTACTATCTGAGAGATTATCTCCTCTAACAACTGAAATACTACCATAAAAATTGATTGCTCTTGTTATTTTATAATTTAACTCTGTTTCAAAACCATTAATAATTGACCTTATTCCTTGCATTTGATATTTATAAAGCCAACCGCTTGATCCACTGCCCCATGCAATGAAATCTGCACCTGCACATGGATGACTTTCACCATTTATAAATTCTTCTTCGCACTCTCCTATTTTAGAACTGATATGGTAATTAGGACTAAAGTTTTGATAACCGGTCAGCCTTATCTTACTTTTTTCTGTATTATGTTCCAAAGATCCTTCCACACCAATTGTTTGTTCCAAATCCAGTGTGGGTTCTCCAATTTCGTAGGCATACGAACCAAGATGTGGACCATCTGAATATAGGTCTTCAATACTTGGAGTTCTTCCAGTGAGCATAGTACCAAAGGAAAATCCCCAATTTTGCCAGTTCCTGAAAACACCTACCGCAGCTGAAAATAAGGGAAAAGTTCGCTGAACAATCTGACTACTATCTAAACTTGATATATAAAGTGATGATATGTCAGGAATAACAGATAGATATTCAGCCCG
>CAZPHE010000120.1:0-4057 GCA_964586315.1 uncultured bacterium | reverse complement strand
CTCCTTCCTTAGAAAGTAATTTGTATGTAAGAGAAGGATGAATATCCATAATATGGTTAGGATCAATTTTCATTATTTGGCGAATGCTTTTATTATAAAAAAATGATGCCGATCTTCCTAAAAGTCTCCCAACTCCTATAAGGGGTATGTATCCTGCTAATGTTAAAAAAGATCTGCGATTCATCTATACAATTTATAATAGCATTATTAGAAACATTAAATTCATTTTTATCTTATATAGATTACTATGGGATATTAGTAAAAAATTAACATCTTTCAACAAATCATTAGGTATACCGTTTCCCATTTAATAATTCTCCCACAAAGGTACTTCTGATGAGATAGTGGTAACTCACAAAAGAAATAACCGTGATCAAAATGGCAGAAATAGAAAATTTAGATATATAGGAATCAGTTAAATTTTATTTTAATAATACCATTTTCTTTGTTTGTTTGAAGTTACCAGCCTGAATCAAATAAAAATACATTCCCGCTGAAACAGGCTCGCCAAAATCATTGGTTGCATCCCATCTAATCGACCTATATCCAGCAGGCTGTTTTTTATTCACTAATTGCTTTATATTTCTACCCATAATATCATATATTATTATATTTACGAACTCATCATTAGGCAAATCATATTTTATATTTGTGGTAGGATTAAAAGGATTCGGGTAGTTCTGGTGAAGCGCAAATTGAGTTGGCAATATATCCCCATCAATTGATAATATATCGCTCGCATCAAGAGATATGTATCTCAATTCATTTGACATAGTGGTGTCCATTCCATCTGTGGTAAAGACGACCCAGTCTCCACTTAGATTGTTATCTCCTGTCATTCCAATTAGATCGGTGAGGAATTGATAAGATAAATTGATTGTAATTTGATTCACCAGTGTATCAATTAAGATGTCTAAGTTTGGTTCAGAAAATGTTCCATTGTATAGTTTGAAATGGTATTCTAGTTCATCATTATCTACATCAATACTTTCTTCCCAATTAAATACCATTTGCATTTCATTACCTATATCCTCATTGGTAATTGAAATTTGTGTACTGTCTTCAGGACTAATGAGACTAAAGTCTCCTGGTGCATCATTGACCGCGTTCACTGTAAGGACAAAAGATGTTGTATCAGAGAGTTCACCATCGGATACAGACACCGTAATATCTGCTGTACCAAACCAGTTCTCTGTCAGTGCGATGTTGAGTGTATCATCAGAGACTGAGACCATCACATCATCTAGAGATGACAGTGCACCATAGGTGAGTACATCATCTTCATTCTCATCCGTTGCACTGACCACTAATTCAAAAGATTGATCTTCATCAACATATTGAGAATCAATTAAGGCAATATTTGGAGAAAGATTAACATATACATACCCTTCAACAGGTTCAGAACCTTGACCAACATTCCCTGAAAAATCAGTAGCAGTTATACTGTAAAAATAGGTCGTAAGCCATTGGACAGTAGTATCTATCAATGTTGCTTCAGTGGTATGTCCCATAAAATATTCTTCCTGCAATTCAAAATCTTGACTTTCGGATCTATATATACTAAAATAATTAAAATCTTCTATCTCCATGGCGTCCCAAATAAGGACAATATCTGTTCCAACCTGACTAGCTACAACTCCAACAGGAGCCGGTGGAGCAATATTATCTACAGAATACCCCATCATCGATTCGGATTCAAAATTTCCTTCATCCATAGATGCGGCTACTTTGAACTCTGTCATACCATCTTGTTCACTGGTAGAATCCATAACCGTGGTCACTTCAAGAGTATAGTATTCATCTCCTACTGCAGTATCATACCCAACCACCACCCACTCAGGGTCATTATCGATAACATCAAGACGAAACACGGTATACATTTGATTGCTATCATTTGACTGGTCAAAATATGAACGTTCAAAATTAACATTTACTGATCCACCTTGATCGTCAGGTACATCTTCAACAGATGTAATTACAGGCTTAAAATTTTCAACATGTAAATCAAATGTATCGATAACTGATGTATCACCATCACTTAGACTAAGAAGCAGCGGGAAATTCCCAAGAGTATTTGAAACTCCGTTCAATGCATTATTAGTAATAGTCACCCAATCAGGAACCTCTGCATCTTCAGAAAATGTAACTATTAGATCTTCAGAATCAATATCATCCACATCAATAGGTAAATTAAAATCAAGATTCAATCCTATAGGTGCATACATTTCGCCTGAAAAATATGGAAGATCGTTAACCGGGAATACGATTACTTCTCTATCACCACATACTTCATACTCACCATCATTCACACAAAGAGTTAATATACCTGAACCATGATAGTCATCTTCAGCAAACAACACAGGCTGAGACGAAGCGTTCCCATCCCATTCAAAATGAATTTGATCATTATCCATGGCATAAGTAAGACTCAACTCTTCAATATTATTATCTAAATCAATTAAAATACTGTCATTCATTAAGTCAACGGTAGACAGTAAAGAAATTGAATTATCTTCATTAAACTGTATAGGATCTAGGTCTGCGATGATTGGTGGATCATTCACTGGATTAATTACGATAGTCACTGTAGCCGAGTCTGAATCAATTGTGGTATCATTTACCGTGTAAGTGAAAAAATCCTCACCAAAATAATTTTCATTGGGACTATAACTATACTCCCCTGAGATAGAATCAAGAAGTGTTACTAACCCATGATCAGGACCGCTTGCAATTGCATAGGTTAAATCATCACCGTCTATGTCACTACCGGATAACGTACCAGTATACTCCGTATCTTCTTCTATTGTGCCAGATAAGTCAGATGCGACTGGAACATCGTTAACAGGAATCACATCTACTGTTACAGTTGCAACACTGGATGTCTCCAGGCCATCACTTACTGTATATGTCAGTGTATCAGTTCCATTATAATTTTCATTTGGACTGTATTGGTAATTTCCTGTAGTGGTATCAATAAGTGTTACTGAACCATTAGTAGGACCACTTATCAATGCATATGTTAAATCATCACCATCTATATCACTACCGGATAAGCTTCCATTATAACTCATATCCTCATCAGTGATTGATAATATATCCAATGCCACAGGAACATCATTCACTGCTAAAACTGTAACCATAACCGTATCAGATACATAAGCTCTCATAGGGTTAGATGCAGTAAGAATAAGTTGTGTCTCACCGTTAGCATTTTCTAATGAAAAGAGCTCTAGCATGTTTTCATTTAAACCTAAGCCAATAACTGCGGTATCCAATAGAGTAGCACTAAAGGTCAATTCTCCATCAATGTCCGTAAAGACATCATTTAAATCTGTTTCCCAAGATTCCTGGAAGTCTTCATAAAAATAGACATCCTCTAAATAGCCATCTACAAATGGTTCGTCATCTACTGGGCTCACTATTAACGTAAATGAAGTCTGGTCTGATAAGCCATTACCATCATCCACTGTAACAGTGATACTACTGTATCCATTCCAATCACTTTCAGGCACTAATAGAAGACTATCATTTTCCCCATCACTATTAATGAATGATTCTATATAGTCCACTGGATCGACTAAATAAGTTAGATAATCTCCATCCACATCTGTTGCTATTAGTTCTAATGTCAATGTATTATCTTCATCAACTGATGTATCAGGGATTACAGATAGCCAAGGTGCGTCATTCACAGAATTAATTATTAGATCAATAGTGCCTTCATTTGATGTTAATTCTCCATCTGTAGCATTAAAAATAAAACTATCTGTTCCATTGTAATTATCATTTGGGCTATAGGTATAATTTTCATCACTGATTGTTACTGTACCATGAGCTGGTTGAGTTACAATTTGATAGGTTAATTCATCCTCATCTACATCGGTACCAGATAGCACTCCATTATAATCATTATCTTCATCAAAGGTCGCAGTGCCGTCTGATACTACTGGAACATCATTGACAGGGTTAATGGTTATGGTAAAGGTTGCGGGCTCTGAATCAACCGTCCCATCATTAGCTAGGTATGTAAATGAATCAGTCCCGTTATAATTAGCTG
>CAZPHE010000119.1:0-4065 GCA_964586315.1 uncultured bacterium | reverse complement strand
CAATAGTGAAGATGAGATCATTATATTAGATACCTCAGGAGCTATTGTAGATGAGATCCACTACAATAACACATGGCCTTTCTCAAGTGGCTCATCTATGGAGATTCATGATCCATCCATTGATAATTACTTAAGTGATAGCTGGTTTGTATCTACTTTAAGCTATGGCGATGGAGACCATGGTTCACCTGGTATACCATATGATGGATCATTAGAGGTCAATAAAATTGGTCTAATCCCTGTGACTTTTATTCTTGGAACACCATATCCTAATCCATTTAACCCTATAACTAGAATTCGATTACATATTAAGATCAGTGGGTTGATCCTTTTTGAGATCTTTGATATTAATGGCGCGAAGGTCAAAACTTTGAAAGATTCGTATATGTATCCTGGAGTCCATGAACTAAAATGGGATGCCACCGATCATCCCAGTGGAATATATTTTTTTAAGCTTTCAAGTGATTCATATCATTCAACAGAAAAAGCGGTACTTATAAAATAAAAGTGCGTTCTTCAATTTTCATTATGATCTTTTTATCCAATTTAATTGGTCAAGAAAGATCTTTATATAGAGTTCAGGTTGCATCAGATGAGTATGATAAATACACTACAGTAGGTAATCTAGGTCTCACAATAACAAACTTTGGAATTCTAGGAAATGGTTGGAACCTTATGGAAGATGGCAGTATTCATCCTTCCTGTCAATATAAACAGCAGACCGAAATAGCCCGAGAACAAATAGAACATTTTTCATATGCAGGACTATGGGTCGGAGGAATTGTAAATGGAGAGAGAAGAGTCTCTACAGCTATTGTAGATGGCGTATTTGAATCAGGAAGCGAAGGGTTCGAATTGTTTGCAAACGATCCAATATTAATTCAATCTTCAATCTCATCTACAACTCAAGATTCTATGGCGCAATATTATTCTCCATATGCTGTCTCTCATCAGGATATGCTGGTACATTTCAAAGACTATGGAGATGACTACTCTGATAACATGGGCATAACAAATCATATTCCTCTTGGAATTGATATTCATTTAGAAAGTTATGCGTGGAATTATTCTTATGCAGATGCATTTGTTATATTGAATTATACCTTTAAGAATTTATCGCAAGATACCATAAAAAATATTTATGCTGGAATCTGGGCAGATCCATCAGTAGCAAATTTTAATTATACAGATTATTATACACCTGGAGGTGGTTTTACCTGGTACGATAATTTAGATGGATTTGATGAGACCACAGATTTAGTAGGATTTAATAGAGATATTGCCTATCAATACGATGCTGATGGAGATGATGGCTGGGCGGAGTCATATATTGGAATTTCAGTATTGGGAAGTTCTATACCTATGAATTATGTAAGTACAAATTATTCTCAATGGGTATGGACGAATTCAAGTAACAGTGATTATCCAGCATATAGCATGCCAATAGATGATAACGAAAGATATGAAAAGATGTCTACTTCCGTGCCGAAAGGTACAGGGCCTGAATATACTTCTGAAGGTTATCCTGCTTCAGAAAATAGTTGGCTCTTTCTTGTTTCTGCTGGACCTATAGGTGCTTTCCCAAGTCAGGATACAACCCTTTGGAATTTGCCGCCTGGCGATTCTTGTAGTATTGCATTTACTGTAGTTTGTGGTCTCTGGTCAGATGGTTTTAGCGGAGATTCGCCAGAACGAAGAGCAAAACTGCATGTGAATTATGACTGGGCCCAAAAAGCGTACGATGGAGAAGATAAAAATCGCAATAACATTCTGGATGCAGGTGAAGATAATAATAACAACCTAATCATTGATCGATATATTTTACCAGCTCCACCACCTGCTCCAAATTTGCATGTTCAAATAGAATCAAAAAAAGTGACATTGTTCTGGCAAAACAATTCTGAATCATTTTTAGATCCAATTAGTCAAGAAGCTGATTTTGAAGGATATAAAATTTATGGTGCTCGAAAAACAAACAATGAATCCCTAGTTGAATTTTCACTTTTACTTGAAATAGATAAGGAGAATGATATTGGCTATAATACTGGATTTTCAACGATAGCGATTACCAACAACTATGGAGAGACTGATAGTGTTCTTATCGATGGAGTCTATTATCATTATAAATTTGAGAATTCTGGAATTAAAGACGGATGGTTAAATTACTATGCTGTTACAGCCTATGATCAGGGTGATCCTGATGCAAATTTAGAAAGTTTGGAAAGCTCCATCTATTCTAATAGAGTTTATGTTTATCCAGGTGTGTCAGCTACTGAGCAGACAGTATGGCAGGGAGAGCCTACGGTATATCCTAACCCTTATAGGGGGCAGGCACTTTGGGATGGCTATGGCAGTAGAAATAAAATGATATGGTTTCGTAACTTACCATTGGAAGCAGAGATTCGGATTTTCTCTCTTGCAGGAGATCTGGTGGATATTTTACATCATGATAAATCATATAAAGGACAGGATATCAATAATATTGATGCACAAAAAAATCCTATTATGTCTGGGGGTGAGCATGCCTGGGATATGATTACAATGCATGATCAGGCGACAGGATCGGGACTCTATCTTTTTACTGTTGAAGATAAGAATTCAGGACAAATCAAGGAAGGTAAATTCTTGATTATCAAATAAAAAAAGGAAATAAAATGGAAAAAAAGTTATCATTATTTTTAATTATAGGTCTTTTGTTTGGGCAAATAGACTATGAAACTCAAATTCAAACAATATTTAATAATAATTGTACTAACTGCCATGGTAATTCAGGTGGTTTAAATCTTTCCTCATACGATAACTTGATGGCTGGTGGAAATAGCGGTGATGTTATTGTTCCCAATGACCATGGGAACAGTCTTCTTTGGCAGAGAGTTGATAGTGGAGAGATGCCACCAGGTAACAATGAAGATTTGACGTCAGATCAGATTGATTTGATTGCAGCCTGGATTGATGAAGGAGCGTTGGAAGTTCCGGCTGTGGATGTCACTGGTCTCTTTTTTAGTGAGTATGGAGAAGGATCCTCAAATAACAAATATCTAGAAATTTATAATGGGACTGGATCAGAAGTGGATCTAACAGCTTTAGCATTTCCTAATGTTGCTAATGATCCTGCTACTGAAGGTGAATATGAATTTTGGAACACTTTTCCTGCTGGTGCGGTTGTAACGGCAGGCGATGTTTATGTTATTGCACATCCAGAATCAGACGAAACAATACTTGATCAAGCGGATCACACATTTACCTATCTCAGTAATGGCAATGATGGTTTCTGTTTAGTTGAAGGAACAGAGGACTCATATACTATTGTAGATTGTATAGGTGACTGGAATGGGAACCCTGGCGATGGTTGGGATGTTGCTGGCGTTTCAGAAGCAACTATGAATCATACATTAGTTAGACAGGCGAGTGTCACTGAAGGTAATGCTGGTGATTGGGATGCTTCAGCTGGCACCAGCGAGGAAGATTCTGAATGGATCGTATTGGACCAAGATACATGGGACTATCTAGGATCTCATCCGCATGATATATCAATTAATGATCCTTCAATTCAAATAGTATCTCCTCAGAATGATGAAACAGTTTTTTCTAATGAAGTAATGATAGAATTTTCAGTAACTAACTTTACGATTGGGTCTACAGGAGATGATGTAGATGGGCATATTCACTACAGTCTAGATAATGGTGATCCAGTGATGCATTATACAACGGAGCCCATATCTATATCTGAACTTTCTCTAGGTGCACATACATTTAATTTGTGGCTTGTTGATAACAATCACAACCCTTTAGATCCATTTGTAGGGGATACAATAGATTTTACTGTAGCTGAGCAAAATACAATTACTTCCATTTATGATATACAATTTGTATCAGACCCTGACTCTGATGATGCCAGCCCATTAAATGGAGAGGATGTGACCATAAATGGTATTGTTACTGCTGAATTTTGGGGGTCAGATCAATATCGTTACATGTTTGTACAGGATGCCGAAGGTCCTTGGAATGGCATCGTATGTTTTGAATATGATGGCTGGCATTTATTCCCATGGGTTGATGCTAGTG
>CAZPHE010000118.1:0-4209 GCA_964586315.1 uncultured bacterium | reverse complement strand
CAATTTCAAGAGGGGGTATATCAGTGGCCAGTATTCGAACGCACAAGGCCATCAGCGCAAATGAAATACAGGCCAGGCACATCCACACCGCACCACGCGCTGTGCCCGGAAGATTTTTGAAAAATGAGGCAATAGTATTCAAAAAAACACCTACTATAATTTTATGGCCTCATTTTTCTCCTAAAACTTATAGCGTCTTACGAGCCATCCATCATCGCGCTATAACCGCCGTCAACAAAGAGGTTTTCGCCATATATAAATGAGGCTTCATCGCTTGCCATGAAATTAACCGCAGCTGCGAGTTCCTCCGGTAGTCCCGGCCTGTGTAGCATATTCGTTACATAACGATCCGGGTCAAACTCCTGCTTCCCGACCGGAGATCCAATACGATTTGGCACAACTGAATTTACGCGTATGCCATATTGAGCGTATTGTGATGCTATTGCGCGGACGAGGTTCGCGACCCCACCTTTTGCCGCGCAATATGCCACGGCACTATCGCGACCCTTAAATCCCGATGTAGAACCAATATTAACAATGACGCCGCCGTTCCCCTGCTCAATCATCTGCTCCCCAGCATATTTGCATGTCAGAAATTGGCTAGTCAGCGTGACGTCAATTGTTTTTTGAAAATCAGCCAGAGTGCATTCCCGTATGGTTAAATTATCAGATATCGCGACGTTATTAATCAATGTATCTATACGACCAAAGGCATTTACAGTTTCTGAGATCATATTCTTCACAGAATCTTCTTCAGCAACATTCGCTTTAATGAAGATCGCGCAATCTGGTTTTGAAACATTGATGGCATCTGCAACCCCTTGCCCTCGATCATCTAGGTCGACAACCGCGACTTTGGCCCCTTCTTTAACAAAAAGTTTTGCAGTTTCCTCCCCAATATTCCGACCCGCGCCGGTAACGATTACGACTTTGTCCTGATGTCTCATAGGCCTCCCCCTCATTCGCAGTTTAATTTTAGTTCATGGCGCGGATTGAATAGATCACCCCTTCCAAAGTCAATGGACTGCGATGAATTACTCCCCCCACCAGCCCATAGATTTCTTTGTCCTCTGGCGCCGTATGAATTGGTGGTGTAAAACCAGTGATACTAACTGGAAAACAAATGCTTCCTGAAAGCCTTCCCCGTAGTTATTTTGGGGGCAGTTTAGGAAGCTGACGGAGAAAAAGATGGACGACACATCAGGTTCGGGTTTGACAAATGACCATGCAAGCTACCGTGGCTTGCGGGATTGGATTGAAAAAGTGGATGGGTTCGATGAACTGCTTCGCATAGACAATGCCAGCTGGGATGCTGAAATGGGAAGCATTACTCAGATGATGACAGAGAAAAGTCGTGGGAATGCCCCTGCTTTACTATTCGATAACATACCCGATTATGAACCTGGTTATCGTACATTATATGGCTCATTATCATCAGTCCGGCGGGTAGCCTTAACACTCGGGTTACCCCTGGCTTTTGACCGTAAAGTTGACATCGTTCAACGCTATTACAACCGCATGCAGAATATGCAGCTGATCCCACCTAAGATGGTAGAAATTGGCCCTGTCATGGACAATATTTTAACGGGAGACGACATCGATGTCTTAAAGTTTCCTGTGCCCCGGCATCACGAGAAGGACCAGGCCCGCTATATTGGAACCGCCAACTGTGTCATTTCAAAGGACCCAGACAACGGATCGTATAACGTTGGTACCTACCGTAACCAGGTTTACGATTCAAAAACTATCGGCTGTCAGATCACTGAGGGAAAGCACGGACGAATTCATCGGGATAAATATTTTGAACGCAATGAGGAATGCAAATTTGTCATTTTGGTTGGTGAAGACCCTTTATTGTACATGCTATCAGCAAGTCCTTTACCCGACGGTATTTGTGAACTGGACTTCGCAGGAGGTCTTCGTGGGGAAGCCATCGAATGTATAGAAGGTCCTTACACCGGATTTCCTATCCCTGCAGACGCGGAGATCGCCATAGAGGGTGTGGCACGACCAGGCAAGGTAAAGCAAGAGGGCCCGTTTGGGGAATGGATGGGCTATTACTCTGATGATTCGGTGCCGCGAGCCTATGTCGAAATTAAAACAATTTTACACCGAAATAACCCAATTATCTGCTGCGCGCCTCAGCATAAGCCAGTCGATGAAACTGGGTTGCTTAAAGGTATCGCAGGTGCAGCAGAAATTTGGAGAGCGCTGGAAGCCTGCGGTCTCCCTGATATTAAGGGGGTTTGGAACCATGAGGGTGGACCTGCAACAAGGTTCACTGCGATCCAGATAAGGCAACGCTATCCAGGTCACGCAAGAAACGTCCTGCATGTCGCATCAAACTGTCAGGGTGGTGCCTATGCGGGCAAATGGACAGTAGTGGTCGATGATGACATAGATGCGGGCGACCTCGATCAGGTTCTTTGGGCAATGAGTACTCGTTTTGACCCTATCGTTGATATTGACACAATTCAAAAGGCTTGGGCATCCGGTCGAGATCCGCTTGTCCAACCTGGAAATTTCAATAGTCGTATCCTAATTGATGCCTGTATTCCTTACGACCAATATTTGAAGGGAACTTTCCCCCAAGTGGTCGATGTAAGCGACGATTTGCGAAAAAGAATGAAAGAAAAATTCAACCACCTTCCCTTCCCTCAAGATTAGAAGGACAAAGTTTTTTTGGTTAAACAGCTCTGCCAATAAGTAAATAAATAAACTTTGAGAAAGAGGCTATGGACGTGCACGATTTAGGTTTTGAACACATTAGTATGACACCCGAGCAAGAACAGGATCTTGCAGATACAATTTGGAAACAAGACAATGTTGAGCTGACAACTGTTGGCGTCGATGTTGGGTCTTCAACATCGCACCTGATGTTTTCTAAGGTACATCTTCAACGCCTTGCGGAAGGCCTATCGAGCCGTTTCGTTGTAGTAAATCGACAAGTTTTATGGCGATCGCCAATTCTATTAACACCCTATCGCCCTGACTACACGATTGACGCAGAGGAACTCAAAGATTTTTTTGGCGATGCCTATAACGATGCAGACCTAACGCCAGAGGATATCGATACGGGTGCGGTTATCCTCACGGGTGAAGCGCTTAAACGGAATAATGCCCGCGCTATAGCAGACTTATTCGCGGAAGAATCCGGTAAATTTGTCTGTGCATCAGCAGGACATAACCTCGAAGCTTTAATGGCGGCCAACGGCTCAGGCGCAGTAGCCCTTTCCAGACAGGATCATCAAACCATCCTCAATATTGATGTCGGCGGTGGTACGGTGAAATTAGGCCTTTGTCATGGCGGCCGCTTGATGGCCACATCGGCCTTCGCCGTTGGCGGACGACTCATTGCTTTCGATGACGACGGAAAGATGATCCGTATCGAAGGGCCGGCAGAGCAGGTAGCTGATGACGTCGGTATTTCCTTAAAACTTGGGGATACGCTAACTAAAGAAAATAGGAAAAAAATTGTCAGTCGCATGGTAGATGTCATTGTCTCCTATGCCACCCGCAACCCCACTGATGACCTGTGTAAAGCACTCCTACTTACCGAGACCTTGCCTACAGAACCAAGCATTGATGGGATAACATTTTCTGGGGGCGTTTCTGAATATATTTATCGGCGCGAAGAAGAGGATCGCGGCGACCTGGGTAAGTCCATTGCTCACGATCTACGCCACGCTTTAGCGGACAAACGGATCCCTGAGACAGTATATGACCCCGGCCATGGGATAAGAGCGACAGTCGTTGGTGCTTCCCAATTTACGGTGCAGGTGAGTGGAAATACGATTTTCTTGTCCCAAAAAGAAAAACTTCCTGTACGAAACGTACCCGTTGCTAGCCTAGATATCGACTTATCGGGGGATTTTACTGCCAATGATGTTTCAACAAAAATTTCTGAAGCATTGAAGCGTCTCGATATGATAGAAGGCGAAGACAGAGTTGCAATTGCCTTTAGGTGGGGCGGAGACCCATTACATGCAAGACTTTATGCGCTTGCTCAAGGCATTCATCAGGGGCTTCCGAAGACTGTGGAGGACCCTGAGTTGCCAGTAGTCATCATGATGGATGGTGACGCAGGCCGGACCATCGGAAATATTCTCGTTAAAGAATTGAATGTTGAAGGGGAAGTAATCTCAGTAGATAACGTTCAATTACGGGACTTCGATTTTGTAGACATTGGCGAATTTATGCCTGATACGC
>CAZPHE010000117.1:0-4214 GCA_964586315.1 uncultured bacterium | reverse complement strand
TGTAAGTGATTTTGAATTTGAATTTCAAATGGCAATGATGAATTTTCATTTAAATTCTAATATCACATCATTATTTATGATGCCTGATGAAAAATATATTCATTTAAATTCAACTGTAGTAAAAGATGTATCTAAAAATGGTGGTGATGTTTCTGCATTTGTTCCACAATGTGTTGAAAATGCATTATTTGCTAAATATTCAGATTAATATTTTTTAAACTCTAGGACGATTTTGCCAATTGATTTTTTTATATATGCCCACTTACGAATATATATGTAATGACTGCGGGGAAAGATTTGATTATTTTCAATCCATGTCAAGTCCACCTTTAAAAACACATCCTAATTGTAAAGATGAAGGGGCTAATGTTGAGCGCGTGATTAGTGGTGGAACAGGAATCATATTCAAAGGTTCAGGATTTTATCTTACTGACTATAAGAATAACAAAAAGAAAAAAACTAATGATAAAAAAGAAACTAATTCTAAAAATCAAAAAGAATCATCAAATGAAACAACCAATAAAAAACAAGGGAAAAACTGAATGAGAGAATTTAAATCGATAAAGATGGAAAATGGAAATCTTAATGTCCCAGATCATCCTATTATACCATTTATCGAAGGAGATGGGATTGGTCCAGATATTTGGAGTTCTGCTGTAAATGTATTTAATAGTGGTGTCCAAAAAGCATACGGAGGTTCGAGGAAAATTAACTGGTTAGAAGTATTGGCTGGTGAAAAAGCATTTAATCAGACTAGTGAATGGCTACCTCAAAAAACTCTTGATCTTATTTTTGAACATTGTGTTGCAATTAAAGGACCTCTTACCACACCTGTTGGTGGTGGAATTCGATCTTTAAATGTCGCATTAAGACAAAAATTAGATTTGTACGCCTGTGTCCGACCCGTTCGGTGGTTTGAAGGTGTTCCATCACCGGTTAAGGAGCCTGGTTTAGTTAACATGGTAATATTTAGAGAAAATACAGAAGATATATATGCTGGTATTGAATGGATGCATGGAACTGATGATGTATCTAAGGTAAAATCATTTTTAGTCAATGAAATGAATGTTACAAATATTCGGTTTCCTGATACTGTAAGTATAGGTTTGAAACCTGTATCAAAAGAAGGAACAGACCGATTAGTCAAAGCCGCAATAGACGTAGCCCTTAAGCAGAAAAGAAAATCACTTACTCTGGTTCATAAAGGTAATATCATGAAATTTACAGAAGGTGCTTTTAGAGATTGGGGATATGAAGTGGCAAAAAATCAATATGGGGCAAAAGATTTTAATGGTGGCCCATGGCAAATCATAAAAAATGATGGACATGAGTTGATTGTTAAAGATGTGATAGCTGATGCTTTTCTTCAACAAATTTTATTAAGACCTTCAGAATATGATGTTATTGCTACTTTAAATCTAAATGGAGATTATATATCGGATGCTTTAGCGGCAATCGTAGGAGGCATAGGTATTGCTCCTGGTGCAAATATCAATTATAATAGTGGGCATGCAATTTTTGAAGCTACTCATGGGACTGCTCCAAAATACGCAGGTAAAGATCAGGTCAATCCCAGTTCAGTAATTTTATCTGGTGTGATGATGTTTGAATATCTAGGCTGGCATGAAGTATCAGATCTGATCGTCAAAGGTATAGAAGGTGCAATATGTAAAAAACGTGTTACTTATGATTTTCATAGACTAATGGAAGGAGCAACAAAATTAAAATGTTCAGAATTTGGAGATGAGATCATAAAGAATATGGATTGAAATCTATATTCTAGTTTATTTGTCCGATTGATTTTTTCAATTTGTATAGTTTTATGTTTATTGACCATACAGAGGTAGAACTTATCGCCGGTTCAGGTGGTAAAGGTTCTGTCCACTTTCACAGAGAAAGGTATGTATCTAAAGGTGGTCCTGATGGCGGTGATGGAGGGCGTGGTGGTAATATTATTTTTAAGGCTGATACTAATCTTCATACACTTCAAGATATTAGATATAGAAGAAGATATAAAGCAGGTAATGGTTCACCAGGCTCTGGAAATAGAAAAACTGGTAAGAATGGAAAAGACATAATCATTTTTGTCCCAGTAGGTACACTAGTAAAAAATATGACTGATAAAACAATAGTAGCAGATCTTGTTGAAAATGGCCAGATTTCTGTGATATGTGGTGGTGGAAAAGGTGGAAAGGGCAATGCTAGATTTAAATCATCTACTAATCGTGCACCAATGAAGGCTCAGCCAGGTTTGCCTGGAGAATCCGGAAAATTTGATATTGAATTAAAGATACTAGCGGATGTTGGATTGGTAGGTCTGCCAAATGCAGGTAAATCTACATTACTAACAAAATTATCTGCAGCACAGCCTAAAATAGCTGATTATCCTTTCACAACACTAGAACCTAAACTTGGTATCGTAAAATATGGTAACTATAATTCTTTTGTGATGGCTGATATCCCAGGGCTGATTGAAGGAGCAAGTAAAGGAAAAGGTCTTGGCCATAAATTTTTAAAACATATTGAGAGGAATAAGATTCTTTTATATTTAATAGATGGTACTGATCCATCACCTTATGAAACCTTTAAGACTTTGAAAAATGAAGTGCTCGATTTCAATCCAGATCTTAAAATAAAACCTATCCTTATATGTAGAACAAAGTCTGATATTGAATGTGAATTATCAAAAGAGTGGTCACAGTTTGATAAAAAAATTAGTGTTATTTCATCAGTGACTGGTGAGGGCTTGAATGGACTTATATCATCTATTTCTAAGGTAATAAATTGCACAATTTTTAAAAAATAGTATCATATGTATCCCTCTGTATTTGAAAATATTAATATAATACTCATTTTCAAAAAACTACATTTTCCTTAATTTCAAATTGTCAAGCAACAATACTATGGAGAGGTGGCCGAGTGGCTTAAGGCGGTGCCCTGCTAAGGCATTTAAGGTGCAATATCCTTACGTGGGTTCGAATCCCACCCTCTCCGCAGTTCTGCATTCGAAAAACCCTGCTTATGTGGGGTTTTTTGTTTGTGGGATGATAGGTAGATTTTAATATGAAAAGACGAATGTTTATTAAAACTGGAATTATGGGAACAATTGGTGCAGGAATAATGCCTAGTTCTATATTATCAGGCAGGGATTGTGCTACTACTTATCCTGATATTTTAGGACCCTATTGGTCAGAAAATCACCCTCAAAGAACAGTTTTAGCAAATCCTGATGAACCAGGTATTCGTATTTTTATTTCAGGGAATGTAACTACTAATGATTGTGAAACTCCAATTCAAAATACATTGGTTGATGTATGGCATGCAAATGATGAAGGATGTTACACTGTTTTCCAAGAATGTGAATCTGGTAATTCTGATAATGATACATATAATTTGAGAGGAATTATTATTACTGACGAAAATGGACATTATGCTTTTGAATCAATATTGCCTGGATATTATTCAGGAAGACCACGACATTTTCATTATAAAATCACTACCCCATCTGGCTTAGAGCTGGTTACTCAATGTTATTTTGAAGTTGATCCTTACATTAATGAAGAATGGGAAGAAAATCACCCAGGCTTAGTAATACCACTGGAAGATACAGAAAATGGACTAGTTGGAATATTTGATATTGTTATGGATGAAGAAGCATCTGAAGTTAGTAATGATAACAATTTTAATTTACCACCTAAGGGATTTACTCTTGATACGGTTTTCCCAAATCCATTTAATAGTTCAATTAGAATTGACTTTACAATCAATAATCTTGGTTATGTTGACATAGGTATTTATGATATTGCAGGTAAATGGGTAATAAATTTAATTGGAAAACATATGCATAGTGGAAAGTATAGCATAGTTTGGAATGGAAGTGATATGGCAGGAAATTCAGTTGCATCAGGTTCTTATTTAGTTTTAATGAAATTCGGTAGTTCTTTTCAAACAAAAAAGATTAAACTAATAAAGTAAATATATCCCAACATCAAGCCACACATTCGTGGGGTTTTTTGTTTGTGGGATGATTGTTAGATTTTGGGAGGTTAATTAAAGTTTGTTATTCTTCTTCCTGATAGGCCTCTGCAACATAATTGTGATTGTCTTTCCC
Source organism: uncultured bacterium (assembly GCA_964586315.1). GTDB lineage: Bacteria > Fidelibacterota > Marinisomatia > Marinisomatales > UBA1611 > CAZEER01. Next base: position 103 of record CAZPHE010000117.1, on the reverse strand, counting down.
AATATCTATATCTGATGTAGTTTTCTCTTTTGATTTTTTAAACTGTAATGCTGATAAAATAGCAAACACAAAAACGCCACTTAATTGCCATAGTGTTTGTTCG
>CAZPHE010000116.1:0-4270 GCA_964586315.1 uncultured bacterium | reverse complement strand
CCAATCTTTTGATGGCCCGGAAATGATTGCAAAATTAACACCAGAAGTTATCAATGGTAAAACTGGAATACCTTTAAAGGTAGCAAGAAAAATTATTAATCTTGCAAATAATATTATTGATTCCAAAAGCGAACTTTAAGAAATTATATGAAAAATTGTTAATAATAAATTATCTGATAATAAAAAAGTCTGCCATTGACCACCGTCAAAAATAATTTTTAAATTAGACATAATGGCAGAATTTAAAATCCAATCAGAATTCACACCAAAAGGAGACCAACCTCGAGCTATAGAGTCAATCATAGATGGTGTATCAAAAGGTCAAAAATATCAAACATTATTAGGTGTTACAGGATCAGGTAAAACATTTACTATTGCAAATGTTATAGAAGCTATTCAAAAACCGACGCTTATTATGTCGCATAATAAAACACTTGCAGCTCAGTTATATGGTGAGTTCAAACAATTATTCCCTAATAATGCAGTTGAGTTTTTTATCTCATATTATGATTACTATCAACCTGAAGCTTATTTGCCTGTAACCGATACATTTATTGAAAAAGATAGTTCAGTGAATGAAGAAATTGATAAACTTAGATTAAAAGCAACGAGTTCTCTTATGGCTCGTGAAGATGTTATTGTTGTTAGTTCAGTATCATGTATATATGGTATTGGGTCTCCAAATGAGTATATAAAAGGTTCAGTTAGAGTATCAACAGGTGATAGGTTAAATATTAGATCATTTTTAAAAGATTTGATCAATATTCATTATTCAAGAAATGACCAGGTTTTAGAAAGAGGTAATATTCGTATGCGCGGTGATATTGTTGAAATTTTTCCTGCTTATGAAGATTGTTGTATTCGAGTTGATCTTTTTGATTCATTAGTGGAGTCAATCACTAAATTTGATCCTATTACAGGATTAGCGAGTGATCATATTGAAACTATTGTTATTTTTCCTGCTAAACATTTTGTTACAGATAAAGAAACAACTCTCAAAGTAATATCTGAGATTCGTAAGGAATTAGCGATTAGACTTGACTTCTTACGTAATCAAAATAAATTATTGGAAGCACAACGTTTAGAACAGCGTACTAATTTTGATATTGAAATGATGATGGAACTTGGATATTGCTCAGGAATTGAAAATTATTCACGGTTTTTCGCAGGTAGAAATCCTGGAGAAAAACCCTATACATTAATTGATTTTTTCCCTATTAACTTTTTAACAATTATTGATGAATCTCATGTCACATTACCCCAAATTCAAGGAATGTTTAATGGAGATCGTGCTAGAAAAGAAACTTTAGTTGAACATGGTTTTAGATTGCCCAGTGCATTAGATAATCGTCCTTTGAAATATAAAGAATTTCATGCTGCACAAAATCAGGTTATTTTTACTTCTGCCACTCCATCTGAAAGAGAATTAGAATTTTGTGAGGGTGTAATAGTAGAACAGGTAATAAGACCAACGGGTCTTTTAGAACCTGAAGTAGATATCCGTCAAACTAATGGGCAAATTGATGATCTTTTAAAAGAGATTCGGTTTCGCACAAAAAAAGATGAAAGAATTTTAATCACTACTTTAACTAAACGAATGGCAGAAGACCTATCTGAATATCTATCGGGTTTAAATATCAGAGTAAAATATTTACATTCTGATATAAATAGCCTAGAGAGGGTCCAGATTTTACGTGAATTAAGGATGGGTGAGTTTGATGTCCTTGTCGGGATTAATTTATTAAGAGAAGGATTGGATCTCCCAGAAGTTAGTTTGGTAGCAGTACTTGATGCAGATAAAGAGGGGTTTTTACGTTCTAAGAGCTCTCTTCTTCAGGTTGCTGGCCGTGCAGCAAGAAACCGAAAAGGTATGGTTATATTATATGGTGATAAGATAACTGAAGCGATGAAACATTTATTAGATACAAGCAATAGTAGAAGAAAAATTCAAAAAGCATTTAATAAAAAAAACAATATTACACCAAAATCTGTTCAAAAATCTATAGATCAAATTATATTTACAACTGCTGTTGCTGATTCAATTCAAAATAACCCTAAGGATATTAATCCATTATATGATAAAAATGAGATTTCTAATTCTGAAAAAGAAAATATTTTAATTGAAATGCGCAAAGCTATGCTAATTGCAGCAGAGGAAATGGAGTTTGAAAAGGCAGTTAGAATTCGTGATGAAATAATGGAATTTGAAAAATCTTTGGCTACAGTTGTATGATAATATTAGTAACATATTTTAGTTCTTACTTTATGGAAATTATCAAAATCGCTAGAGAAGTTAATTTTAAGCGAAAAGTTTATAAAATTCTGGATCGATCAGATAGAAAATTTGATAATCTAATAGCAGTATCTAACAAGTCCAATCAACTAATTTTGTTATCTCCTCTTTATTCTAAAATAAGTTCATTTACTCAACCTATTTGGCGATTTTATAAATAAAAAACATTAAAAATTTAAATTAGAGATATTATGGTAGATATAGATCGATTAAAAAAACAGTCCGGGATAATAGGAACATCAAATGAGATTTTACAAGTATTGGAAATGATTTCACAGGTAGCACCTGTTGATATTTCGGTACTTATAACTGGAGAATCTGGTACAGGAAAGGAACTAGTTTCAAAAGCAATCCATAAGATCAGCAAAAGGTATAATGAACCATTAGTGGTCGTGAATTGCGGAGCGATTCCAGAAGGAATAATTGAGTCTGAACTATTTGGTCATAAAAAAGGATCCTTCACTGGAGCTGGAGAGGATAGGAAAGGATACTTTGAAACAGCAAATAAAGGAACAATATTTTTAGATGAGATTGGAGAGACACCACTTGATATACAAGTCAAACTTCTTAGAGTACTTGAAAATGGTGAGTTTATGAGGGTGGGTGAAGCAACAACAAGAAAAACTGATGTCAGAGTCATTGCTGCAACAAATAAAGATTTAGGAAGTTTGGTCCAAAAAGATAATTTTAGGCAGGATTTATATTTCAGACTAAAAACAGTTACAATTCATTTACCACCTTTACGTAAAAGAATTGAAGATATTGGTTTATTCATTGAACGATTTAGCCTTGAGTTTACACGATCTAACGATATTTTATATCGTGGCTTTATGCCAAATGCGGTTAGAGCGCTAAAACAATATGGTTGGCCTGGAAACGTAAGAGAATTAAAACATTTTATAGAAAAAATACTTGTTTTGGGAAAGGGTGAAAGAATTACTGAAGAAATGGTTCGGAAAGAATTATCAGATGTTGTTTCATTGGATGGAATCATGAATCCTGCATTGCCAGTTATTGTACCAAAAACAACTAATAAAGCTGAAATTGATTTAATTCTAAGACAACTATTTATGCTTAAACAAGATACGGAATTGATTCAAAAAATGCTGGTCAATACTACAATTCCTAATAATAGATCGAATTTATCGGATATTAGTTCTTTAGATCATGGTGTACCAATCCCAAAAAAATCTTTAGAAATTATCGAAGATGTATATCAGTTTATTCGTGATGATGCAATTGGAGATATGTTAATTAAAGACCTTGAAAAAGAAGCTGTAATTCGTACACTAAAATTTTTCAATAATAATCGTAGAAAAACTGCTAGATCCCTTGGAATGAGTGAGAGAACTCTATATCGAAAAATTGAAGAATTTGGTCTTGAACCAAAAATTAAAAAATGAATTTAATTTGAAAAATTTACTTTTTATTCTTCAATTTTTGTTTTTATCCTGTGGAATTTATTCTATTGCTGGTTCTATACCTCCTCATATTAAATCTATTTCAATACCCCTTTTGGATAATGAAACAGCCGAATTTGGATTAAGTGAAAGTATTACTGATGGTATACTTGAACAATTCAATAAATCTGGGATTCTTAAGATAGTTGATAAAAATAGCGCCAATTCTATTTTGATGGGTACAATTAATAAAGTAAGTGATGGACCATATACTTATAGTAAAGAAGAATTTGTATCAGAATATCGTTACAAGATTGATATAAATATTCAATGGTATGATGTTTTTAATAAAAAAAATATTTTAGAAGGTTCATACTCTGGATTTGGAGCCTATGGTTTAAGTGGAGATATTGCTACAGATGGGATAGATAATGATAAAGACGGGAAAATAGATGATGATGATGATGATGAATTTGGAGAGCCAAGAGCATTTGCAACTAAGGTAGCTATTCGTAAAATTTCAGAAGATATTTTAAATGATATTATGACAACATGGTAAAAGGGATTCGATGAAATC
>CAZPHE010000115.1:0-4465 GCA_964586315.1 uncultured bacterium | reverse complement strand
TCGCTAATGGTCGTCGTTCTTGGCCAACCAATCCATTTGATGCTCTTGATACTCCACCAATTGGATATGATCCTGATTACGTAGATGGAGAAACCGAGATTGTAGATGGTATCTGGGTTTATCTGGAATTGGATGAATCTATTGTTATAGAAGACCAAACTTATCTTGGTGTCATTGGGCATCAACGTAGGGATAATTCCAGATGGGGATGGTTATATAATAGCGGTATACAGACCGGCAATACTTCTGGAGTTGGTATTTTAAGTGAATCTTTTTGGTTTGATACTTCTGCAATTCCTTACTAATAATTCTATTTAAATAGAAAATATAATTTGCATTGACCACACAAATGTGGGGCTCATTTAAAGGTTTAATTGCAAAATATTTAGTCACTTTCACCTTGAGTTCAGTCTGTGATACCTGCATTTTCAGCGTAGCAATCATTATCATAGGTAACTCCAACAGAACCACAAACTGGTACATACATATCATTACAAGCATTAGGTATATCCTCACAACTCCAAAATGCCAACCCAATGAATAGTAGTAGTGTGAGGTGTTTAGTCATTTAGATTATCTTCTATTTTTCTTCTAGAGAAGTCTAACTTTTTTTTTCTAGAAAAATGATAAATGATTCCCTTTTAAAAAAAAGAAACATTCTTCTATATTCTCTTTCTACAGCTTTAATACTATATCCATCTGTCAAAAAAGTATTTAAATAGGTAGTAAGACTATCAGTATTCACTTTGCCTGAACCAAATAATAATGTGCTAAATGCACTTTCGTTATATTTTACAACTAAGGCTTCGTTCTTAAAACTTTTATCCATAATTATCTCCAATAATTTTCTAAATCTACCCATCATTCCACAAACAAAAAACCCCAGGGATGTGGGGCTTGATGCTAATTGCTAACCTTAGCCATTGCTTTCACTTCATCATTCAAGCGGAAATCGTTATAAAAGATTTTATTTACATAATAAAGGCATAAAACCATATATAAATAATAAGAGAAGAAATCCATATCCAAATATTTCATTCCTTTTTCTATAGTAGTTTTTGATTTGCTTTTGGATGGACATACACTGGAGGAGGAACAATCTTCTCATCATTAATGCAGGATATAAGCATCTTTTTTATCCTAGTAAACCAAGGTGTAATCATTAGCTATCTGACTTGGTATAAGGATGAGTAATCCAGAGTTTGTTAAATTGTGATATGAATACACTACAAAAGATATTTGTAATGGTAGCAGTTGGCTCATTAGTCATTTTATTAATTACTTTATTTGCCACAAATGAGTTCACTTTAAAACAACCATTTATTAGTGTGACGATGTTGGATGCTGATGCTATTCTATCTGGGAAAAGGCATACTAACTGGTTTGGTATGATTGCAGTATTCAATATCGTTGTATCATCTGTTGGATTCTTTCTTTTCAAAGGTAAATAACGAATGATTGATTGGTTTAAAAAAAGAAGAATGTTGCCAAGATGGAAATTGATAGGAATAATCATGTTTGCAGTCCTCTTTGGAATGACTTTACAAAACTCAATGGAAAGTGGTAATTATGGGTTTCCAATTGCTGTTGCCTTCTGTGGTATTGGGTTTGCATACGATAGATAAAAAACGCTATCAAACATTGATAGAAAACATCTCGGTTATCCAATCTAGTGATGGTCATTGTCCAAACATCCTGACAATGAAAAATTCTTAATCCACCTAATGAGAAAATTTGATGATAAAGATTTATGGACAGTGTTGCGTCTAGTTCCTCTAGTCTTTTTATCGTATTTCCAATTTCTTTCTTGGGAAGAAGGTGTGATATGGGCATTAGCACAATGGTTTAGTATCATTTTAGCCACTATATCATTGATTATTTTTTTAATGGACTTAAAAGGTATGATAAGCATTCGTGATGGAATACCAATGCTCCTAATGACTTGGTCAATGGCAGGTTTATTTGCATACCATATAGCCAGAGTAACTTTAGAAGTTGTTAAACTAATCATCTAAACATCCTAACCTTGCAAGTATCTCAATACATTTATTATCTCCATGGATTGCCTTATGCCATATTCTCCAATAATTTAATTGCTTGTTTTAGCTTTTCAAGCTCATCATCATTTTATAAACAAAAATATAGAAAAAAGTATAAGTTTTATTGAAGTGATAAATATTGTTTAAGAAAAGTATTAGCTATTAACCTATTTCCTTTTTTATTAAAGTGAAAATCACCTGGAAAATAATACTTTGTTAAAGTTTCTATGGGATCCAGTCTCCTTTTAATTTCAAAAATTTCAAAAAAATTATAGAATTGTAAGTTGTAATTTTCTGTCCAATCATTCCATATTTTTATCCAATAATCAGTTGGAATACCATATATATGACCCGCAGTTGGATAGATTGCAATAGATAGTTTAATATTATTTTTTCTTGTTAAAGTTATTAATTTACTTAAATGCTTTTTCATTAGTGAAATTCCATTTGTAAAGTCTGGGTCATCAGCATAATCAAGTGATCTTTCAAATTCCCAGGTTTCGTGAAACTGTTTCCATTTATTATTATATTTTATTTGTATTTTTTTATCTTGGGCATTAATTGTAAATATATCATGTATTGAATTTAATATATGGTAGGAGACAGTAGTATTTGAGTAAATATTTTTTTTCAGTTTATCATAAAAATTGATTTTTTTGGTTCTAGCATTTTTTCTACGATTCATCATGTCTAGATATACATTGTTTGAAGGTTTTGATCTTTTTATGACTGACTGGGAATCTGCAGTTAAGGTATACTCAAATATTTCTCCTTTCCAGTCTGTCCAGTCTAAAAATACAATTAATTCATCAAAATTCAATCCTACACTATCGATGAGGTTCTCAGTTTTTTTCCAATAGATAACTGGACAATATCCAGATCGTCCTCCATTTAAAACTTCTATTGAATTTTTATTTAAATTAGAATCAATTATTCCTACAAAAGTGTCCTTATAGTCTAAGTAAATTCCTTCTGTGAAAGAATCTCCCATGAATAAAAGTCTTTTATTAGATGTATTTAAATCAATTTTTCTAATTGATTTATCTTTAAATCCGATAGAATTAGTATACAGGCTATGATTATACAAACGTGTTTTTTTTAATTTTCTAAATGTATGATGATATATATTATGGCTTCTAACAATATTTTTCTTGTTTGACCAGCCATAGTTCAAGAATGCTTTATGTAGATTTGTTAAGGTAACATCAAGTATTAATATAACTAGTAATGTGAAAATAAAAAGGGTTGTCTTTGGGTACAGTTGGTACATTTCCTGTTAATTTGTGTTGGTACATTTCCTGTTAATTTGCAATTAAAATTAAACCTAATTGTTTATCTATTTATATAAAAATTTCCACAAATATTAAAGTGTATAAAAAAATAAATAAAATAAATGGTGCTATGTATTAAATCAATTTTAGTCTTTATTATGACCGTTCTTTTCCTTTCTTGATGTTCTCATATGTTTTGTAGTACGATTCACCAGCATCTCTCACATTATCAACCACCTTGTTTCCTGTACCCTTATTTTTTGATTGAAGTAGACTCTGGATAATGGTATCAAATAGGTCTTGAATGTGGGCAAGAGTAGAACCCAATTGTTTTGAGAATGATTTCTTCACCAATATAATTTAAATCTGATGTAGAAACTTCTCTACTTCTATCTCTTTATGTGAATGAACCATTGATGGTGGGAATTTCTGAATCATGCTAGTTGTTCAACGAACACCTTAATAACTGATCTTATCTCAGCCTCTGTTGGTTTAGTGGTATGAAAATTGAAATTAATTGGCTCATTTTCTTAAAGAATAGATATATTATGAATAAGTAGTAATGAGAATAACAATATGAAGGAAGAGAATAGGGAAACTATTGCAATGATTTTACCATGTTTGATTTTCGGAGGACTTGGTTTCTATATATTTTTAAATGATATGTTGACTGATAGTTTCACATTAAATCTTGTTCTTATTGGTATTTATTTATTTTTTTCTTTTTCATTTGGATATGGGGGTTTTTATATAGTCTTGGGTAAAATTTGTCCTGATAATGATAAGCCATTATTTGTTAAAGAAGGAAATGATTATAGGGTTAACAACCCTGGAAAATTAGATGAATTGATTAAACGAATGGACAAATCTAAAATAGCTATGAACAAAGCATTTTTTTTTGATGAAAATGTTTCAGAGGAGCAAGTAAGAAAAATAGTTTCACAGTTTGAAGAATTGAAGGCTGAAGGAATGATACCTGAAGAGATTCAAAATATAGGTCAATACCAAAGATATTTAGATAGTTTGGATTCAACCATAGATGAAGAAAAGTAATATATTTTTAAAAATTCCTTTCATACACAAATCTAACAATCATCCCACAAACAAAAAACCCCACGAATGTGGGGCTTTATTAAATATAATTAATTAAAAATA
>CAZPHE010000114.1:0-4594 GCA_964586315.1 uncultured bacterium | reverse complement strand
ATAGATTGATTAAATATAATATTACTAAAGCAGTATATTTGAAACAATATGATCTACAAGGATAGTTTGTTTAGTTTATCTATAGGAAATGATTTCAATACAATCAAAAAATCCCCAGATCCATACAAGTTTTTATAAATTATTACACTGGTGATATTTCAACAGCTTTTGGTCCCCTATCCCCTTCTACTATCTTAAATTCGACATTATCCCCATCTTTGAGATATATCTCATTAGAAATTCCAGATACGTGGAAAAAATAATCTTTCCCATTATCACCAGTTATGAATCCGTATTTTTTTTCTTTATTATAGAATTTCACTTTTCCAGTTTCCATTATGTTTCCTTTTTATTATTGTACTAACATCACTAAGAAAAACAAAACCTCAGTGACATAAAGGTTTATGATATATGAAGTTTACCAAAAAATTTACATATGTTTATGCAGTAATAAATTATTTACCAACTTTTCTATCGAATTTATATTTATTGATAGATTTCACTCTTTCATTCCGTAGCTTTTTATTCAAAGCAATAACCTTTTTATTCCCTTCATACCATGGCGGTAATTTTTCCCAATTTGGTAAACCATCATCTATTAGAGCACCATAGCTAGTATTTTTTGGATAACCTTTAGGAGGCAAAGCACCAAAAACCAAACAAACTAACTCACATTCTTTATCAGCTTTCAATGCACGATAGACTTCAGGGTTTACACGTATTATATCGCCTTTTGACAATTGTATTAAACTTTCATCAAGATATATAATACCTTTACCACTTAGAACAATATAGACTTCCTCCTGATATTCATGTTTATGAATATAAGTATATCCTTTATCTTTTGGTAATCGAACAAAACTTGTACCAACAGCTGATAAATTTAATTCATCTCTAAGGTTGGTTAACCAATTAGGCAAATTCCCCAGATTATATTTCTTTTTATTATAGTTGATCATTTTATTCATTACTTAATGTAAAAAATTATTCTTTTAAAACAGTCATCTATTTAAAGCATTAATTAAACCAAACACCTATGCCCTTTTCCCGTAAAGCTTTGCCTAACATTTCTTCTATTTCCTCTGCATCTTTTCTAGTTGGAATTGGATTATATTTTTCATATAAGTCCGGTCTCAGACAAAGACCATACAGTTTTGCATATTTATTTGATTTATATCCTTCTTTATGCTGTTCAAAGCGTAAATGAGGAACTTTACTTGATTGACCAACATAAAAGCATCCATTCATATTAATATATCTAGGGTTTTTTTTTCGAAATTTTTCATGTTCTGCAACTTTTTTATCTAATTCGATGACATACACATAATATTTAAACATAATTCAAGATTATTAAATTTTTTTAATTATAAAATGGGAGCATATTAACATCAAATTTTTAATCGATAAAAAGTTAAAGAAAGTTATTAATAATAACAGTTTAATTTAAAATAAAATAATCTTGAATTATGAAACATATTAAGTATACTCTTATATAATTAAATCTAATAATCATACCTTATTTGTATACAATAAAATTTCATAGATATATAATAATAATATTATTATTAATGAATAAAATTGATATATGGAAAAATCACAACTAAGAGAAAATGTAAAAATTGAAAAACCAAAAATTCATAAAACATCTTTCATAGCAAAAGGTGCTCAAATCATTGGAGATGTAAATCTAAAACCTCATTCATCTATTTGGTATAATTCAGTTTTGAGGGCAGATATAAATAATATAGTTATAGGTAAAAGGTCAAATATTCAAGATAATAGTGTAATACACCTTGAAAATGATCAAGGTGTAGTTGTTGGAAATGATGTTACTGTAGGACATAATGTTATTCTTCATGGTTGCACTATTGGTAATGGTGTAGTTGTGGGAATGGGTGCAATTATTATGAATGGTGTAGTTGTTGGGAAAGGTTCAATAATAGGCGCTGGAGCAATTATAAAAGAAAATATGCAAATACCAAACTATAGTTTAGTAGTTGGAGTCCCAGGTAAAATAATAAAAACCCACAAACCTGATATATATATGAATAATGTAAAGTGGGCAAAAAAATACGTTATGCTAGCTAATATTCATAAAATATCTTGTGAATTTTAGGTGAATGTGAAATTATCTAGGGAAATAGAAAATTTAATAATTTTGATTTGGTCCATCTGGTTTACCAGATTCATATTTTCTTGAGGCTAAGTTAAGAGGCGCTTTAACTAATTTATCCACCGAAGTCATAGAAAACATGGTTCCAGTTGTTGGATGTATTGCAACCAAATCATGGTACTCATACTCATTTGCAATATCAATTAATTTTAGTTCTGCATTATTCATATGTGTAAAACCAAATTGTCCTTTAAAATTTATTTTATACCATTCATCTACATCTACTATATGTTCGAATTGGTCTAAATTACTAGCAACTCCAATTATTGAACCATTTGGACGGCTACGAATATGCGCCCGTGGAACCTTAATCCTTACATCAAATTTAGGTTTTAATTGTTGGATACCTTTGATTTTGATTGATTCAAAATTTGTTTTAAATGTTCGTGCTTCTTCTCTTGGAACTGAAATTTGATATTGTGTATCATGAAGCACTAAAGGAAAAGTTTCATTTTCAGGATCGTACCGACCAATATCATCAGGATGAAATTCTACTTGAGATGATGATTCTGCCATTAAAGTTTCAATGACAGATCTTCTTTTTAATTCTTTTTCTTCTGCAACTTGAATTCTTTTTGCTTTTTTTATTTCAGTTTTCTGGGCTGTAATTTGCACAATTTCTTTCATTAATCTGACCTGGTCCGAGACACGGATTTTATATTCATTTACAGTTTCAAATTCGTCATGAGGAAGAAAAAGTGGAGGATTTGTTTCCATAGCTAATTCATAAACTGTTTTGACTCTAATATAATTAGAGGATGGATTATGATTATTTGTTTCAGAAATTATTTCCTGCTTATCTGAATTATTGATAATACTAGGTTCTTTTTTCTCAAGTTCAACTTTTGAATCTTGATTTGTAATATAATCCGTTTGATCAACCAATAAATTCTCACTTTGATCAGAGATTTTATCATTCTGAGGACTCACAGATATTAACTGAGGTTCAACCTTGTTTTCCACTTGAACATTAGGTTTATTACTTCCGCAACTTAAAATAAGTAAAAGAAATAAAACTGATGAAATAGTATATGTAAATAATCTCATATCAAATATACATTTAAATATCTTTAACACATCTAAAACCAAAATTGGTATCTCTATAATCAGGTTTAAGCTTATATCTTTTTGAAACATTACAGAAAATATCATTACTAAACCACGAACCACCTCTAACAACTTTTTCAGCACCATAATCTGGTCCTGTAGGATTTAATTTATTGGCAACTTGAAAATAATCTTCATGATACCAGTCAGAACACCATTCCCAAACATTTCCACTCATATCATATAAACCCAATGCATTTGGCTTTTTTCTTCCAACAGGTTGTTTCATTTCCGTATTAGCTAAGTACCATGCTACATCTTCAATATCATTAGACCCAGAATAAATTAGATTCATTGTATTATATACACCACCCCTTGCAGCATATTCCCATTCTGCTTCAGTAGGCAACCTTTTCCCAATTTTTTTTGCATATTCCATTGCATCAAACCATGATACATTTTCTACTGGGCATTCCATACATCCAGTAAAATCTGATGAATATTTACCCATCACCTGTCTATACTCTCTTTGAGTAACTTCAGTCTTATCTATCAAATAGCTACTAAGCAGTATAATGTGTTCATAATTTTCTTTTTTATCCCTATTTGATGTCTTTCGAATAAATTCTCCTCCGTCAATATATGCCATTCCTTCGGGAATAGTGATAATACGAAAATTAATAATCTTTCCTATAATAAAATCTTTATCAATCAGAAGCCAGTTTATTTCATTATTTTTCCCTGGTAAAACATTAGGTCCAATATCTCCATCCGCATCAAGAATAATCGAATAATTACTTCCGTCATCTATAGAATAGGTCAGTGCAACTTCATCATTCCTAAATAATCTCCCATTCATATCATATTTAACAGTTATAGACAAACCATCTTGTTCGGCTCTTACGTTTTTAAAAGTCTGAGTCTTTCCATATGATAAAATAATAATCATACATAGGAACAATTCTTTTTTAATCTTCATTCTAACTGAATTTGGGAGAAATTTTTAAAAAGTGCAATTAAATTTGATTTTAAATTTAATTAGTATTATGACAACTGTTCAATATTTTCAATTGAGATTATTATGACTATAAATATTATAATATTAATACTTATAGTTTTTCATTAAAAAACTCTATCATCTTCTTATACAAATGCTCCCTCGCACCGCCACCATAAATACCATGATTCCTATCAGGATAATGATACCATTCCACATCTTTACCTGCTTTTAAAGCGGCTTGTACAAATTTGGTTGTATGTTGTGCATGCACATTATCATCTTGTGTACCATGCATTAATAAGATACTACCTCTCATCCTATGCAACCAAGATATCACGCAAGTAGAATCATAACCATTTTTATTATCTTTTGGT
>CAZPHE010000113.1:0-4616 GCA_964586315.1 uncultured bacterium | reverse complement strand
CTGATCCTGAATCATGTTCAATAGTTTTCACTAGGTCTCCACTCTCTGTATAAATTTTAATTATACAATATGCTGGAATATCCATAAACACAATTTTATTTGGTTCACCAGGATAATTATTTGCATTCACATTTAGTGGGTTGGGTACAACTCGCACTGTTTCAAGTGTCCCTGCAGGGCGGGATCTATATGCAGCTGCACGAGTCCGATTCAAGTTCCAACCACTTTCAAGACTTCTAGACCTTCCGTCAGGACTGGCAGGGTTTGAAATACCATCATCAAAGGCAGTCACATAATAAAAATATGCAACACCTCTTAAGGCAGAAGTATCATTATAACTATGTGTGACTGGGATTCCAGAATTACCACCACATTCGAAGATTCTTGTAAATGATGAATCAGGACTTCCAATGCTTCTGTAAACACGATAACCAGAAAAATCTGATACTTCCTCAGATTCGTCGGTCCAATTAACTTGAATATATTCAGGTAAACTGCGAACATCAATGGAAGGTGCTCGTGGTGGAACGGGTAATTCATAATTATTTTGAACGGCATATTGCGCTGCCCATGCATTTTTAAATAAAGAATCTTTACCTGTGGCTATCCAACAGTCTTTTGCATAATCGTTTTCATCATCATATAAATCTGGGTGTACAATATACTGTGGAGGTAAATTGTTTTCCCCATCCCATGTGGCTGTTCCATTTCGCCATGCTTTCCCAATTTCCCTTCCTTTATCCGGCGAAATACTTCCCATAACGAATGCATATACAAATCTAATACTATCCCCAAAAGCAATGTCATATGGGCCTGAAGAAGTATGTGCTATAGCTCTCCAATTCCACCATGGAAACTCGCTCGGAAATTTATAACCTTGTTCATCCATCCTGTAAGAATGATAGGTATTATCATAAACATTTTCTGTTTGGTAGTCTAGGTTAAAAAGAGGGCCACCAAATCCATATTGTAAAACTTCATATAAATTATCTAATTCACTGGCACTGTGGCTTGAAGCTTCAAACTTAAGCCAAAAAATTTCTACCGTATTAACACCTGTCATTCTAGGTTGTGTAAAATCATCAGAATTATCTGATGTAGATTTATCGACGTGCAAAAATGCTTCTCCAACATAAAATGGAGCATTGATAAAATTCTTAGTTTTATCAGGATCGCCAAAGTCGTCATATTCAGAATTTTGTCCGCGGGCTGGATAGCCATACATCATCCTTAGGGAATCACCAATTCTCTCTCCATAGGTGCTGTACCAAGGGTTGCCTCTGCCAGGAGAATAAAAATTATTCATCCGCATAAAGTAAACATCTTCCAGATTTTGACCTGGCAATTCTATCTCATCATCATCATCAGTATTACCATTATTTATGAATGTCCAATCGTAAATGATGAAATCATCATAATCAGCACTGCTCCATGCTAACACTTTTTGTTTGAGAGTTACACCCATAATGGTATTAATGGTAGATTCTATCATAAGGTCTGCAGTACCTGGAACCTTATCGGGATTCACCTCGTCACCGGTTAAAGGAAAAGGATCGTTCAAAATGTCGCCATCTACCTTAATGGTAGGTGGATCATAACGACGATATTGCCTTAATGTAATTCCTTCATTATCAGCAATGGGCATTGTAATATTTTCATTAGCACCTGCTGTTGCGGTTCCCACAACTTTTACAGGCCAATTTGTTCCTGTTTCATCGACCCAATTAACTGTTCCTAAATGCCAGCCTGCATTATAAAGATGGAATGAGTTATAATTGTCATAGTAATAATAAACTGCACGTGTACCTGAAAGTTGATCTTGGTCAGTATTGTCAACTACTTTCATTTCTACATTGCCTATACGTACCCATTTATAAGTACCAGCAAAAAGAAATTGAGAAATACTTAATAAAAAGAGAAAGTGAATTAGATTATATTTGTATTTCATACAAATAGTATCTATTAAAAATTATATCTAAATCCAATGGTAACTCGTCTTGGGTTGAGATAGGTTAAAAATCCTCTATTTGGCATATTTATATGAGGTTTATCACCACTATAAATATCCCCAACCTGATCATTACCTTCTTTATATCCTCTTGCACTATATTCCTCATTTTTATACATGGGAAGATGTAAGGACTCTAAATAATCACGCCAATCATCACCACTGTCAAATCCTTGCATGGAAATATATTGAAGTCCCCAAATATTATTTACATCTATAAAAAACATTAAATTCAATTTTTCACTTGAAATATTTTTTGCAATACGTAGATCAGTAGTATAGCTTCCTTTCCATTGTAAATTGTCTTGCAATTCATAAGTGTCAAGTGGATCCCATGTAATGTATTCTCCAGCTTTCCAGCCGATGAGTATATTTGCTTGCCATTGTCCAAGTGGTTTCGTATTAAAAATTCTGGGACCCCAAGATTTCGGAGTATGGAAAGCTAAACTGCTTCTTGCAAAGGGTCTTGACAATGGTTTTTCCTGTTTTGGGTTTTGATGTCCATAACGTAATTGGTCACGAGGGTTTTCATAATAATGGTCACGTCCAAAATACCCCCAAGTCCGGACAAAATAGTTATAGTTTATCCAACCTGTAACCCAGCGACCATATTTCTTTTGCAGTCTTATTTCAAAACCTCGGATATCTTCATAATTACTATTTTCTGTAGTCGTGTAGTTTACACTGCCATCTATGCTAGTATACCCAACATAGGCAATTTGGTCAGACACATTTTTATAATAACCGGACGCGTGAATAAGAATATTATTAAAAAGATCATATTCAATTCCCAACTCATAGGCTATTGTTTTCGGTATCTCAGCCGAAGGATTTCCCAAATAATCAATGCCTTGATAGGCAGTTCCATATCCTATTTGATACATGTCAATTGATGATGGCATAGAATAAAAATGCCCATAATT
This sequence comes from uncultured bacterium, assembly GCA_964586315.1. Classification (GTDB taxonomy): domain Bacteria; phylum Fidelibacterota; class Marinisomatia; order Marinisomatales; family UBA1611; genus CAZEER01. Next base: position 1,685 of record CAZPHE010000113.1, on the reverse strand, counting down.
AAAATATAGTTTTGCTGAACTGGTTATAGGATGTGAAATCCCGATGCGAGGACTAATTTTAATATGACTCTTAGCAGGTTCTGTAGGGGTTGAATCAGTAAAATCATCCTTATAAGTAGGAGATAGATATTTCGAGTAAAGATCAATTGTATACCATTCCTTATTAGGATGATTACTGTCAACACGTAAGCCTAGGTTTGCATAAAGCCCTTTAATTTCAATTTTGTCTTGAATATATGCACTTAACCTTGATGGATAAGCTCGATATTGATTTAGATAATTATTTTTGGGTGCATAGGAAAATTCGCTTTGATAATTTGTATTTAAATCATCGTAGTTAAATTCGAATCCAGTTTTCATTTGGTGTTTTTTGTTTATTTGACTGGTGAGATCAAATTTAATATTTAATGTGGTGACTTCGGACTTATCCCTAGTTACGCCACCTAACGAAGCAAACACCATTCCATCACCCGATGGTGTATAATCACTGGCAACCAAAAATCCGAATGGCGCTTCGTCTACAATTACATTCCCAATTGTACGGACTGCTGTAGTATCACGAATAAAAACCGGTCCATAACATGCATTTTTTATGTGTACATTCGAAATTCGAATATTATAAAATGTACTTGGACTGATTACATGGTCTAGTGTTAGACCAACCATTGAGCGATAAATATTATATGGGTTCAGAGCATTTGGCCAATATAATGCAGAACCACCGCCATCTGCATAGGCATCAGATGTAGCTAAATAACTAAAAAGAATATCAGTACCACTATTTAAATACCAATTATTACCAGAACCTTCAGGACTTTTAGATAGTGTATTAATTTCTCCATATAAACCTTCGACTTTTAATTTGATTTCATTTTTGGGAGCCATTATGAATTTTAATTGAGTATTTGATTCACTATAAAAGTCTCTTGCAGTTGGTAGAGCAAACATTTCATTCTTATTTTTGTGTGAAAGATAAAAAGACATATCTCCTAATGCTTTCCCAATGAAGGGTACAGGACCACCGAAACCAAAATCTAGATTAAGATCAGGTTTGTGTGCATATTGTCCTTTAGTTTGACCAAGGTCATCACTTCCTTCAGTCCGGTGGTACCATAAAAAGAGATCTCTGGCTTCCGATGGTGACATATCATTAGATGGATCATTATCTGACAATAAATTTGCAGACACTGCATTCCACCCAATGAATTCAGGGTAGCTTTCTCTTGTATTTTCATCCCAGGCACCTTGTTGGGTTCCGCTCCACATAACACTTGGTTCTAGAAAAGGTCGAAGGTAGTAATTCATTGGGTTAAATAGGGAGTATCCATCATGTTTGTATTGTGGTGGATCATAGTAAATATCAATTGAACCACTATAATTCGTTGGTGATCCTTCTTTTGTAATTATATTGATTAAGCCTGATCTAATGTTCCCATACTCAGCATTGAAACCACCTTTAATAATACTAACTTGGTCTATAGAACTCATATTTACCATCATGACAGGTCGGTTTGAACGATTATCAACTAAAGACATTCCATCCACCATTAATGTTGTCTGATCCAAGCCGCCACCTCGAATCAAATCATTTTCTATACCTGCTTCTAGATTCAGGTAATCATTTAGTTCTCGAATTTTTGGGACTTTTTTAATATCATCAGCTATGATACTTACTTCACTAGCTG
>CAZPHE010000112.1:0-4632 GCA_964586315.1 uncultured bacterium | reverse complement strand
AGCAACGGCCTCCAAAGCCGTAGGTTGCAGGTTCAAGTCCTGTCTCTCCTGCATTAATAGATATAAAAATATTAGGTTTATTGGATAAATTTATTTGAGGAAATTAAATGTTAAATAGGCTTCAGCAGTTTTTAGCTGATGTAAAATTTGAAATGAATAAGGTCTCTTGGCCAAACTGGGATGAATTAAAAGGTTCAACTTATGTTGTTTTATCATTGTCCTTTATAATGATAGTATTCCTATTTTGTATTGATTTTCTTTTAGCAAAACTATTAAACATTATATTGTAATCATGGATTGGTATACTTTACGCGTCATATCAGGAAAAGAGAAGAAAATAAAAGAAGCCATTCTTTATGATATCTCAATGTCACCTATGAATGATCAAATAGGAGATGTTTTAGTTCCTTCAGAAAATATAGTTGAAATGCGTGACGGAAAGAAAAAAATTAAAGAAAAAGTTTTTTTTCCAGGGTACCTATTGATCAGGCTTGAAATGAATAAAGAGACTAGGTATCTACTTGAGAATGTAAATGGTGTTATTTCATTTGTCGGTCCAAATGGTGAACCTCAACCGCTAAAACCAGAAGAAGCCCAACGGTTTTTAAGTGATTTTGATGGTGGAGATGGACCTCTTAGAGTAACAGAAGCTGCACCATACAAAGTAGGTGATTCTGTTAAAGTTACAGATGGTCCTTTTATGGATTTTTCTGGTCTTGTTCAAGAGGTAAATCACGATAAGCAAAAACTGAAAGTCTTGGTTAGTATATTTGGTAGGCAAACTCCTGTTGAACTCGATTATTTACAAGTTCAAATGGAAAGTTAGGGAGGATGAAGTCATGGCAAAAAAGATAATAGGATTTATAAAATTACAAATTCAAGCAGGTCAAGCAAACCCTGCTCCACCTGTAGGTCCTGCATTAGGACAGCAAGGAGTTAATATTATGGATTTCTGTAAGAAATTCAATGCAGAAACTCAGGATAAAATGGGTGATTTGATTCCTGTTGAAATAACTGTCTATGCAGATCGAAGTTTTTCATTTATTACTAAAACTCCACCTGCGGCTCGATTAATTTTGAAAGCTGCAAAAGTACCTAAGGGGTCTGGTGAGCCAAATCGTGAAAAAGTTGGTTCTGTCACTGAAAATGATTTGCAATCTATTGCTGAAATTAAAATGGAAGATTTAAATGCAAATACCATAGATCAGGCAGTGCGAATGATTAGAGGAACATGTGTATCTATGGGTATTGAAATAAAAAGTTAAATTGTAATTATGAAGCTATCCAAAAATATGAAGACTGCATTAGAAAAATACGATAAGTCCATTGCTTACTCAGTTGAAGATGCAGTTGTGATATTACAAGATTTACAATATTCTAATTTTAATGAAAGTGTTGATATTGCAATGAATCTTGATGTAGACCCGAGGCATGCAGAAGAAAATATTAGAGTTACTACTGGATTACCTTATGGTACTGGTAAAAATATAACCATCTTAGTTTTAGCTTCTGGTCCTAAGGAGAAAGAAGCTGAAGATGCTGGTGCAGATTATGTGGGTAATGAAGAATATCTAACAAAAATTAAAAATGGGTGGACAGAAGTAGATAAAATAGTTGCAACACCTGATATGATGGGAGAGTTGGGGAAACTTGGGAAAATTTTAGGTCCCAAAGGTTTAATGCCAAATCCAAAGAGTGGTACGGTTACAATGGATGTTGGGAAAGCAGTTAAGGAATTAAAAGCTGGTCAGGTAGAACTGCGTGTAGAGAGCAATGGTATTATTCATGCAACTTGTGGGAAGATTGATTTTGAGAAAGAGCAATTAGTTGAAAATATAAAAAAAATATATGATACAGTTATTAAGGCTCGCCCTGCTTCAGTGAAGGGACAGTATTTGATTAAAATGACATTATCTTCAACTATGAGTCCTAGTATTATTATAGATCATCTAGCAATATAAAAGACCATATGCCGAATAAAAATAATATTAACCAAGTTAAAGAATTGTCGGACTGTTTTTCTAAAGCAAAAGCAATTTATTTTACAGAATATCATGGGCTTAATGTTCAAGAAATAACAAAACTACGTAGCTTGTTTTTTAAAGCAGATGTTGAGTTTAGAGTGGCAAAGAATACTTTAATTAAGCTTGCTGCCGATGAAAATAGTATTTCAGACTTAGATGAAATTTTAAAAGGCTCTACTGCAATCGCAATCTCATATGATGAACCTGTTTCTCCAGCAAAGGTAATTAAAGAATTTACAAAAGACAATGATTTACCCAATGTTAAGGGAATTATACTTGATGGTGAATTTTTCCCAGGAAAGGAATTTAAGAAACTTGCAAACCTACCCAATAAAGATGAGCTATTAGCAAAATTTATTACGATGCTAAATAGTCCATTACTAAATTTGGTGTCTACGCTAAATGCACCGATACAAAATTTTGTTGGTTTGCTAAATAATCTAAAAGAAAAAAAACTTAACAAAAACTAGTAAGGAGTATTTACAATGGCAGTATCTAGAGCAGATGTCTTAGCATATTTAGAAGAGTCAAATATGATTGAGATTTCAGAGCTTATTAATGAAATAGAAGAGAAATTTGGTGTGACAGCAGCAGCTCCTGTGGCTGTTGCAGCAGCTCCTGCGGAAGGGGCTGATGGTGTAGCTGATGAAAAAACTGAATTTGATGTTGTTTTAAAATCTGCAGGGCAAGCGAAAATTAATGTAATCAAAGCAGTGCGAGGAATAACGGATTTAGGATTGAAAGAAGCGAAAGAGCTTGTGGATTCTGCACCTAAAGCACTCAAAGAAGGTATATCTGAAGCTGAAGCGAATGAAATCAAAGCAAAGCTAGAAGAAGCAGGTGCAGAAGTAGAGCTCGCTTAATTTGGTTTTGCACTATATAATCTCTTTTTAACTATCAAAAAATGGGAGGCTTAATTGGGAGCCAAAATTAATCAATCTGAACAAAGGATAAGTTTTTCAAAAATATCTGCTTTTGTGGATATCCCGGATCTTCTTTCAATTCAAACTAGAGCATATCAACAATTTCTGCAGGAGTGGATACCGCAAGAAGCACGTAAACCGATCGGTCTTGAAGGAGTCTTTAGTAATGTTTTTCCAATTGAAGATTCACATAGAAACTATATTCTTGAATACAAACATTATTATTTAGGTCAACCAAAATATGATCCTGATGAATGTATGGATCGCGGTGTAACATACTCTGCTCCATTGCGTGTTAGGCTGGCATTGCATATAACTGATGAAAATAATAAAAATGTATATGCCCAAAGTATTGAACAAGATGTTTATTTTGGTAATATTCCTTACATGACACATAAAGGTACTTTTATTATTAATGGTGCAGAGCGTGTTATCGTTTCTCAGCTTCAGCGCTCACCTGGTGTCTTTTTTGATGAGTCTACGCACCCCAATGGTACTAAGCTATTCCAAGCAAGGATTATACCAGCACGTGGATCATGGGTTGATTTTACAACGGATATTAACGACTGTTTATTTGTAATTATAGATAGACGCAGAAAATTCCCTGTTACAATGCTTTTAAGAGCATTAGGATATTCTACAAATACAGATATTTTTGATGCATTTGGTGCTACTAAGGACTTAAAAGTCAATTCAGACAAAATAAATAATTATATTGGTGCTACAATTACAGAAGATATCGTAGATATCCATACTGGTGAAATCTTTATGGAAAGCGGTGCGGAATTAACATCTGAAAATATTGAATCATTAAAAGATGCAGGTATTGAATCATTTAGAATAGTTGATGGTAATAAGGATTTTCATTCGATGTTATTACTAAATACAATTGAAAAAGACCCGACTAGAAGTACAGAAGAAGCATTGGCAGTTGTATATCAATTAATTCGTTCAAGTGAACCACCCAACTTAGAAACGGCGCAGAAATTCATTGAGCGTATATTTTTTAGTCCTAAAAAATATGATTTGGGACAAGTAGGTAGATATCGTCTAAATCAGCAATTCAATCTAGATGTTCCTGTTGAAGATACTATATTAACAATGGATGATATTATTCAAGTCATTAGTTTTCTTATTGATATGCGAAAAGGTGACCGTGGAATAGATGATATAGATCATCTAGGTAACAGGCGTGTTAAAACCATTGGAGAACAATTAACTAATCAGTTTAGTGTGGCGTTAAGCAGAATGGTTAGGACGATTCATGAGCGAATGAATTTGAGAGAATCTGAAAGTATTACTCCTCAGGACCTTATTAATTCTAGAGTGGTTACAACCGTAATTAATACTTTTTTTGGAACGTCACAATTGAGCCAATTTGGTGACCAAACAAATCCTTTAGCTGAGGTTACACATAAACGTAGAATATCTGCTCTTGGTCCAGGTGGTCTTACAAGAGAGAGAGCTGGATTTGAAGTTAGAGATGTCCATTATACTCATTATGGTCGTCTTTGCCCTATTGAAACTCCTGAGGGACCTAATATTGGACTTATTTCGTCTTTGGCAATGTACGCGGAGGTAAATGATCATGGTTTTATTGAATTCCCTTATCGTAAAGTAAAAAAGTATGGCAAAGGATCTGTGCTTTCTGATGAAACGCAATATCTATCATCTGATGATGAGGT
>CAZPHE010000111.1:0-5127 GCA_964586315.1 uncultured bacterium | reverse complement strand
ACAAATCTCAGGTCATACAAATCGTTCAGATTCCACTGACTATAAAAAAGTATTTAAAGGATTTAATTGGCATGTTCAAGAGATAAATGGTCATAACCACGATGAGATTCGGGATGCGATAGAAAAAGCACAGAAAGATGGTAGACCTAGTATTATAATTGGTAATACAATTATGGCTAAAGGCACAGCAACCATGGAAGGCAATCATAATACTCATGGCGCACCATTAGATCAAGAGGAAATTGATGCAAGTAAAGAAAAACTAGGTTTACCTGGTGAAAAATTTTATTTTCCTTTTGAAGCCAAAGAGTATTTTCAAAATAGATTTTCTAGATTAACTGATAATTTAAAATTATGGAATGAAAAGAAAAGGGAACTTGCATCTAAAAAAGAGATAAGATCACTTATCTCTTTATGTATAGATGATAAACTCCCAGATCTTGATTATCCAACTTTTATTGCTGGAGAGTCCTTAGCAACTAGGAAAGCATTTGGAGCAACACTAGATCAATTTGCTCAATATTTGCCAAATCTTATTGGTGGTTCTGCTGATCTTGAACCTTCAAATTATACAGGAAACTTTGCAAAAATTTATTCTGATTTCACAAGTAAAAATCAATCAGGACGTAATATTCCCTTTGGTGTGCGTGAGTTTCCTATGGCGAGTATGATGAATGGTATGGCTCTCCATGGTGGAATTATACCTTTTGGTGGTACATTTCTCGTATTTGCTGATTATGAGCGGCCTGCCTTAAGGTTGGGAGCGATTCAAGGTGCCAGAGTAATTCATGAGTTCACCCATGATTCGTTCTTTGTGGGGGAAGATGGTCCTACTCACCAGCCTGTCGAACATGCAATGTCGCTAAGAATGATACCAAATTTCAATGTTTTTAGGCCGGCTGATGCGAAAGAAACAGCTATTTGTTTTCGACTTGCAATGGAAATAAAGAATACGCCAAGTGCGATGCTTTTAACAAGACAAGGTATTCCAATTATAGATAAAGAGTATGATGTTTTAGAGAAAAATGTGAGAAAGGGAGGGTATATTGTTCAGGATTGTGAAAATGATCCAGAATTAATATTCATTGCAACAGGATCAGAAGTATCACTAGCAATAAATACTGCTAATTTAATGACGGATAAAAAAATCCGGATTATTAGTATGCCCTGTATGGAGATTTTTGATAAACAACCTGAAGAATATAAAAACAGTCTTATGTCTATGCGTGGCTGTATAAAAGTCACCATGGAAGCAGGAATAACTCATGGCTGGGAAAAATATTCTGGGATCAATGGCCTATCCATCGGTCTAGATCACTATGGAGCATCAGCTCCAGGAAAAGATTTAGCAAATGAGTTTGGTTTTACACCTAAAAAGGTAGAACAAAAAATTAGAGAGCATCTTCAAAATCTTTTATGAAAATTCATTTAGCAACAGACCATGCAGGTCTGAATTTGAAAAATTCCATTAAAAATTTTCTAACAAACGAAGGTCATGATATAACAGATCATGGCGCATATGAATATGATGCCTTAGATGATTATCCGGATTTTATTTTTCCATGTGCAAGGGCTGTGGCTAACGATAGAGAAAGTCGAGGAGTTATACTGGGAGGTTCAGGCCAAGGAGAAGCAATGGCAGCAAATAGAATCAAAGGATGCAGAGCTGCGGTTTTTTATAATGGACCTAAAGAAATAGTAAAACTTACAAGAGAACATAACAACGCTAATATACTATCGCTTGGTGCACGGTTTATGTCTGAAAAAGAAATCTATGATGTTATAAAATTATGGCTAAAAGAGCCATTTGATGGCGGTCGACATCAGCGGCGGATTGATAAATTGGATAAATAATCCACAACCTATTTTTACTGCATTAAATATTTATTTACAAATCCCATAACAGAATAATGATTTGAAATCTCCATACGAAATGTATTATGGATATAGTTACCATCCTCGTCTACATGATACATTTCCATAAATTCATCTTTCTTTAAAATAATCTCTTTTAATGCATTTAAAAGTGCATCAACATGTTCCGGTTTATTATAGAGGCCAAAAGATACTCGCACCATACCAGCGAGTAATTTGTAAGTTGATTCAATTTTTTCTTCCGGGATATCGCTAATTGCGTCTAACATATCATTCAAGATCAATTCTTTCACGTATGGATGTGCACAGAAGCATTCGTTGCGTACAGCAATATTGAAATAATCATTTAATATTGCAGCGACCAAACCATGGTGCATTCCTTTGATATTGAATGAAATAGAGCCAGCCCGAGGACACTTATCGTTGTTTGATTCACCATAAATAATTAGATCAGGAATTTTTTTCATCAGCTCTAATGTATAAATAACTAATTCATCTTCTTCATTATATATGGTTTCCATTCCTATCCTACCCATAATTTCAATTGCAGTAGCCAATGCAATTGCACCAGGTATATTTGGTGTACCCGCTTCTTCTCTATCAGGGAAAGTATCTTTTACGATGTATTTGTCAACAAATACATCTTCTACCATTCCGCCACCTAGTTCTTCCGGTTCTATGTTCGCTAAAATATCCTTACGACAAACAACAATACCAGGTGATCCTGGAACATAAGTTTTGTGTCCAGAGAAAACAAATGCGTCAATATTTTTTTCTGGATTACTATGTCCAGATAACTTTACAGGCATATGTGCTGCCATTTGAGCTCCATCAACCAAAACCAAAGCACCATAATTATGAGCTAGTTCAGCAATATCATGGATAGGATTAATAATGCCAGTTACATTGCTAATACCAGTAATGGCTACGTAATTAATCTGATCTTGAAATTTCTCCAAGTTATTTTGCAATGATTTCATATCAATACTACCGGGTTGACCAGATGAATGAGATTCTAGAGGGATATGAATTACTTTATTAGCATGTTTCCGGTGTGGAAGATCATTAGAATGGTGCTCCATGATGGAAATAAGTACTACATCCTTATCTTTGCGGTAATCCCTTAATACGCGAGCAAGTCGATTTATGCCTGCGGTTGTTCCACTTCCAGTAAAAAAACACGTGTATTCTTCAGGATCTGCCCCAAGGAAAGATAGTATTCGCTGATGTGCCCAATCATACTGGTTGGTTGTAATCTTAGCAGAAAAGTGCAATAAACTGTGAGAATTGGCATAGTGATCAAAAAATTCTTTTAACATATCATATGCTGCCCCCATCATCAATGTCGATGCCGTAGAATCCAAATAAACACGGGCAGTTTTTCTTCCATCTGCTAATGTGTAAATGGTGCTAAGTCCAATAAAATCATTCTGTATTTTTTGAAAAAGTACGTTGTTTGATTTAACTATATTTTTCATGAGTGCTATAAGAGTAAAGTGTAATGGGATTCAAGATTTAGGTACAAAAATTATTTATCTTCTTAAGATCCTGCGTTGTATTCATATTCCAAAAACGGATATCATCATTAAATTTAATAACGGCTGAATTCATTTTTTCCAATAATTTTACCAGACTATAATTATTAGCCTTTATTTCCGATAGAATAATGGGTAAAACCCGTCGATGATAAAATGCACATGTTACTTGGTATTGATGATTTGAGTAAGGGACAATACAATCAATATCATTTGTTTTGAAATTCCAAAGGTATTCAAAAATGTTAACATCGACTAGGGGTAGATCACATGCGAGAAGCAATAACCAATCAGTTTTTGAATATTTGAGCGCTGTATATAAACCGTTAATAGGTGCTTCAAATTTCAGTTTGTCACAAATGAATGGTTTATCTAAATCAGTAGGCTTAGTTTTACCGATTACATAACGATTTTCAAAGTTTTCACATGATTTCCATATTCTATCTAGAACAGATTCTTCTCTAATTAAAGTGCGCCATTTAGGTGAACCAAATCTTTCACTTTTCCCGCCAATCAAAATAAATGTGGAAGCAGGGTATTTATTTTTTAGCATTTTATTAATATTTGACTTGAATTAATATTGTAAAAGTTTTATATATAGATATGTTAATATAGTGTAATTTTAATCTTTGAACATATAATTATGCCTAAATCAATTTCAACAGAATTTATCCAAATGGCAGCCCGTATTTTAAAAACACTTGGGCATCCTGACCGAATCAAAATTGTTGAATATCTTGAACATGGAGAAAAAACTGTCGGTCAAATTCAACGAGAATTTAACCTGCTTCAACCAGTAACAAGTCAGCATCTTAAAGTAATGTATGATCGGAACATTGTCACCTTTAGACAAGATGGAACCAGATATTTTTATTCATTAGCAAATAATTTTATTCTAAAAATTCTAGATTGCATGAGTGAAGTCCAAGAAAAATTGGATTCTGGTGAATGGGATCTTGACTTTAGTAAAAGAATAAACCAAAAGGAATCGGCATGAATGATATCATACATGAACAACTATTGGATTGTAAAGGTCTTAACTGTCCATTGCCGATCCTAAAGACAAAAAAACAAATGGATGCCATGCAATCAGGTCAGGTTTTGAAAATGGAATCAACGGATCCAGGTTCTGTGAATGATGTCAATGCTTGGACCCGGCGCACTGGAAATGAGTTACTTAACCATTCTTCTTCTGCCGGCATTTATATTTTTTATATAAAAAAAGCCTGATTTATTTTTATAAGTGCATGCATTGAAATATAAATGATAAAATTAAGACTTAATTATGCCTGAACAAAAAAAGATGGCTATCATTGCATCAAAAGGAACTTTGGATTGGGCTTATCCACCATTTATTTTGGCTTCAACTGCTGCAGCCATGGACATGGAAGTTCGTATTTTTTTTACATTTTATGGCTTAACTCTTTTGAAAAAAGATATTAAGGCTAAGGTTGCTCCAGTTACTAACCCAGCTATGCCAATGAAGATGCCTTTTGGACCAAAAGGGTTTCAAAATATTGAATGGCCTATGCCTAATGTTCTAATGGGAAATATCCCTGGTTTCGAAACTATGGCGACATCTCTTATGAAACAGACTTTTAAAAATAAAGGAGTTGCGACCATCGAAGAACTGCGGGATATCTGTCTTGAATCAGATGTGAAACTAATCGGATGCCAAATGACTATGGATGTATTTGGCTTTAGAAAGGATGATTTT
>CAZPHE010000110.1:0-5170 GCA_964586315.1 uncultured bacterium | reverse complement strand
TTCAAATTCCTGAGGGTTCTATCTTCATTCTCACCCATCATTTTGCTGAAGCCAACTACGTCTGCTGCTAAAATTGCTGCAAGTTTTCTTCTAGGACCAGATTCTGCCATATTAATTTTGTCTGAAATATGAGCTAAAAAATAAAATAATTTTATTCATGATGTAATAGAAAGTATTTTTACTGGTTGTCTATCGGAAGCCTAACATCATTTGGTAGATTTTACAAGGTAGTGATTATGCTTTTTAAACTTGAATAAATCAATAATTATGATTTAATATATATATATTCAAAAAACATTCTGACATTGCCAGGAACATCAAAATTTAGGCATTCCTTCTATGCATTCTTCAAGAATATGTAATTTTGATTCCTTGATCTTTAACTGCCCCTTCCATTTTCCTAAATGCATTGGATTCTTTTCTATGCATTTTTCCAGATTTTTTAAACGAGGTGATGAAATAATTGAATGTGAGAATAAAACAGATAATTTGCTTGCTCTTTCAGCCGTCAATAAAAATGAAAAAATAGCTACCACAATAATGAACAAAGAGAATAAAAGCGTAGACTTTTTTTATGAAAACAACGTTGAAACTAAATCCTTTTCAATACCTCCTAGATCAATTATTACAATCACTGAGAAGTAGTAAATAAAAAACATAACAAAATTGAAAGAATCGCTATATAAAATATCAAATTTCAAGGAGATTAATCCCTTCCTAATATCAATTACCAGCGCAGATGACCACTGGATGTATATTAGTAGCTCAGGATGCTTAAGTGCTGGAAGACAAAAAGCTGAATTTTCTTTATTCCCTTATGTAACTGATGATTTATTACATAGGAATGCACATTTCACAGGACCAGTAACATGTATTTCTATTGATCAAAATAATAAAAAATATTCTTGGCAACCTTTTTCAGCCCAGATTGATTCTTATAAAAAAGAACAGAATATTTATAAAAATAGCTTAGGCAATAAAATAGTATTTGAAGAGATTAATCATACCTTAGAATTGACCTTTCTCTATGGCTGGCAAGCATCAAAACAATACGGTTTTATAAAAAAAACAAAATTAATAAATCACGGTAAAAAAGCACTAAATATTAAATTAGTTGATGGTTTAAGAAATATTCTTCCTGCTGGTATAAACCTCAGAATACAACAAGAAATGAGCAATCTCGCAAATGCGTACAAGGTTTCTGAGTGTAATCCAAAATATAATTATGCATTGTATTATATGAATGCATTGCTTATGGATAAACCAGATCCTAGTGAATCTTTATTCACAAATATTGTATGGTCTTACTACAATGACAATATCGAGATATCTGTCAATGAGAAATCTATTAATGGATTCATCTCTAATAATCACTTCAACATGGATCACCTGCTTAAAGGTAAAGAAGGAAGTTTTTTAATTTATATTGAAAAAAAATTAAACCCAGAGGAAAAGATTAACTGGTTCGTCGTAGCAGATGTTCAAAAATCTCAGAAAGATGTCAGCAAAATTATTTCGGATTTGAGAGATCCTTCAACAATTGAAGAAAAATTAGAAAAAAGTATAAAGAATAATTACCAAGCTTTCGAAAAATATATTGGGACAGCTGATGGATTTCAGTGCACAAATATAAACATAAATGATTTACACCATACTGCAAATGTCACTTATAATATTTTGCGAGGAGGAATATTTTTTGATAATTATAATATATTCAAAAATAGCTTTCTTGGTTTTATCAAAAAAAGAAGTACACAAATTCATGAAAAATATTATAATAATATTAATGAGCTTCCTGAAACTTTTAGAATTAAAGATCTAAAAGAATTTGGAAATAAATTAAATAATCCATCCTTGAAAAGACTTTGCCGAGAGTACCTCCCACTAACATTAGGAAGGAGGCATGGAGACCCTAGCAGACCATGGAATCATTTTTATATTTGCACAAAAGATAAAAAAGGCCAGCCGACATTCTATTTTGAAGGGAACTGGCGAGATATTTTTCAAAACTGGGAAGCATTGGGTCTTAGCTATCCTCAGTCATGGGAGTCAATGGTCTGTATATTTTTAAATGCAACCTCAGCTGATGGTTATAATCCATACCGAATCACAAGCCACGGTATAGATTGGGAAGTAATAGAACCCGGTGATTCTTGGAGTCACATAGGATATTGGAATGATCATCAAATTATATACCTATTAAAACTATTGGAACACTGTACTAATTATGATCAAAAGACATTAGAATTACTATTTAGTGAAAAAATTTTCAGCTATGCAAACATCCCATATAAATTAAAAAGTTTTAAACAAATAACAGATAACCCTAAGGAAACCATTGACTTTGATTTCAAAACTCATAATGCTATTATAAAATTAGTTGAGGAATTAGGGTCTGATGGCAGATTAATTCTAACCGAAAACAAAACCGTTTACCACGTAAACTTATGTGAAAAACTGCTTGTTCTATCTTTGGCAAAAATATGTAATTATATACCAGGAGCTGGTATTTGGCTTAATACTCAGCGCCCAGAGTGGAATGATGCAAATAATGCACTGGTCGGGAATGGTGCTTCTATGGTCACTGTTTATTACCTCAAAAGATTTCTTGAATATTTTAAAGAACTTATTGAGCAAATTGAAAGTGATAATATTGATATCTCTTCTGAAGTGTGTTGTTGGTTTGCAGAAGTCGAAAAAGTTATAATCAAAGGTAACCGTCTTAATCATGCTACATGCTCTGAAAAGGAAAGAATGTCTTACGTATATAGTTTAGGAAAAATATTTGAAAATTATAGAGGGAAAGTATACTCCCATGGGTTTAGTTCATTTAAGAACTTATCTTTAAATAGGATAAAAGATTTTATTATTTTTGTCTGTAATCAACTGAATGAAACTATCAAGGCTAATCGGTCAAAGAATGGATTATTTGAAGCATATAATACAATAAATATTGATAAAAATAATCAATCTATATATATAAAAAATCTGGATCTGATGCTGGAAGGCCAGGTGGCTGCACTCAGTTGCAGTTCGCAAAGTTCAGCAGATAACCTTCTAACTTTGGAATCGCTTTTTTCAAGTACTTTATATCGTCAGGATATGAAAAGTTTTATTTTATATCCTGAAAAAGACATTATCCCATTTCTAAAGAAAAATATTATAGCACCTGAACATATTCAAAAAAGCAAACTTTTACAAAAAATGATAAATCAAAAATCTTCATTAATTATTGAAAAAGACTCTGATGGTAATTTCCGATTTAACCCTCAATTCCGAAATAATTTTGATCTAATTAAAGCATTAAAAAACTTACCAGAAACAGAACTAAGAACTAAAATACATGAAGAAGAGTCAGAAATTATTTTAGAAATTTTTGAGACTGTATTTAATCATAGAAATTTTACTGGTAGATCTGGTACCATGTTCTCATACGAAGGTATCGGCTCAATATACTGGCACATGGTATCAAAACTTCTCCTTGCAATTCAAGAAAATTACTTTTTAGCAAAAAATACTAATTCTCTAGATAACAAAATAATTCAAGATCTTGGGTTTTATTATTATAGAGTGCGAAATGGTCTGAGTGCTGCTAAAACTCCGGAAGAATATGGAGCTTTTCCATTTGATCCTTATTCACATACTCCATCGCACTCAGGTGCACAACAGCCTGGAATGACTGGGCAGGTTAAAGAAGAAATATTGACAAGGTTTGGTGAGCTTGGATGCTTTGTTAAGAATGGTTGTATAACATTTAATACTTCACTCCTACTAAATGAAGAATTTTTATTAGAAAGAAAAACATTTACATATTTTGATATTTCAAAAACAAAAATCTATCTTGATATTATGGAAAACCAATTGGCATATACTTTTTGCCAAGTACCTATTGTATACACCCTATCAAAAAATAATAATCTTATGCTAACACTTAATGATAATTCAAAAGTAAATATTAAAGGAATTAAAATAAATAAAGCAATGAGTCAAGCTGTTTTCAGGCGCGAAGGGAGAATAAAACAGATTGATCTAAATGTAGATCAAAATAATTTATTTAATTACAATTCATAAAATAAAAAAATTAATATGATTAAAATTATTTTACCCGTAGTTATTTCTTTTTCTATGCTTATGGGAAATGATCTACTACAATTACACAGTGGAAAAATCACTGATAAGAATAATCAAACTGTTTTCCTAAAAGGATGTAATACTGGCAACTGGTTAATGCTAGAAATGTGGATGTTAAACTATGCTGGAAGAGGCATTGATGATCAACACGATTTTATTGAAATATTAGAGCATAGATTTGGAAAAAAAATAGCTGAAGATCTAATGGATGTATATCGATCTAATTGGATGAAAGAAATTGATTTCGAAATAATAAAATCATTTGGTATGAATACAATTAGACTGCCTTTTGATTATAAATTGCTCATGGAATCAGATATAAAACCGTTTCAGTTGAAAAGCGATGCCTGGGAATGGTTAGACCTCACTATAAAGATAGCAAAAGAAAAAGAGCTTTATGTCATACTTGACATGCATGGATCTCCTGGAAGACAAAGCGGGATGGATCATTCAGGAAGAGTGGGATACAATAAACTTTGGTCAAATAAAGGCTTCCAAGATCAAACTGTCTGGCTGTGGAAACAAATATCAAAACGGTACAAAAATGAATCAACGGTTGCAGCTTATGATCTTTTGAACGAACCTTGGGGAAGCAATGAGAAAAATTTGAAAAAAATTATTTTACAGTGCTATACGGAAATTCGAAAAAATAATGATGATCACATCGTAATCTTTCCTGGACATACAAGTGGTATTGATTTTTATAAAAATATTAAATCCATAAAACTTAATAATGTGATATATACAATGCACTTCTACCCTGGGTTTTTTGGATGGGGCTCTGCAACACCATATGTACATGCAGAATTTCTATTAGAAGAGTTACCAAATTGGGTAGAAAAAATGGAGAAGTTTAATAGTCCACTATTAATCGGGGAATTTAATGTCGTACTAAAAAAAGCTGGTGGAGGCCAAATGATGCGTAGATATTATGATTTTTATGAATCTTTAAATTGGCCAGCGACAATGTGGTCCTATAAAGTGCTCGATGCAACTGGGGGAGTTGGAGATGGAACTTGGGGTATGGTTACCAATGCAA
>CAZPHE010000109.1:0-5288 GCA_964586315.1 uncultured bacterium | reverse complement strand
TAGTATATAAAAAGTATCCAATATTGCCCGTAGCACCTGCTAAAAGTATTTTCAAGTTGGTCTATTGAATATTTGGAAAATATGTTTTGGTATTTTCTTTAACAAATTAATGATACTAATCGTAACAATTGTTTTTATGAATCATGTAAATCTATCTATTGATTCAAATATCAATATTATTTTATTTTGCCCCCCCAAAATTCTAAAACATCTACATTATCCCAATCAACATTTTTATCTGCATCAATAATGTTTAAAAAAGAAAAGTCATCCAAAAATAATTTAAACTTGGCAAAGGATCTAGATAAGCCTACGTAAGATTTAAACTTTCTATTTAATGATAATGAATCTAACATAGGTTGCTCCGAATCAAAATCTCTGCTATGAAAATATGTCATAATATAATCAGAGTTTTTTGACCAATACTTTATTAGAGGATAAGGGAAAAAACGGAAAAAACCGCCACCTGAAAAAACTATTTTTTTTCCAAAAATATTTTTGCAATTGATTGGAAATTCTTTTAAAAAGGCACCATTTTCTAATTTAATTAACGCTGGTTTTGCTTTTTTATAATTCGTAAAACCACCATAATCATGTGATCCTGGAAAAAATGAACAATCAAATTTAAATCCTAATTCACTTAGAATTTCTAATGCCCAAAGAGTATTTTTTGTGATAGAAAAACCTGGAGCGCGATAAGCATCTATCGATTCCCCTATTAAATCTTCAATATATTTTTTGGCCATTTCAGTATCTTTTCTGAAACTCTTTCGATTCATAGTTAGAATTAAATCATGTTGATAGGAGTGACAGCCAATGTGGTGTCCTTGTGAATTAATTTTTTTGACAATCTCTGGGTGTTTTTGAGCAACCCAACCTAAACAAAAAAATGTTGCTTTTATTTGTCTTGTTTCTAATTCAAGTAAAATTTTTTCCAAACCATCATAAATGCGGACTTCGTATCTATCCCAATCTTGACTTTTTGATTTAAAATCACAATTATACCAATCTTCAACATCAAAAGTTAAAATATTCATAAGTTATCAAAATCAATCCACATCAAATGCCAGTTTAATTCACA
Source organism: uncultured bacterium (assembly GCA_964586315.1). Lineage (GTDB taxonomy): Bacteria > Fidelibacterota > Marinisomatia > Marinisomatales > UBA1611 > CAZEER01. Next base: position 4,207 of record CAZPHE010000109.1, on the reverse strand, counting down.
TTTAAGTTGGTCAGAATCAGTAAAATTATTTAATATTTTGAAAATAAACGTAAAATTATAGGGAGTTTTAATGTAACCATTTACAAAAAATTTAAATTTTTTGGCCCAATTTTTACCAATCATAATTAGAATCAATTCAGCATTTCCCTTTTTTGCAATAATTTCATTTTTCTCTAATAATATTGAAGAATATTTTTCAAAACCACTTAACATTGCAAAATCAAGCACTCCCATGCAGGGTACACCTTCTTTTTCCATAAAAGTTGTAATAGAATATGCTATTATATTCTTATCCTTTCTTAAAACTACTATAGAATAATTACTTTTTGGAGCCCCAAATCGCCATTTTAAAAAAGAAATATTTTTTATTAAATAATTTGGTATTTCAGAGTTCAATTTATTAAAAAATAACTCTAAACCTTTTATACTATCGATTTGTGTATTATTATAATATTCAACCTCAATATCTTCAGTGAGATTTTTATTCAACATAAGAACCCAATTCCACAACCTGAGAATAAAATCAAAAAATAAAAATATTTTTTTGAATCTCTTTGAAATAAAAAATGATTTAATCGATAAAAATTTACCATACATTGGTAAAATGAAAGGATCTTCCCAACCACTTTTTTTATGACCTGGTATAACTTCAGGCCTAATAGGATTCCCTGTAATAAAATTCAAACCTTCTTCATGAAGATTTTCTATTGAATAATTGCCAAGTCGCGTAAAAACACCTTGACCTCTTACATTTTTTGCAACCATTATGTCACAAACCATTCCAGCCCTAGCAATTATTTTGTTAATTGAATATCTGTATGGAATTGCAGCATAATACCCAACAATTTGATCATTTAAATATGCTGAGTATTCAAATGATGGTTTTTTATTTTCAATTGAATTGAATTTCCATTCATAGTGATCAATATTTACACCTCTATTGCCTGGGAAACATTCAAGGAATAATTTTTGACGATCTTGTAATTTTTTATATTTGCTAAACTTTTTGAAAATAATTTCTATTACGTTAGTCCTCCATTGATATTTATTGATTCTCCTGTTATATATTCTGTTTTAATTAGATACCGTACAGTCTCAAGAATTTCTTCTGGTTTACATAATCTACTCAATGGAATACTATTTTCTAATTGATTTTTAAATTTTTCTGGTACTTCTCTTATTATTCCCAAAGAAGAATAACCTAGATTAATATTGTTTACCGTAATTCTCTTTGTAGCATTCTCAATGGATAAACTTTTAGATAAACCAACAAATGCAGACTTTGTAGCTGCATATGCACTTACACCAGGAGTGCCTTTAACTGAGACTACAGAAGAAAAGTTAATGATTCTGCCAAAATTATTTTCTCTCATTTTTGGTAATACAACTCTTATCAGGTTAAAAGTCCCAATTAAATTTGTTTCAACAACATTTTTCCATTCTTCAGGATTTGCTTTATGAGCAAAAGCATTATAATTAATAGCTGCACAATTTAGTAAAATCAATTTTTTTGATTTTGAAATAACTGGTTTAAGCAATTTATTTAGTTCCTCTAAATTTCTAATGTCAGCTTGAATAAAATTATCAAGGCCCTTTTTTGGAAAAGTAGTATTATACAAACCAATAATTTTCAAATCATCTTTACTATATGAATTAAACAAGTATCTTCCGATTCCCCTAGATGCACCACTAATTAATATCATAATTATATTAACCCCATCTCAATATTGCAGCACCATATGTCCAACCTGAACCTACAGCAGCAAATAATATATTATCACCTTTTTCAACTTTTCCTTCTCGGATAACTTCATCCAGAAGAATAGGAATTGTTCCTCCACTTGTATTAGCATATTTTTCCATATTCATCATCACCTTTGATAATGGTAACCCAATGATCTCAGAAGTTTTTTTTAATAGCTTCTTTGATGGCTGATGTGGGATTAATAGATCTATGTCTTCTATACTTAATCCAGTATCAGTTAATACCTGATTAATAGCTTTTGGCAATACTGTAGTACCAGTTTTATAGACAGCTTTTCCATTCATTTTAAAGTATTGCAATCCATCTTTGATCGTATCATAAGTATTTGGCATCTCTGATCCACCACTAGGTACTGTAAAATTCCATTTTCCACGACCATCTGTGTATAACCTAAAAGCTAGAAATCCTTCATCCTCACCTCCCTCTGAAACTATAGCTGCGCCAGCTCCATCACCAAAAAATACAGCATCCCTGCTTTTCCAATCTGTAATCTTTGAAAAAGTATCTGCACCTATCACAAGTACATTTTCATACACATTCGTGGCAATGTATTGTGTAGCTACTGACATTCCATAAAGAAAACCGCTACAAACAGCTGACAAGTCAAATGCCACTGCATTGTATGCTTTTAATTTATCTTGTACAATAGCTGCTGTTGAAGGAGCAATTCTATCAGGCGTGGCAGTTGCAACAATAATTAAATCAATATTATCTCTTGAAAGCCTTGAATTTTTAATCTCATGTAGACCTGCTTTTGTTGCAAGATCACTAGTACACTGATTATCATTAACAATTCTACGTTCTTTAATACCTAAGTTTTTTTCAATCCATTCAGAATTTGTATCAACTATGGTCTCAAGATATTCATTCGAAATAATTGTTTCTGGAACATAGGATCCTGTACCTATTATTTTAACATTTCTTACTATTTGTTTCATGAACTCAGTTTACAATTTATTGATTAATGTGTTTTAAAAATAAATCAATTACTTTTTCTTTTTTGAAAACATTTTCATAATACCGATAACCATTATTTTTCATCCGTTTCAATCTACTAGATGGATCTGTAATTAAATCCAATATTTTCAATTTAAAAGATTTAAAATCTCCAGCATCTACTACAATTCCACATTCACTCCTTTTAATAATATCTGCTGCTTCACCATTTATCATAGCAGCTACCGGTTTACTAGATGCTAAATAACTTTGAAGTTTAGCAGGAACAGTAAACGAATAAATTAATTCATCCCTAAGAGTTAAAAGCATCATATTAGCATGATAATAAAAATGAATCATTTCAGATACAGGGTAACTACCCAAGTAATATACTTTATCAGATAAATCTAGCTCTTTTATTTTATTTAGCAAGTATCCTTTTTCACTGCCATCGCCTAAAAAAATAAACTTAACCTCACTATTTTTTAATAACTTAGCAGCATTTAGTATTGCAGGAATGTCTTGTCCCGAGCCAATATTTCCTGCAAACATAATTTTAAAACCTTCAGGCAATAGATTTTTATATTTCCCTTTATCTATTTTTTTATTTATAAAATCATCTTCTGCCCACTGCGGTAAATAAATTACCTTCAAATGTTCAGGTGCATCAAATTTTTCAAGGATCGAATTTTTCATATAACGCGAGGAAACATAAATCCTATCCGATTTACTATAAACAAACCTAACAATATGATAGAGACTTTTTCTTATTAATTCAAATTTTAATTTGCCGGTTACTTCAACGCCTTCTGGCCATAAATCAAGTACCCATAGAAAATGTCTAGTACCATATACTGCTCTATGCACAATAGCAGGTAGAGCTGCTGTTATTGGCGACACTGCAAATACTAAAGAAAAATCATATTTTTTATTATGAAAAAGAGAAAAAATAGACCCTAAAAAAGCAAATGATAAATAATTCAATGACAACATGAGACCTGTTGCTTTTCCTCTTGGGATTATTGGAAGTCTATATACTTTAACGCCATCATATTCACTTTTTATTTTAGATAAAAATCCGAAACCATCATAAAATTTACCTTTAGGATAATTTGGTTTACCAGTAATAACAGTTACCTGATGTCCTCTCTTAATTAGCTCAGTACAAAACTCATTTATTTTAAAATTTTCTGGCCAGAAATATTGCGATACAATCAGAATATTCATTAATTAGTATGAGTCTTAAGGAAAAATAACTGATTTTGTAAAATTATATATATTTTCTGATGCCTTACCATTACCATAAGGGTTAACCGCTTTAGCCATTTTATCGTATAATGATTTGTCATTTAATAAGGATTGAATTTCAGAAATTATTTTCTTTGTATTAGTACCTACAAGTTTAGCTGTACCAGAACGAATACCTTCAGCTCTCTCTGTAGAATCACGCATCACAAGAATAGGTTTTGCTAGAGATGGCGCTTCCTCCTGAACTCCTCCTGAATC
>CAZPHE010000108.1:0-5386 GCA_964586315.1 uncultured bacterium | reverse complement strand
GCCGACCTCTACGATGTCAACGTAGCGCTCTAACCAACTGAGCTAATCGCCCAATAAAAAACTATTAAAATTAAGTAGAGAACGTGATCTGTTTAAATTCATAATTAATTTGGTTCATTGGGTTAGAAAAATATTTTCATATGCAACAGGATCATTTAAAATATTTAATGCCTTTTGTATATCATTATCTTGGCGTGCACTTATTTTGATTCTACCCTCACCACCTTGAAAATAATCAGCAAATTCAACCATCAGCCAATGATGAATTTTACTTTGTTCCTTTTCAAATTGCATGATAGCCTTTTCTTCAAAATAAGTATCTATAATATCTATTGCACCCTGAATTTGTACACTGTTTGAATCCAGTTTCCATAACATTTCTTTCATTTTGGAATAGTTGTTTTCACCTTTTAAGGGAATTTCCACATCACTTGAATGAATATAGTCTTCAAACATTGATAAAATATTTGTATCATTCTCTACATGTTGAAAGGATTCATAATTCATTTTATGTTTTTGAACAAAATTAAAAAATAATCCATTTCTCCAACTAGCAGACAAAATTGGAGCAACTTCATCTAATACTACTTCATGATCAGGAACAATTCCACCCATACCTGAAACCGAACGACCACCTTTTGTGAAAAACACACTATCATAATTGGTAGTGTCTGTTATCAATTCTTCAGGTAAGTATCCTGGTTTTTGAATTAATCTACCACTTGGAATATAATATTTAGCAGTTGTTACTTTTAATGATCGTTTTCTATCTATATTAAATAATGTTTGGACAAGTCCTTTTCCAAATGTTGGACGACCAATTATTACCCCTCTATCTAGATCTTGTAAAGTACCTGCAATAATTTCACTTGCTGAAGCACTACCTTGATTAACAAGGACTGTAATATTGATTTCCTTCGGTACTATAGGATCAGCTTTACTTGAATATTGTCTACGTGACTTATGGGTTTTCCCTTCTGTCCAAACAAGCAGTTCGCCTTTTTCAACAAAAAGGTCAAGTATATTTACAGCAGAATTTAATAACCCTCCAGGATTGTCACGTAAATCCAAAATAAGTCCGTTAATATTATTTGCCATTAACTCTTCAATTGCCATCTTCATTTCTTTATCAGAGTTACGTGAAAAACGAGTAAGTCGTATATAACCAGTATATTCATCAAGCATCCCAGAATATGATATATCTTTTACCTTTATATCCTCTCTAATTAAAATAAAATCAATTAAATCACTTTCGCCATATCTTTGTATGCTAAGGATTACTTCCGTACCTTTTGGACCACGAATAAGTTTTGCAGCTTCATCCATTGAGAGGTCTTGAGTCGTTACACTATCTATTCTAATTATTTTGTCACCACTTAAAATTCCAGCTCTTTTTGCGGGTGAGTTTTCGGTTGGACTGATAACGGTTAATTGTTTCTCTCTTTTCCCAATTTGAATACCAACACCACCATATTTACCTTTTGTTAGCATCTCAATACCATCTTTTTCTTCATTTTCCATATACACTGTATAAGGATCTAATTCTGACAGCATTTTTTTAATACTCATTTTAGTAAATTCATCTAAATCAATATCATCTACATAATTAGCAATAATATGTCTATAAACATCATTTATAAGAGATTGATTCTTTCGAACTTGTTTATAAATATCTTTAGTTCCAGCTGCATAAATAAAGGATGCAAATAAAAAGTAATGAATTACCATTAATATATTTTTATGTTTAAACATTAAAAAAATTTATTATTTTTTCCCAAATAGTACTATGTATTACTTTAATAGAATTATTTCCATTAATTTGAATAATTCGATTTGGAAATTTATTGACGAGATATAAATACGAATTTCTTACTTTATTTTGAAATTTTGGTCCAAGACTTTCTATCCTATCTAGATTAGTTTTATGTGATCTTTTTAACGCATCTTCAGCTGAGATATCAATGAAAAAGGTCAAATCAGGATTCAATTTATAAGTAGCAAATTCATTTAACTTAATTAGAAAATCTTTATTAATACCTCTACCTCCACCTTGATATGCAAAGGTAGAATCATGATACCTATCTGCGATTACCCATATACCTTTTTCAATACTAGGTAAAATTTTATATTTTGTTAATTGCGCTCTACTAGCAGTCATAAGTAAAGCTTCTGCTTTTGAAGATAGTTGTTCTGACCGATTTTTTAATAATATTCGACGTATTTCTTCTGAAACTTTAGAACCACCTGGTTCTCTTACTAATGAACATTCTATACCTTTTTTATTTAATTTATCTAAAAGCATTTTTACTTGAGTGCTTTTACCACAACCATCTATACCTTCGAATGAAATAAAAGCACCTCTATTAGAAGTATACATTTTGATCATTTTTACCTACTAAGATCACACATTCACCCCTAGGTTTTATTTTGTTAAAATACAAAAATAATTCAGATAGCGTTCCCCTTTTTATTTCTTCATGAATTTTTGTTAATTCACGTGCAACAACTGCTGGTCTATTTCCTAGTAAATCTTTTAATTGACTAAGAGTTCTAATTAAACGCTTAGGTGACTCATAGTATATCAATGTTGCATCCTCATCTTCAACAGACATTATTCTTTTTTTTCTACCTTTTTTAGGTGGTAAAAATCCTTCAAAAATAAACCTATCTGTAGGCAATCCAGAAGACACTAAACCAGAAAGAAATGCACTAGGTCCTGGAATTGATTCTATAATAATTGAATGAGATATAGCTTCCCTAACTAACTTATACGCGGGATCAGAGATTCCAGGCGTTCCTGCATCTGTAATGACTCCAAGATCATTACCATTTTTAATGTGATTCATTAGTCTAGGAATCCTTGAAAATTTATTATGTTCAAAATAACTGATAAGAGGCGTAGAAATATTATAATGTGATAATAATTTTTTTGAATGTCTTGTATCTTCTGATGCTATTAATGGTACACTACCTAGAATTTTTACCGCTCTATATGTGATATCATCTAAATTTCCTATTGGAGTTGATACTAAATAGAGTTTACCTGTTAAGCCATCCACAATCAAAGCTGAGATAAAGCCTTCATCATCGTGTTTATAGCTATATCTATTTCTTCTTTCTTAATATTTAAATGTGGTCTAAAGCGTATAGAGCGATAACCACAGCCTAATATCAGGACGCCATGATTTTCCATTATTCTTATAAACTTATCTCTTTGCTCAGTATTTGGTAAATCAAAGGCACAAAATAACCCCTTACCTCTTGCATTGCTAAATATATCCTTATTTTTCTTCTGAAGATCATATAAAAGTGATAAAAGATAATCTCCATTTTTTAATGCCAATTGAACTAGATCATCTTTCTCGATCAATTCAAGATAAATAGTAAACCTTACCATATCTAATAGGTTTCCACCAAAAGTAGAATTAATCCTGCTTGATTCTTGAAAGACATGATTGTCAACTTCATCCAACCTTTCACCAGCAAACATTCCACAGCATTGAGTTTTTTTACCAAAGCTCATAAGATCTGGTTCTACAAGTGAATGTTGGTGAGCCCACATTTTTCCTGTGATCCCTATACCCGTTTGAACTTCATCAAAAATTAGTAAAAAGTCATTATCCAATGATAATTGTTTCAATGTAGTTAAATACTCTTGACGAAAATGATTATCACCACCTTCACCTTGTATTGGTTCTAGTATTAAGCATGCAACATTATCAGGATTATCATGAAGAATTCTCTTTAATTCTTCAACAGATCTATTTTCCAATGATTTTACAATCTCTGTGTTTTCTTCATTCATTGGAAATATCATAGCAGGATTAGTGATACGTGGCCAATCAAATTTTGGAAAATATTGAACTTTTCTTGGATCAGGGGAATCAGTAAGAGACATTGTATAACCTGTACGACCATGAAAACAATCTTTTAAATGTACTACTAGATTTTTTGGTTGCATCTTACCTTTGATTATATTTTTTCTTGCTTTCCAATCAAAGGCTGCTTTTAATGTATTTTCTACTGCAAGAGCACCACCTTCAATATAAAATGCATATGGCATATAATCAGGTTGTGATATTCTATAAACCGTATCAACAAAAGCTGCCATTTCAGGAGAATATATATCAGAGTTTGCTGGTTTGTTTATAGATGCTTTTGTCAATCGATCAATATTTTCTAGTACATATGGGTGATTATATCCTATAGACATTGAAGCATACATTGAAAATAGATCAAGGTATTCTCTTCCAGTATTCCCATCTACTAGCCAGGATCCATGGCTTTTTTCCAAATCTATGACTGGTTTCATCCCATCTGCGAGCATATGTCGTCCAATGGTGTTTCTTGTTTTACTAAAATCAATCCTCATAAAAAATTATAATTTAACCATCTAAATCAAATTTGATACCTTGTGCTAATGGTAATTCCTTACTCCAATTAATAGTGTTAGTTTGTCGCCTCATATATTGTTTCCAACTATCTGAACCAGACTCTCTTCCTCCTCCAGTTTCTTTTTCACCACCAAATGCTCCTCCTATTTCTGCTCCGGATGTGCCAATATTGATATTTGCGATCCCGCAATCAGATCCTACAGATGATAAAAATTTTTCAGCATTTCTAACATTCAATGTAAACATAGCAGATGAAAGACCCTGCGGAACATCATTATGCATTATTATAGCATTATCTAAGTTATCATAAGTAATTAAATATAAAATGGGTGCAAAAGTTTCTTCTTGTACGATATCCCATTTATTTTCAGCTTTAATGATAGTTGGAGTAACAAAATTACCCTTACCTTCAATAACAGTTCCTCCATATAGAATCTTCCCTCCAACTTTTACCGCTTTTTGAATTGCATTGGAATAATCTTTTACAGCTGATTTATTGATCAAAGGACCCATAAGGGTGTCTTCATCCAAAGGATCTCCAATATTGACTTGTTTGTATGCATTAATTAAACCTTCCACCAGTTCATCATATTTATTTTCATGAATAATTACACGACGAGTACTTGTGCATCTTTGTCCAGCAGTACCTACTGCACCAAAGACTATAGCCGGTATAACCATTTCCATATCTGCAGTCTCATCAACAATTATACAATTATTACCGCCTAATTCTAAAATTGATTTCCCAAATCTTTTTGAAACAGTTTTGCTTACATGTTTTCCCATTTTTGTAGATCCTGTAAATGAAATTAAAGGAACACTAGGATCATTAATCATTATTTCTCCAATAGTGGATCCACTTCCAATAATAAGACTAAAAATATTTGGAACATCATTTACTGCAACCACTTCATTACATATTTTTTGGACTGCAATTGCAGTTAATTGTGCGGATGAAGATGGTTTCCAAATGGTACTATTCCCACATATTG
>CAZPHE010000107.1:0-5422 GCA_964586315.1 uncultured bacterium | reverse complement strand
TATTACCATTTGAATAAGTAAAAACTCCTAAACCTTCTCTTTTACCATCTTTAAATTCTCCAATGTATAGGTTACCATTAGTGAAAGTATAACTACCCTGTCCCTCTATAACACCATTTAGAAACATGCCTTCATATTCATTACCATTAGAAAAAATATATTTTCCCTGACCATTAATTTGATCATCCTTCCATTCGCCAGAATACACACCTCCATCTGAAAATACACAATTACCATACCCCTCTCTTTTACCATTAAAAAAAGTCCCAATATATTTGTCTCCATTTGCAAAATTGAAAGTTCCTTGGCCATTTAATTTTCCATTTGTAAAAGCACCTTCTCCAATACTTCCATTAGAAAATTTATATGTTCCATTTCCTGTGATTTGATCATTTTGCCAATCACCTATATATTCATTTCCATCAGCATAATTATATTTTCCATGACCGTGTTTCATATCTTTCCTCCAAGAGCCTACATATTTACCACTCATCGATGATTTGAAAGTACCATGACCTTCTTTCTTCCCAAATTCCCATTGTCCTTCGTAGGTGTCCCCAATAGATGAAGTATATAATCCATTACCATGAAAAACATCATTTTTAAATTCTCCTATGTATACAATACCATTTAATACATAAGTCGATTTTCCTTTACCTTCTCTTTTATCATTATTCCACATTCCATCATAGGTATCTCCATTCGAATAAATTATTTTACCAGTACCTGTTTTTAAATTATTTTTCCACTGACCTTCATAAATATCTTTATTAGCATATTTATTAGTTCCAAATCCATTTCTAAGATCATTTTCCCAATTCCCTTCATAAGAATTTCCTTTTGAATCAGTAAACTTACCATACCCTTCCTTTATCCCATCCTTCCATTCTCCTTTATAAATATCGCCATTAACATATTCTTGTGTTCCTTGACCAATTTTTACATTTTGTTTCCAAAAACCAATATATTTATCACCATTATTATATAAATATGTTCCTTCACCATGTTTAAGATTATCAATCCAATAGCCATTATATCGATCTCCATTGCTGTAAAGCATTTTACCCTCCCCGCTAAGCAAGTTATCTTTCCATTTACCTATATATCTATCACCATTCTTAAAATCCATCTCTCCATATCCATTTCTTAAATCATCTTTCCATTCCCCATCATAATGTTCACCCGAAGAAGATGTGTAAATACCTGCACCATCACGATTATCCATTTTCCAGTTCCCCTCATAAGTATCGCCATTTAAATATTTAAATGAACCATTACCGTGAAATTTATTTTCCTTCCATTCTCCTACATAACGATTCCCATTTAAATATAGATATGATACACTAACAGTTCCATCTTTTTTCTTACCTGCAAAAGTATAAGTCCCTTTACCTTCTCTTTTCCCATTTAACCAATTACCAGCATAACGATGACCCAGATAGTCTGTAAAAGTACCTTCTCCATGCATTTTATTCTTACTCCAATTTCCCACATATTTATTTCCTTCATTATCTGTATAAGTTCCATCTCCATTTTTTTGGTCATCTTTCCAATCACCTATATATTTCCACTTATCAGTTGTTAGAATTCCTTTTCCATTCTTCTGGTTATTAATCCACTCACCATCATAAATATTACCATTAGAATAAGTCATTATTCCTATCCCTTGGATTACATCATTCAACCAATCTCCTTTATAGATATTATCATTACTAAAAGTGCAACTACCTTTACCACTTCTTTTATTTTTTTCCCATTCACCTTCATAAATCTCTCCATTAGAATAAGTATGGGTACCCACACCATGTCTTAAACCTACCTTCCAATCTCCTTGATATATACTACCTGTATTATATTTCATTTTTCCTAATCCATGGATTTGATTATCCATCCATTCTCCATCATATTCACTACCATTTGAATAAATTTGTTTCCCGTATCCATTTCGAAAGTCATTTGCCCACTGACCAACATATTTATCTTGATTAGATGTAATATAGCTACCCTCACCTTCCTTTAATCCATTTTTCCACATTCCTTCATATCTATCACCGCTATAAGTATTAAATGTTCCTTTCCCATAGCGTTTACCATTCCGCCACAATCCTTTATATATATCACCATTAGAATAAAAATAGCTTCCCTGACCATTATATTCATTATTTTCCCAACTTCCTTCATATCTATTCCCTTGTAAATCAGTGAAAATACCTTTACCATTCATTTTACCATCAATCCAATATCCATCATAACTCCTACCATCAGGATTAGATAAATTACCATTGCCTTCTATTTTATCATCAACAAAGCTCCCTCTATATTTTTTGCCATCTGAATAAGTCAGCACTCCTTGTCCATTCTTTTTATCTTGTGTCCATTCTCCTACATATACATCACCATTGGAATAAAAATAACTACCTTGACCTTCTATTTCACCACTCAACCAATCACCTTTATACAAATCACCATTGGATTGGCGGAATATCCCTTTACCATTCCGCTGTCCATTTTTAAATAAACCTTCGTAAACATTACCATTTGAATAATTATATATGCCATATCCTGTCCTTTTATCATTAACCCACTGACCATCATATCTACTACCATTTGAAAAAATATAAAGACCTCTACCATGCATTTTACCATCAACCCATTCTCCAACATAAGTTTCACCAAGATAAGACCGAAATGACCCATGGCCATTTAATTTTCCATCTGAAAATATCCCTTCATAATGATTACCATTGGCAGAAGAATAGATACCTTCTCCTTCTATAATATCATTTTTCCATTCACCATGATATTCATTACCATTTTCAAAAATATATGAACCCCAACCATGCATTTTACCTTTACTAAAATCTCCTTCGTATACATCACCATTTGAATAATTATAACTTCCATAACCATCAATAAGACCGTTTTTCCATTCACCACTAAATACTGCTCCAGAGATATATTTAAAAGATCCCTTCCCGTGTCTTAGATCATTCTTCCACTCACCTTCATAGACATTCCCATTGGGATATTTAAATGTACCAATCCCATTTTTAATACCATCCCAAAATTCGCCTTCATACACATTCCCATTTCTAAATGTAAAAATTCCTATTCCTGTTCTTTTTCCATCTTTATAATCCCCAACATATTTTTCACCATCTGAATAAGTAAATGCGCCTTTACCATTTTCCTTTCCATTAAAAAATTCTCCTACGTAAATATTCCCGTTCCTAAATGTATATGTTCCCCTTCCATGACTTTTATCTTCTTTCCATTCACCTTCATATACATTTCCATTAACAAATTTAAATATTCCTTTTCCTTCCATATTCCCATTAAAATATTCTCCATCGTAAACATCACCATTTTTGTACGTAAAAGTGCCTCGACCATGTTTTTTACCATCCAAAAACTCTCCTTGATATACATTCCCACTTTTAAAAGTATATATCCCTTTACCCTCCATTACACCATCTATATAATCTCCATCATAACTATTACCATCACCATCAGTTGAATAACCTTTCCCATGTTTTTTATCATTTTCCCAATCTCCTTCATATTTTTTTCCGAATCTATAAAGGTACGTACCTTTTCCATGTTTTTTATCATTTTCCCAATCTCCTGTATAAGTGTTACCAAATGGATAATAATATGTACCTTTACCATCTTTTTTACCATCTTTCCATTCACCATCATATTTTTCACCTCCGATAACATGCAAAGTTCCCCATCCATGGAAAAAATCATTTGAGAATCCTCCAATATATGTATGGCTATCATCTTTATAGGTAAATATTCCATCTCCTTGCCTAATATCATTTTCCCAATCACCATCATATGTATCACCGTTTGGGTAGATAAATTTTCCTTTACCATGTCTTTTCCCATCTACAAAACTACCTGTATAATTAAATCCATATTGAACCACATCATTATTAGAATCAAATTCTTGTGATTTTAGAAATGCTGATAGGAATAGAGTTAATATGTAAAAAGCTTTCATATTCTCTAAATTTACAAAATATTATTATTTAATAAACAAAACCCATCATAAATACTATTGTATTTTAATATTTTTGTTAATCCATTATTATTTTTCTATTTTATTATAAAGGGACCAGACTTCTTTTATAAGAAAAATAATTAAAAAAAATAAAATTATAATAATAGTAAAAATTCCAAAATGGAATCCATTTCCACTTCTAAAATTGGTAATTATCCATATTAGACAACTAATGAAAGTGACAAAACTAATTTTTAAAATCACAAGTTTTATATATTTAATCATATCCATTAAAATAGTTTTTTATTTAATAAACTATAATATAAAAACATTCTTTAATAACTAGTTATTATGGTAAGACTTTAATGCTGAAATTTGGAAATACATTATTTTTAAAAAAAAATTATTAGATAAGCATTAATAAAAATGGTATATAGGTAAATATCTAAATATTATCATATAGTTTTAAGAAATTCCCAAAAATGATAATATAATTTTCCAATTAAGATTTTTATTTTTTTTCATTCTAATGGTTTTATTCAATACAACCAAAATAAATCCAATCAAAAATTAACTGGAGTTTTTCTGGATGATTATCAAAATAAGATATATCATCCTGAGGCATCATATCACCTGCAGTATATTCACCTGAACATTTCTTATATAATAAACTATTTTCAGGTTCATAGGGGATGACCACAGGTCCATTTTGACTCCCAGCCATAGTATTTTCATAAGAATCTAAGTTTAATGCATAAAAACTATATTGGGATTCACTGTGACAATGATAACATTTATTTTGAAATAGACTATTTAATGCAGTAAATGTTATGGTATCTTTTATTGTAATGGTGTCTTGTCCTTCAAGTTCAATAATTTTATCGTTTCTCCCATCACATGAAAATCCTACTGGTATTAATATTACAGTCAAATAAATCAGATATATAACCTTACATGATCTAGACACGTTCTTGATTTATTCCCATTCAATAGTGCCTGGTGGTTTCGAAGTAATATCATAAACTACTCTATTAATACCTGGAACAGAATTAACAATTTGGTTAGAAATTTTAGAAAGTGTTTTATCAGGCATATGAAACCAATCGGCAGTCATACCATCGGTACTAATAACAGCACGCAAAGCTAATAAATTTTCATATGTACGATGATCACCCATTACACCTACGGTTTTAATTGGAATTAGGACAGAAAATGCCTGCCAAATTTTGTCATAAAGATTATCATCATGGAGAATTTTTAAATATATCTGATCAGCTAATTGAAGTATATTAATACGATTCTTATTCACTTCAACCATAATTCTTACACCTAGACCGGGGCCAGGAAAAGGATGACGCTTAATTAAAGATTCTGGTATACCTAATTCTCTACCAACAATTCTGACTTCATCTTTAA
>CAZPHE010000106.1:0-5602 GCA_964586315.1 uncultured bacterium | reverse complement strand
ATTTGACCATTTCAAGTGCTTGTCCACGCAGGCCACCAGCGAGTGCAAGTTCGTCGGCATCAATGGGCGCTTTATAGGATGCAGCTAACATATCGAGAGGATGGACACCCACGGCAATAGCAATTGGTAGGGGTTCCCCTTTATCCAAGGCTCTTTGATAGTAAAACCGCATATCAGAGGGAGATACCAAATCAATTCCGGTTTCTTTTGGTGTTCGGTACATAAGTCGGTAGCAGCCAACGTTTGATCCATGCTCGGGATCTTTAGAAATAGCAAAAGTACCAGAAATATATGGGCCACCATCAAATAGGTGCATCATCGGGAGAGGAATGGTTGTTAAGTCAACATCATCGCCTTCCATTACCACTTCCTGACATGGCGCTGATTTAACTGTAATAGGTTCGATGGGTTTTGTAGATCTAGCCTCAAATTCAAATGCAACACGATTTTCATTACAACCCATTGCGATAGCGAGCCGTTTCCGAGTTGAAACTAATGCAGTGGCAACCCGCCAACCAGGGTAGCCAATAATGTCTTCAAAAATTGTAGCTTCTTCGACTTGGTCACCAAGTGAGGATAATTGTCGGCAATCGACCGGCTTTCTAATGTGTTTTAATTGGCCTGCATCCTCTAGATCATCTAAGAAACTCCGAAAACCCTTTTCGCTCATGATATGTTCCTATGGAATTTATCTATAAAACTATCTTAGAGATCTCATTCGAGTCTAGCGGCAGCGCTGTAAAAACATTATCTTATATTAGATTTAGAGTCAGGGAGATATATCATGTGGTTTTCTTCACAAAATTTGGAATTGCCATCTGTTGAAGATGCGCTTCCCGGCCGGGATAGAGGGACGGAGGTAGCAGATAAGCATTTTGTAAATAGTAATACGCTTGAACCTCCGTTTCCTGATGATATGCAGCAGATAATTTTCGCCCTGGGTTGTTTTTGGGGTGCTGAACGATTGTTTTGGCAACTACGAGGCGTTTACACAACTGCTGTAGGGTATATTGCTGGGCATACGAAAAATCCGACTTATGAAGAAGTTTGCTCTGGTCGAACAGGTCATACGGAAGCAGTACTAGTGGTTTTTGATCCAAAAGAAGTTGGTTTAGAAGTTCTTCTGAAGACATTTTGGGAAGGACACAACCCAACACAAGGGATGCGGCAAGGTAATGATGTCGGTACTCAATACCGTTCAGGGATTTATATTTCTTCCGAATCCCAACGCCAACCAGTAGAAAAATCTTTTCAAGAATTTGGTGAGCTACTATTGGCGGCGGGTCATGGCGGCATAACGACAGAGATAAAGAATGGTTCAGTTTTTTATTATGCTGAAGACTACCACCAACAATATCTTGCTAAGAACCCTGGTGGGTATTGCGGTCTAGGAGGTACGGGCGTGGTTTATCCAAATTTCGTATCAGTAGACTAGCTTAGAGACCTATCTAATCTAGATTTCTAGAACAAAATTGTTTTGAACGCCCCCTGTTGTAATCATCAATATAATATTGCTTGAAACAAAAGCTTAAACCACATTGCTATTATAATAGCTACGACGCACCTGTTAAACCATTTCGGACTTATATAGGGAGTGGTCCACATCCCCAATTGGGTAAATACTATCGTTGGAATGAGAGCCCAAAATCCCTGTATTATACGTTCTTCTGTATAAAGTCCCAAACCACCCACTGCAAATACATGCGTACCTGAAATAACAAGAAACATGAGAGAAACCGCAAATACGTATGTTTTACTGTGTAAGCGATAGGAATGTATCCAGCTTGCAATAACAGGACCTGCTATTCCTGTTGCTCCTTGGCACATGCCTGCAATTAGGGCCAAAGCTGGGGCAGTCTTTCTGGCCACTTCCCCCTTCAACTGAAAATCCGGCTTTAAAGCTAAAAGAATTAAATATAAACCCAGCCATGCGATAAGTAGCCAGAGTAATGCCAAGTCTGAAAGTGATGCTAACACAAGGGCGCCAGTGGCTGTCCCCAATCCCGCTGCAATTAAAGATACTTTCAAATGAGGGACTTCAGTTGTCATTTTACGATAGCGCCAGCAAATCCAGATATTACTTGCTGCCACTGGGATCGTTAATACGACAATTGCATGTTCGGCTCCAAGAAAAGCCGCTAGAGTTGGAACTGCGATCGTAGGTAACCCAATACCAACGGCACCCTTGAAGTATGACCCGAGGGCAATGGCAGTCAGGACGATGGTCAGCGCTTCGTAACTCATTGAAACATCTATAATTGTTTTGACAGGTTTATGGTAGGTTAATCAAATCAAGCAATCGATAGGCAAATAGAGGCAAGAGAATATGCCTAAGTTGTTTAAGACATCAAGTTAAGGTTGCGCTCGACAATTTACCGATCTTGTTAGACTTTAGGGACACTGATACCATTTTTTCTTAAAATTGTCTGATAGAACAGGAAGATATACCAGAAAAATTATCCAAATAAACCGAGATACAGGAAGGCCGAAACGGATGACACTAATTTTGTCTAATGAGGATATCGAACAAGTACTTGAAATGGATGAGCTCGTGCCGGTGCTGGAAGAGGCATATATAGAGCTTGTGGAAGGACGCGGCGGCAATCGAAGGCGTTCAGATATTGTGACACCTACTACTCTCCGAGAAGATGGTTTATACGCCTTGAAATCAATGGATGGTGTCATTCCAAAACTAGGCGTTGGAGCAATAAGACTCAACTCGGATATACTTACCTTTCCAACAACCGGAAACGAGATGAGACGGGTGAAGGTGCCTGCAGCTCCAAATAATCGTTATGTGGGGTTAGTCTTATTATTTAGTACTCATAATGGTGAACCGCTTATGATCTGTCCGGACGGAGTGATGCAGCGAATGCGTGTCGGCGCCACTAATGGTATTGCAGCAAAATATATGGCCAGAGAGGATGCAGATACTTTGGCCGTGCTTGGTTCCGGATGGCAAGCCGGCGCTGCAGTACTCGCGCATGCCACGGTACGTAACCTCAAAGATGTTAGAGTTTACAGCCCAAATTCGGAAAATCGAGAGGCATTTGCCTTAGAAATGTCAGAAGCTCTCGATATGGATGTTAGAACCTTCAAAACTGGCGAAGAAGCTTGCAGGGGAGCACAAATGGTTGCTTGTGCCACAAACGCTGTAATGCCGGTATTTCTTCATGATTGGTTAGAACCCGGTATGCATATTGGTACAGTTCGTCCCGGAGCGACTGAAGTCGAAAAGGCCGCATGGTCGGATATAGAGGTTTTTGTACTATTAGATCACGATGATAACGCGGAGATGATTTATACTCATGGAGTTCAGGTGGGAGAAGATAAGGTTGGGTCTTATGGTGTAGAGCAGAATGAATGGCATAACTCATTACCATCATTGCCACAAATTATTAATGGCGACCGTGAAGGAAGGATTAATAATGATCAATGTTCTTGCTTTCTCAACAATCTTGGCATGGGTTATCAATTCGCTGCTACAGGGTACATCGTTTATAATAAGGCTAAAGAATTGGGGCTCGGTACTGAATTGCCAACAGATATGTTTACAGAGACGGTCCACCCGTAATTCCTGACTTGGGCCCAGTAGATGACCCTTATCCTATCTAACGAAGATGTCGAACTCATTCTCAGCATGGAAGAGTTAATTCCCGTCCTTTCCGAAGCGTTTACAGAGTTGAGTGCCGGTAGAGGGGGGGACCGTGTTCGGACAGACATTGTAACCCCGACTACTTGGTCAGACGATAGCCTTTATGCGCTTAAGTCTATGGATGGAGTAGTACCTAAATTTGGTGTAGGAGCCATCCGTATTAACTCTGATATTCTAACATTTCCGGATACGGCGACCGGCATGCGTCGTGTTAAAATTCCCGCGGCCCCAGGTGAACGGTATGTAGGCCTTGTTCTTTTATTTTGTACTCACACCGGTGAACCTCTTGCTATATTCCCTGATGGCGTTGTTCAAAGTATGCGGGTAGGCGGTACAAGTGCCCTTGCTGCCGCTCATCTCAGTCGTAATAACGCAGATACTGTCACGATACTTGGTTCCGGCTGGCAGGCCCGCACACAACTAATTGGTCTCAATGTTGTCAGGGACCTTAAGGATATTCGTGTATACAGCCCTAACTCAGAGAATTGTAAAAAATTTTCCGAGGAAATGAGTTTAGTGCTAGGAAAAGACGTCAGGGCGTTTACCAGTGCAAAAAAGGCATGTAAGGGTGCGGATATCATTCATTGCGCAACGAATACCTCGGCGCCTGTGGTTTTAGAGGCGTGGCTAGAGCCAGGTATGCATATCGGAACGATTCGCCCTGGAGCAACGGAGTTGGAAAAGAAAGCTTGGTCATGCATCGATGTAATGACATTACTCCATTACAACGATCATGCACGTCTGATTTATACGCATGATTCAAGGGTTGGCGAAGAAAAAGATAATACAAGTTATAGTATGGAAAGAGATAAAATTCACGCTTCGTTGCCTACTTTTCCTGACATTATGGCAGGGCGCAGGCAAGGGCGCATAAACGATGAACAGATTAGCAGTTTCTTTAATAATGGTATGGGGTATCAATTCGCTGCGGCGGGGTATCTCATTAATAAAAAAGCAAGAGAGGCGGGTATTGGGCGCGAACTACCCACCGACTGGTTTACGGAGACCGTTCACCCTTAATGATCTTTGACTGATACCAATAAACCTTTTAGCAGCTCTCGAATTTCAACTGGCATATCTGTTGATCTTCTTTTTGAGAGATCAAAGAAAACCTCAATTGCTTCTTGAATTGCAATATCTTCACCCGTTTCTGCGTTTTTCATAATCTGCGTGTAATTTAAGCTTTTATTTCCTAAACGGGTAAAGCCGCTTTTAATAACAATAAGTTCCCCTGCATTTGCTTCATGAATAAAGTCATTTGTCGTTTTGGCGACGACGACACCTATACCATATTTTTTCATTACGGCTTCTGCACCATCTATGTGGTTCCAGATATGAAATCCGGCATCATCAAAAAAGTGTGCATAAAATCTCACGTTCATATGCCCTAAATGATCGCAATACCAAGGGTGGATGACGGCACGGTGAGTTTCCATCCATTGGGTCATTAGATATCCTCTTATGAGTTAAGTTGGTTACTAGCATAGGACAGCGTGACAATTGAGGAAATGGAGTTAACATTAATTAAATGAAAGCAGCAGTTATAGAGCAGCAGGGTGGGGTGGATAATATAGTCTACAGAGACTGGCCAGATCCAAAACCAGGACCACTTGATGTTATTGTAAACGTGAAGGCATGTGGATTGAATCATCTCGATATTTTTGTACGGAAGGGGATGCCAGGGTTTCCTGTTCCAATGCCCTTTATTTCTGGAGGTGATATTGCGGGAGTTATTTCCGAAATTGGTACAGAGGTCAGTGGTTGGACATTGGGGGACCGAGTTACCCTAAATCCTGATACTCATGAGGGGATGATTGGAGAGCAGTTGATCGGAGGACTTGCAGAACTAGTAAGAGTGCCCGCACAAAATCTCGTGAAACTTCCTGAACAACTATCCTTTGAAATAGGCGCTGCGGTTCCAATTGCCTATGGGACAGCAAATAGAAT
>CAZPHE010000105.1:948-5770 GCA_964586315.1 uncultured bacterium | reverse complement strand
CGACAATTCTTTGACCAGATTCATCTGTAATGAAGGCATCATTAATCGTCCACTCTTCTGGAACAATCCAATCAAAAGCTTTTGTGCCAGAAGGGACTGATTGAATATTTAATTCTGGCAATATATCATTAATATACCTGAGAGTTTCTCTTACACCAGGGCCTGTTATACTTCGGCAAATAGGAAATAAGTCTTTAGCCCACTCATGCATTACCATCCCTTGGTTTTTGAGTTGATCCCTATTCATGTGAGCTTGATAATCTATTAGAAGGAGGTTTCTTCAATAAATAATATGGTGAAACTTTTAATTTATTTTCAATAAACTTATATAAATCATTGCAATTAAATGCACTTAAATAAATATCATTTGTAATACTTGAAAAAACCATTTTATTATTAGATTTTAAATCCTTATGCAATTTATCTAAAGATACTATTATATCTTTATCTAAGAAGCGTACATACATATCGAATTCATCAATATAATCAAGTTCATCAAAAACGACTCTACCTCTGAACGTCTTTAAATATCTATAATTAATACCAAGTTTCTGCTCTACATAATGAACAAAAGTTGTCCCCATATTGAAATTAAACATAACAATTTTCGCATTTATTTTATGTAGTCTTTCAAAAACAGAATTTTCACCAAAAGATGAATTCGAAATATTTTCAAATAATGCCTTAACATTATGCCCAATACCACAAAATGAATAGATTGGGTGAAATGAGCGAACTGAAGACTCATCAGATAAAATATAATTTGAGAATATTCCAGTTTGAGATCTGGTTTTACTATGAATGTATGTTTTGCCATCACAAAAATCCCAATTAAATGTTGGCACTATGAGAGCTCCATTTTCTCCTAAAACATTTAAAAAACTATTTTTAATTAATTTAAAAGTACCTGTCCAGCTCAAACCCGAAATATTACGAAAAGATGAAACATCTGAATGCAAAAGGATTTTGTCGCCTTTTCTTAGTCCAATTTTTAAAAGAGCTTCCTCTAAAAAGATATTGAATTTCATTAAATCTTATTTAATCTAATTGTTTCCTTTTTTTTCAATAATGATTGCTTCAATTAATTTGTAATTCATTGATTCAAAAATTTCATCATCAGTAAATGTAATATTAAATTCCTCTTCTAATGATATAATCAAATTCATGTGTTTTAAAGAATCCCAAGATTCTATAGTGTCAGGAGATGAATTACTATTTATTTTATCTAAAGAAACATCAAGAACTGTTGACATAATATTTTTTATTTGCTCTTGAATATTATTACTCATTAATTACCTCAATATAGTTTAATTGTTTTGATTTATATTTATTTATATCCAGTATATATTTTTTTGTTGAATCATTTTCACTGTCAAGCTTGAAAAAACAATTATCATAAAATTCTTTAACCTGTCCATTTTTAGATGTTTTAATGTATTGGGATTCAATAACTGAAATGCTTTTTTCTTTCAGCATATTGACTATAAAATCAATAAAAGTGAATTCAACATTCCTACCTATAATTCTACAGCTCATTAATAAAGAATCAATAACAGAAGATTTACTATTTTCATCCAATACAATAATACTTAAACCTGTTAAACCATTATCTCCAAAATTATCAGATAAAGAAAATGCGACTACAATAACATTAGGATCATTGATAAAATTTTGAATTTCAATCTCCGTATATCTTTTAGTAGTAAGGTTAAATTGATTTGTTTTTTGAGTCATTTGGGACATTCGAGGAATAAAAGTTTCATCATTTTTAAAAATCGTCATTTTAAGGCCCAGAGAAGATAGATAGTCATCTATGTCATTAAATGTTTTTTTTGCAGATTCCCTTTTTTCCTGATCTTTATAAATCTTTATTTTTATTTTATCCTCATCTGTATAGGACAGATTATAAAATAAGCCATTTATATTTCTAAGCATCTTTGGATAATTATATAGTTCCTTTGGCACTTTTAAAACCGTTACATCAGGTAATTTTTCTCTGATTAGATTGATCTCAAAAGGTGAATCATCAACAAATACTAAACTATCTAGACCAATATTTAACTCTTTTGAAATTGCTTTTAGATTAGTCACTTTATCAGTCCAGTTACTTTTATTTATAGTGATGTGTTCATCTCTTAACTGCATATCTTTATGTGATTTAATTACTTCATCTATATCATCATGATTATTTTTACTACATAATCCTATCAATACTCCCTGTTTGTTAAAAGCCAATGCAATAGCTTGTACTTCAGCAAAAACAGCACCATCCTTAGTTCTTGGATTCATTTCAATATTATCAAAACCATCTTCACTCAGAATGCCTTTCCATAAAGTATTATCACAATCAAAAATGAGAGCCTTTTTTGATTTTCCATTAGCAGACATAACGTAAGATTTAATATACATTGCATATTCTTTGAAGAAATCAACCGTGTATAATGCCTTGGATGAATAAAAATACCTTAGATCCAAACACTTACCTAACCCAATATTGGCAATCAACTTTTCAACATTAATCAGTCTTATATTCGATGATATTTTATTCTCTAAATATTGATTTAATTGATCTGCTAATAAATCAAAATTATTTTTTTTGATATTTAAACTAGAAAAATGAATTGATGAAAATCTATTAATTAAAACAAGTGATGTGTTCTTAAGATTTTTAAAAACAAAATCAATTTCAGATTTTGTTTTTTCTAGAATTTTATCTAATTGATCCTGGGAGAATAATTCAATTTTAAATTGTAACCCATCCAAAATATTTGATAGTTCCCAAAAAATTATAACTATATTTGCATTCTTATATTTTGTACTAGATTGTATAATATTATCATAGTCACCGATATTCACATTCGCATTAATCCCTTCAGTTCTCAGTAAATATTCTAATATTTCCTTTATTTGATGAACAATAATATTTGATATTATAGAAATAGTATAAGAACTTGATTTAAGGGTCTTAGGTAGTTCTTTATTTAATTTTAAAATTTCGGAATATTTCAATTCCATCATAGCATAAATTGTCCGCCATTTACCCTAATTGTCTCACCTGTCAAATAATTAGACTTATCAGAAGCAAGGAAACTAATAACTCCGGCTACATCTTCAACAGTAGCTAGAGTTCGCAAGGGTGTTTGTGCTGCAGCAAGCAACCTTGCTTTTTCTCCTATGT
The DNA here is from genome assembly GCA_964586315.1 of uncultured bacterium. Classification (GTDB taxonomy): domain Bacteria; phylum Fidelibacterota; class Marinisomatia; order Marinisomatales; family UBA1611; genus CAZEER01. Next base: position 2,592 of record CAZPHE010000105.1, on the reverse strand, counting down.
CAGCCACCAATGGTGTATCTACCATTCCCGGGGATACTAAATTGATTCTTATTCCTTTAGGCGCAAGTTCAAATGCCATTGCTTTCACAAATCCATTTAAGGCAGTTTTAGAAGTTATATATGGCAACCATTGTGAATTTGGTTTTTCGGTTGCAAGTGTTGTCAATGCAATAAATTTTCCAAAAAGGTTTTTTTCCCAATCTTGCTCAAATGCTTTTAGAAGATTGAATGAACCTTTAATATTTGAATCAAAATGAGCCTGCATATGTTTCCATTCAAGATCATTAAACTTGATAGCCGAAAGAGGTATGGTAGAACAATTAATGACAATAGATATTTCACCAATTGATCGAATTGATTTATCTTTCATTCTCTTGATATCTGTTTCTGATACAATATCACCAGAAACAACAACTGTTTTTCCACCAACTTTCGTTATCTGTTTTTGTAGCTTATTCGCTTTGTTTTTATTTTTATAATAATGAATAGCTAGGTCAAACCCTTCTACTGCTAATTGAGAACATACTGCACTACCTATACCACCTGTGCCACCAATAATTAAAGCAGTTTTTTTATGAATATTTTTTTTCTCTCTTTTTACCTGTAAAACTGGTTCAACTAATTTGACTTTTGCAGTTCCAACAGTGACTTTTTTCTTATACTGGTTATAGATATCCGTTTGGAGTTCAATTGTTTTGTTTCGATCTATCTTTTTTACTACTTCAGCTGTTATTCGCAATTCATCTCCAACACGAACAGGTTGAAGAAATTCCAAATTTTGAGCATACCATAACGCCCCATCCCCGGGAAGTTTCGTTCCAATAATAGTTGAAATAAAAGAAGCTCCTAAGAATCCATGAGCAACCGGTTTCTTGAAAGAAGTTTTCGATGCATAATTTTCATCTACATGCAGTTTATTATCATCACCTGTAAGATCAACAAATTTCTCAATATCACATTGAGTGATTGTATGTATTAATTCAGCCTTATCGCCAACTTTAATTTCTGTGTACTTTTTCAATTATTCCCCTTTTTAATTATTGAACTATAATTAATTGTAATTTTCCTTTTAATTATTTCATCCATTGGAAGTTTTTCTACTGGTAATATTTTTTCACTAACTATTTTAAAGTTTGATTGTTTTAGTATATTTCTAATATCGCTTACTGATTTAAAATGGTAAACATGATCAATAGTTGGACAATTTACGCAGGTTGATACAAATGCTTTTCCATTAGTATCAAGTAAAGTATATAATTTATCTAAAAGAAATTTAGGGTTTTCTACATGTTCAAGAACCTCGCCCATTACAATGCAATCATACAAATCTGCACTTGTGAAATTAAGCATATCATTATTGATGAATTTAATATCAGAGGAATCCAGTTGAAAAAAGGAAATGATGGATTTAGTTAAATCCAATGATACCTTGCTGATATCAATCGCAGTGTATTTACAATCATTGCCAATGGTATTTATAGCTTCTTTAAAAAATAAACCATGACCTGGACCAATTTCTAAATAACATTTTATCTTCTCTTTGTTTTGTTGAAGGACCTCTTTTAAATGGCTAAAGATATTATAATGTGTGATCCACAAATATTGAGAAAGTGCTAAGCCTATCATATAAGATTGCATTTCCTT
>CAZPHE010000105.1:0-938 GCA_964586315.1 uncultured bacterium | reverse complement strand
ATTATAAATTTCTTCGAATGCTTTGTATTGTTTATCTATAGGGTATCTATTGTGTTTCATAAAAAATATTTGACATTTGAGCATCTGTCGACACATCTTTAGATAGGCATCTACAGCATATTCAAAGGAGAGTCCCTCTGCTTTTAAATAACCTGAATAATCAAAAATAAATTTATCAGCTTCTTTAAAAAAGGATTTTGGTTGGTCAGATAAATAACCCTCAATCTTTTTTTTTTGTAAGGGCGATTTATTATAAATATTGAGTAATACTGAATTTAAGTTGATCATATTAATAGAAATAATTTTTGAAAATTAATTTTTTCATTTTATCATATCCCATTTAATTGGTGTGCCTTTTTTAATGTCTTGGTTGACTTTTCGACCAAGGAGTGTGTCATAATATTTTGGCGACAAACCCAATCCAGGTCGAATAATCCTCATATTTTTTTCAGTGAAAATTTGATCTTCTTTCATATCCTCAGCAATATAAAGAGACCGTCTAAATTTAAGAGAATTAATTTCTGTATTACTTGGACCGTATTTTACCTTTCCCAAGGATAGCCAAGCTCGTTCAGTTTCAGTAACTAAGAGTTCCATATCTTTTGGCTCTAACGAAAAAGATGAATCCACACCTCCATCGGCCCTATTTAATGTAAAATGTTTTTCAATAATGGTCGCCCCATGGGCCACTGCCGCTACCGCCGCACCTATGCCCATGGTATGGTCAGATAAGCCAACCTCACAGTTGAAAAGATTACGCATATGAGGAATACTTAATACATTGCTGTCTTCTTGTTTTGATGGGTAGCTACTTGTACACTTTAATAAAGCAAATTTTTTACAACCACTGTCTCTTATTATCTTAACCGCTTCATCAATCTCTGAAATAGATGCCATTCCCGTAGAAATAATTATAGGTTTTCCTGTGGAAGCCACTT
>CAZPHE010000104.1:0-5873 GCA_964586315.1 uncultured bacterium | reverse complement strand
CCTGTTTTTGATGGAGCTACTCCAAATGAAGTAAAAAATGAATTGGATTCAGCGGGGCTCCCATTGTCAGGTAAAGCAAAATTAATAGATGGGAAAACTGGAGAATACTTTGATAACCCTGTTACTGTAGGGAATATTTATATGATGAAACTCAGTCACATGGTAGATGATAAAATGCATGCTCGTTCTACGGGACCATATTCATTAATCACTCAGCAACCTCTAGGTGGGAAAGCACAATTTGGGGGACAACGTCTTGGTGAGATGGAGGTGTGGGCTTTACAAGCATATGGTGCAGCGCATACTCTCCATGAGTTATTAACTGTAAAATCTGACGATGTTGAAGGGCGTTCAAAGGTTTACAATTCAATAGTAAGAGGCGAACAAATGCCTGAGTTCTCTACTCCTGAATCATTCAACGTCATGATAAAGGAATTACAAGGTCTCTGTGTTGACGTCGAACTAAATTAATTCCAAGGAGGAATACTTTTGACTTACATTCAATCAAATACATTAGATACATCAAAAGAATATAATTCTATTACAATTGGATTATCATCACCAGAAAAAATTCTCCAACGTTCTTATGGAGAAGTATTAAAACCAGAAACCATAAATTATAGATCCTATAAACCAGAGAAAGATGGTCTTTTTTGTGAAAAAATATTTGGACCTGTTAAAGACTATGAATGTCATTGTGGGAAATATAAAGGAATTCGTTACAGGGGTATTATTTGTGATCGCTGTGGTGTAGAAGTTACTCGTAAAAAAGTCCGTCGAGAAAGAATGGGACATATAACACTTGCTGTCCCTGTGGTGCATATATGGTACCTGAGATCAATACCAAGTAAGCTGAGCTATCTTGCTGGTAAAAGCACTAAAGAGCTTGAACGTGTAATTTATTATGAGATGTTTATGGTTATTGAGCCTGGGGCAAGTGGACTTGAAAGATTTGAATTGCTTGAAGAAGATGATTATCTTGATATAGAAGAGCAGTTTGGATATAATGCTGTTTCAGAAGATGATAGGGATAATGATAATTATTTTTATGCAATTATGGGTGGAGAAGCAATGAAAGAGATGCTTTCCAAGATAAATATTACAGAACTCAAAACTGAATTAGTTGATATCGTGAAAACATCTAAATCCAAGCAAAAAAGAAATGATGCTCTAAAACGATTAAAGGTTGTAAAGTCATTTGTCCCAGATCCTACTAAAGCAAGATTAAATAAACCAGAATGGATGATTGTTTCTATTCTACCTGTGATACCTCCTGAACTTAGACCATTAGTTCCTCTTGAGGGGGGAAGGTTTGCGGCATCTGATTTGAATGATCTCTATAGGCGTATTATAATTCGTAATAATCGATTAAAACAATTAATGGAAATCAAAGCACCGGATGTTATCCTTAGGAATGAAAAAAGAATGTTGCAAGAAGCGGTAGATGCTTTATTTGATAATAACCGTCGAAAAACTGCTATTCGTAGCGGATCTAGGCGACCATTGAAATCATTATCTGATATGCTAAGAGGTAAAACAGGTCGTTTCAGACAAAATTTACTTGGTAAACGCGTAGATTATTCTGGTAGATCTGTTATTGTGGTTGGTCCTCAGCTTCAATTACATGAATGTGGAATGCCCAAGAATATGGCTTTGGAATTATTTAAACCACATATGATACATGAGCTTATGGCTCGTGGATATTCCCAGACACCCAGAAGTTCTAAATTAATGGTAGAAAATCGTGATCCTGTAGTATATAAAGTTTTAGAATATGTTGTTAAAGATCATCCAGTACTCCTTAATCGTGCTCCAACATTGCATAGATTGGGAATACAGGCATTCCAACCTGTTTTAGTTGATGGTAAAGCTATCCAATTGCACCCTCTGGTATGTTCTGCATTTAATGCCGATTTTGATGGTGACCAAATGGCGGTGCATGTTCCACTTGCTCTGGAGTCTCAAATGGAAGCTAGGATGTTGATGTTGTCTAGCCATAATATTTTACATCCTGCTAATGGGCAACCCATTGCAGTACCTTCTCAAGATATGGTTCTTGGTTGCTATTATTTAACACGACCAAAAAATGGTGATAAAGGCGAAGGGAAAATGTTTAGTTCTATTCAAGAAGGACTATTGGCATATGAAAATAAAGCAGTAGGGTTACATGCAGTAGTTGATGTGTTCAGTGATGGTAAGTGGATCAAAAAAACTACTGTTGGTAGAATTATTTTTAACTCAATATTGCCTGATGATGTTAATTATGTCAATAAAATTATAGATAAAAAACAACTTACCAGAATTATAAATCATGCCTATTTAATATCTGGGAATCATCAGACAGTTCTGTTTTTAGATCGTCTAAAGGACTTAGGGTTTGGCATGGCAACAATCAGTGGTGTATCAATTGCTATAAGTGATGTTCTTATACCAAAAGAAAAAGATTCGATTCTACACCAAGCTCAGGCTGAAGTAGATGAAATAAAAAGAAAATTTGATAATCATATTTTAACTGATGGTGAGCGCTATAATAAAGTTATAGATGTTTGGACTCATGCAACGACTAATATGGCCATAACTATGATGGATGCTTTAAAAGATGACCGCGATGGGTTTAATCCAGTATTTATGATGGCGGATTCGGGAGCCCGGGGCTCTCAAGATCAAATCAAACAATTAGCTGGTATGCGTGGACTTATGGCTAAACCACAAAAATCAATGAAAGGTGGTGTTGGTGAAATTATAGAATCTCCAATTACTTCAAACTTTAAAGAGGGATTATCGGTATTTGAGTATTTTATTTCTACTCATGGTGCTAGAAAAGGTTTAGCAGATACAGCTTTAAAAACAGCAGATGCTGGTTACCTTACTAGAAGATTGGTAGATGTTGCGCAGGATGTAGTTGTGTATTCTGTAGATTGTGGTACAATTAATGGAATAATTATTTCTGATCTTAAAGAAGGTGAAGAAATTATTGAGCCACTTTCTGATCGTATACTTGGTAGAACCATCTTAGATGATTTTATAGTAAAGGGTGATGTTATTGTCAAGTCGGGTTCAGTAATTGCAGAAAATGAAGCTGATTTAATAGGAGATATAGGTGTCGAGCATATCCGAATACGTTCAATCCTTACTTGTGAAGCAAAAAGAGGAGTTTGTGCTAAGTGCTATGGTTGGGATTTATCAACACATAAATTAGTAGATATTGGAACAGCAGTTGGTATTCGAGCTGCGCAAAGTATTGGTGAGCCTGGAACGCAATTAACTCTTAGGACATTCCATATTGGAGGTACTGCAACAAGAATCATTGAGCAGTCTGAAATGGTTAGTAAGCGGGCTGGCATTGTAGAATTTTCTGAAAATTATGATTTTGCAGATACTATAGATGAGACTGGAACTAAAGTTACGCGTTGCATGGTTAGACATTCTAAATTGATGATCATTGGTAAAGATGGTAAAGAAAATGCATCATTCAATGTTCCATATGGATCGACAGTTTTTGTAAAAGAAGGTGAAAAGATCCAGCCTAAAACTGTTTTAATTAAATGGGATCCTTATACTGATATTATTCTTGCGCGAGAGACTGGTTATGTTTCACTTAATGATTTTATTGAAGGGGAAACATACGCTGTCGAAGCTGTAGAAGGTGGTAAAAAGCAAATGGTTGTTGTGGAAGCTCGAGATCGTAAGCTTAGTCCTCATATTGAGATAGTAAATAAAAATGGAAAGATCCTATCTGGTGGAACAATATTGCCTGTGAAGGCAACTTTGGTAGTAAATGATAAGCAGAGTGTCCAGAGAGGACAAACGTTAGTCAAAATTCCTAAAGAGATTGGAAAAACTCGGGATATAACAGGTGGTCTACCCCGTGTTGCGGAACTGTTTGAAGCTCGAAAACCAACGAATCCAGCTGTTATGACAGAAATTAGTGGAACAGTTCGGTTCGGAGAAACAAAAAGAGGTGTTAGGAAAATTCATGTTAAAGGTCTTGATGGAGAGGAAAGAGTATATTCTATTCCATATGGAAAACATGTAATTGTTCATGAAGGTGACTTTATTAATGCTGGAACAAACCTTTGTGAAGGTGCGATATCTCCAACAGATATATTACATGTTCTAGGACCTTCTGCTGTTAGAGACTATCTTGTTAATGAGATACAAGAAGTTTATCGTTTGCAAGGTGTTAAAATAAATGATAAACATATAGAAATTATTGTTAATCAAATGATGCAGAAAGTAAGTGTAAAAAATCCTGGTAATACAAGATTTTTAGAAGAAGACAGGGTTGCAAAGAAAGAGTTTTTTATTGAAAATGAAAGAGTTTCAAAGATGGTTATTATTAATAACCCAGGTGATTCACAATTAGAAAAAGATACAATGATTGATAGAGAAGAATTTCTTGAAATAAATAAGGAGTTAAAAGCTGATGGTGAAAAAGCTGCTAGTTATAAAAAACCTAAACCTGCAACATTTGAGCCAATTTTGATGGGGATAACTAGAGCTTCACTTAATACAGAAAGTTTTATTTCAGCAGCATCTTTTCAAGAAACAACACGTGTTCTTACAGATGCATCAACAGAAGGTAAAACAGATCAACTCCAAGGTCTTAAAGAGAATGTAGCCGTTGGTCGTCTTATCCCTGCGGGTACTGGGAGTCCTGATTATTCAGATATTCTGGTTGGTGTTCATGATTTGGATGACGAAAATGATCTTGCAGGTGTTGTAGCATAATGAAAAATAAGAGTGAAATGTTTGGTGTCTTTGAGGAAAAATATTTTGTAATTTTGCAGGCTTTGGAAGAAATGATATGCCGACGATAAACCAATTAGTGAGAAAAGGTCGGAAGAGGATTTTGAAAAAAACTAGTACTCCGGCTCTAATGAGTAACCCTCAAAAAAGAGGTGTATGTACACGTGTATATACTACTACTCCTAAAAAACCAAACTCTGCGTTAAGAAAAGTTGCTCGTGTTCGGTTAACAAATGGTATGGAGGTTGCAGCGTATATTCCGGGTGAAGGTCACAACCTGCAAGAGCATAGTATTGTTTTAATAGAAGGAGGACGTGTTAAAGATTTACCTGGTGTGCGTTATCATGTTATAAGAGGAACTTTAGATACTGCAGGTGTTAGTGATAGAAAAACTAGTCGTTCACGGTATGGAGCAAAAAAATAATATAGGATTATGAGAAGAAGACGTCCAGAGAAAAGAGAAATATTAGCAGATCCTGTTTATGGTAATAAGATGGTTGCAAAATTTGTAAACTATATTATGGAACAAGGTAAAAAGGGGATTGCTGAAAAAATATTTTACGGTGCTATGGACCAAATAAAACAACGCACTAAGAGTGATGGAATCAAAATTTTTGAAAAGGCTATAGAAAATGCTTCGCCAGCAGTAGAAGTAAAGTCAAGGAGAATCGGTGGTGCAACCTATCAGGTTCCTATTGAAGTACCAAAAAATCGTCGTTTTTATCTTGCATCTCATTGGATAATTAATGCAGCTAACAATCGTTCTGGTAGACCAATGTCTGAAAAACTTGCCACAGAATTAATTGCTGCTGCTAATGGTGATGGTGGAGCAATAAAGAAAAAGGATGATACTCATCGAATGGCAGACGCTAATAAAGCATTTGCTCATTTTAGATAATTAAATATACAGAATAAAATTTGAAGAAAACAAAATTAGATAATGTAAGAAATATAGGTATCATGGCGCACATTGATGCTGGTAAAACAACATTGACTGAACGTGTACTCTATTATACAGGGAGAACTCACAGGATTGGAGAAGTTCATGATGGTGCTGCAACAATGGATTGGATGGCACAAGAGCAAGAGCGTGGTATAACAATAACATCTGCTGCAACAACCTG
>CAZPHE010000103.1:4418-5905 GCA_964586315.1 uncultured bacterium | reverse complement strand
AAAGTTTTTTATTTCTTGTAGCAATAAATCCGCCTTGACCACTTGAAACTAATTTTGATAGAGCCATAGAAAAACAACCTACATCAGATTTAGTACCCATGTAAGAACCTTCATACTTTGAAAAAAGTGCCTGTGCTGCATCTTCTATCACAAATACATCATTATCTCTTGCTATTTTCCATATCTCATCCATATTTACCCCGCACCCGCAGAGTGATGCTGGAATAATAGCCTTTGTAAGAGGAGTGATTTTATCTTTAATCAATGATGTATCAATAACAGGCCTTTCAGGCAATACATCAATCATTACCAGTTTCGCACCAAGCATTAATGGTGCATGTACAGTGGCTATCCAAGTGCGATTGGGCACTATTATTTCATCACCAGGTTTTATATCCAATGCCATTAAAGACATAAGAAGTGCTGTACTGCCGTTACTAGTAGCTAGTACATAGGGAACTTTTAGTTCAGTCGACATTCTTTTTTCAAATTCTTCCGTAACCCTTCCCATGCTAATCTGTTCATTAGATATAGATTCAACAACTTTTTCTATATCTTCATTAGAATAGTTTACTCTCCACCATTTTATTTTATTTGAAATAGCGATTAGTTAAGCACCTTTAATTCCGGAAGAGGTACAATAAATTTGCCACCATTTTTTATGAAATTTTTATTTCTATTTACGATACTATCTTGATGTTGCCAGCCAAGAATAAGTACATAATCAGGTTTATTAAAATATAATTTTTCTGATGGATATACTGGTAGGCGATATCCCGGTGAGAAAAGACCCTGTTTTATGGTATTATCATCTACGATATAGTCTAGGTATTGTCCTATTTCAAAATGATGAAGTAAAGTCGTGGTGCTCACTGAAGCTCCATAGCCAACAATTGTTTTGTTTTCTGCTTTGAGATTTTTGATAAACTCTACTAGAATATCCTTTTTTTGATTTATTTTTTTTGCAAAATTCGTATAGGTTTTAACCTCGTGGATTTCATCTTCTTTTTCTTTGGCAATAAATACATCAACACTGTTATCAGGTTTTCGTTCTGAACCCAGATGTTGTGCAATCGCTCTTATTGACCCTCCTTTGGAGGATTGATGAGATACATTAATCAATTCAAGTCCAGATCTTTCTAATAAATCTTTTAACACCTTTACACTAAAATATGAAAAATGCTCATGATAAATGTAATCGAACATATTAATAGCCATTTGGGTAGGATGATATCCTGTCTGGATTACGAAGAGGCCATCATCACTTAATATTGTTTTTGCGTTAGCAGTAAAGTCAATGATATTGTCAATATTTGCAAACATGTAATTGGCTGTGACTATTGAGGCCGTTTCATATTCTCTAACAATTTTATTAGCTATTGATTGAGTAAAATAATCATTAATTGTATTTAATTGATTTTTATTAGCAAGCCCTGCTATACTTTTATTTGGCTCTACACCAAGTATATTCATATCCAATTCTTTAA
>CAZPHE010000103.1:0-4318 GCA_964586315.1 uncultured bacterium | reverse complement strand
CCTGCTATACTTTTATTTGGCTCTACACCAAGTATATTCATATCCAATTCTTTAAAAGCCTTTAGCATTGTTCCATCATTACTGCCCAAATCAACGACTAGACTTGATGGTGGTATATTTCCAAATGAGATAACCTCTTTTGCATAGTTAAGATAATGCTCTTTTAAACCAACTGTAATTTTTGTCTCATAAACATAATTAGTGTAACTCTCAGCCGGATCTAAAACATAGGGCAAATGCAAATATCCACAGCTATTACAAATAGCGAGAATGAGTGGAAATTTTTCAATAGCCATGCCTAGCTCTTCTTCAGATATAAAACGATCTCCGGAAGGTGTAGATTTTAACTTAAATACATCAACAATATCGTTTGAGCCACAGATTCTACAATTTTCATCTTTCCTAATATTCTTCATATCAGATAACTATCTTAGCATAGATTTTAATTCTAATTCTATTTTATCTAAATACTCTTTAACTAATCTATAGTCCGTCTCATTTGGGGCCCAACTAGCATTAATAGTATCATTTTCATCGAATGGACCTTTGGTAGCTTCATGAAAAATTGTATCTTTTCGAAAAATTTGTGCGTGATAAGTTGAATCTGGAATTCTATAATAATAATCTTTTCCAGTTTCATATTTCCCCATATTCCGCGCCTCTAATAACCTACCTTCTTCATCAAAAATTAATACGTCGGCCTCTCCATCAATTAATAAAAACGACTCTGGTTTACCTATGTGTTTATGTGGCCTAATGTATGTTCCTTCTTTATGGTAAATAACCATCTCATGGACATCATCTTCAGGAGAACTATGCGTGCAATACCTTGCACGCTCTCTTGGAGTCACTTCAGCCGCTTTAATCAGTCCATTAATGTCATTTTTATTTATTTCAACTAATTCATTTTTTTTAGGGTAAAAGACTTCGTCATTTATTTTATCCCATTTCATTTAAATACCTCTTCATATTCAATGTTTTAAAAAAGAGTATTTGCTGTGGGGGAATATTGAGAATACTCTTCCAGTTAGATAATTGAATTTTTTGAGTTTATTGAATACTTTATCTTCATTAATAGGATTTAATGAAAGTAAACATAAAGAAATATTTTTGTTATCAAAAACTTCAGAAGCAACAATAGGTATTCTTGATTTTGGCATAAATAAACCAATCTTATTGATGTTATCATCAACCACATAATCGATTTGATCTGAGATATTAAAATAATTTAAAAATGCACATGTGTCTTGTCCCGCACCAAATAAGACGATTTTACCTTCTTTCTTTTTTTCAATAATGAAGTCAGTTACATGAATTTTTAAATTATTGAAATTGTCAGCATAATTTTGACCCAATTTAATCTCTCTTTTTAAATTAAAAGGAATTAAAGCCTGATCTCTTTGATTGTTTTTCTTTACCAAAGCAACTATTGAACTTTCATGAGGGTAAGGATAAATATTATATAGAACTACACTGAAACCATGGAGTGATAGTAAATATTTAAATGTTTCTGGAGTAAGATAAATTATATGCTCTTCCCAAGTCATTGTATAATCGTAATTTTCTAATGATGTTGTACAATCTGGGATTTCAAACAAAAGAAATCCATCATCATAAATTAAATTTTTTAGACAATCTAAAAATTCTTTCAAATTATAAACATGTTCATAAATATGTCTTGCAACAATTAGATTCGATTTACCATAGCGTTTTAACAGTCTATTTGAAGATTTTTGATTCAAAACTGCCTGAATTGATTCAATCCCAAGATGATTATCTAAAAAAAGATCTTCTTCAAGATTAATACTCCATGTTTGGTGACCCAATTTCTCAAACCTTTCTAAAGTTGTATCATCTTTAAAAGAGACTCCTCCCACTTTTGAGACATTGTCTTTTAATAAAAATTGTTGTATTTCATCAACCATCTGATCTAGGTGATCCTCTGGTTCCATATATGTTATCCAATCATATTTTGGTACCAATTCTTTATGTGGTATGGGATCAATTAATTGAATTAACCCTGTTTTCTTGCACTGACCAAGTCTCATTGAATATAAATTTTCATCATCAGAAGGGTGACTCAAATAACGATTAGCTATAGGCTGCATACCTAAATCAAGTAATAGTTTTTTTTCATTAATCATTGTCATTTTTCAAAGCTTTAAATGTTCTATTTAGCCCATTCTCAATACTTGTAAATTGAAAATTTCCAATTATAGTATTTATTAATTTATTTGAATAATGATGGTCTACTTTATCTTTAGAACGTTCACGTGATTCTATATCAATATTTAAATTTGTGATCTTTTTTAATTTATTTATGATATCAATATATGTGTAACTGGCACCACTCACCAAATTAACAATTCCACTAAAATCACTATTGATTAATATGCATATAATACTAACCACATCATCTATATAGATAAATTCTCTATATTCACTGCCATCACCCCATAAAATAATTTTATCACCATTCTTATATTTATGCGTAAACCCTGTTGGGCCATAACCCATGGAAGCATCATCTTTACCATAAATCAAGGGTGGCCTCAAAATCATTAGATGTAATTTGTTATCTTCACAAATCTTTTTAAGTATTCTTTCTGCTGTGTATTTTGCAATTCCATAATATGTCCTAGGTCGAACTGGGGTGCCTTCTGAAATATTATCGGAATAAGCTACATCTTCTCCATATACTGAAGTTGAGCTTATAAATAGTATCTTCGATGGATTACTCTCTATTATAGCATTTGAAAAATTATTAATAATGGAAATATTATCTCTTAAAATCTCTAAATTGTCACCAAGCTGCTTCTTAATACCTGCACACATGATAACTATAGATTTTGGCGTTATGATTTCTGATAAAATCTGAGAACTATCACTTTCTACTAGATTAACGTCCTTTTTGGAAATTCCTACTATTTCATAATCACTATTATCCTTCAAGTTTTGATAAATATTTTTTCCAATAAATCCAGTATGTCCTATTATTATTATTTTCATAATTCTTTAATAAATTTGTTCGCTTTTTTTATTACTCTCTTTAATACAAGCGGTCTACAAATACTCTTTAAATTCATAATTTGATCTATAGTAAACCATCCCATCGATTGCCCCTCACCAAGTATTAGCTCTTTATCTGGCAGAGGACAATGAACAATGTAATAATTAATAGTGCAGTTAGTAGATAAATCTATATTTGTTGAAATAAAATAATACTTTTCTGGACAGAAGTTTAATTCTTCTATTAGTTCTCTTTTCAGTGCTACCTCAAAGTTTTCACCTTTATCTAACTCTCCACCAAAAAATGACCATTTATTAGGATACGAGATGGAACTATCATTATCCCGTAGCTGTAATAAAAAATAATTTTCTTTATAGATTACTGCCTTAGCAACTTGACGCAATTTAATACTATAACATATTAATTATAATTCTCCCAGCTTCGCCACTTCGAAATAAGTCTAAAGCATCGTTTATTTTATCTAAAGAAAATTCATGAGTTATCAAACCATCAAGCGTCATTTTTTTAGATTTAATCAAACGAATATAACGTGGAATTTCAATATCTGGTACAGAGTCGCCACCATGAGAACCAGTTAGAACTTTATTAAAATGTATTGGTAAAGTATATATGGAAACATTATCTCCTTTGTTGGGAACGCCTACTAAAATAGTTTTCCCATCAGGGTGTGTTAGATCATAGGCTTGCTCGATTACACGTGAATTACCAGTGGTCTCTATTACAACATCTGCGCCACCAGAACCAACAATTTCCAATATTTTTTCATTAACATTATCATTACCACCTAACACTTTATGAGTAATTCCAAATTTATCTCCCATCTTTAATTTATTATTAAGGAGGTCAACACCAACAATAGGATATGCAGATACCATTGATGCGGCCTGAACGATATTTAAACCCACCCCACCAATACCAAAAATAACAACTGATTGACCCACCTTCAATTGAGCATCATTATTAACAACACCAAATGCAGTAGTGACCGCACAACCAAATAAAGGAGCAACACTCATATCAAATTCTTTTGGTATCACAGTTAATCTATTTTCAGATACAATTGCTTCTTCATTAAAAGTTGTAATCCAACCTGCATTAACTTTTTTACCATCCCAATCGTATGTTGGTGTTGGAGATTGGATACCAGAGCTTGGCCTCCAATGTAAAACGACATGATCTCCTTCTTTCACAGAAGAAACACCTGGCCCCACTTTTTGTACTACACCCGATCCTTCATGCCCCAATAAATGAGGTAAAAATTTATCTGGTCCTTTCATTGCATCTATT
>CAZPHE010000102.1:0-6366 GCA_964586315.1 uncultured bacterium | reverse complement strand
TGTTTCATAAAAATCACCCATTCTAAATAAAACGATTGTATCATGATACTTTTCTTTTACATCTAAAAATTGTTTCATAACTGGGGTGTTAGCTATAACTCTATTATTCATTTAATTTTTCACCAATAATACGATAGTTATCTTGTCGAACCGTAAATGCGTTATGATCTAAATACTCAAGAAATGGGATGGCTGTTTTACGCGTTAAACCAGTTATCTTTTTAAAATCACTAACAGATAATCTGCGACAAGTAAGAAAATACTTTCTTATATCCTTAAGAATAGAATTTAAATGTTTTATGTGGAGGTAAAAATCATTGCCTAGACTTACGATTTTTCTTTGAATAATAAGCATATGGATTAATTCACCAACGTGTTTTGGTTTTTGCTGGCTTGATTGTGTTATCTCCCTAAGTAAAATAGGTTCTGTACCTCTTGAAGATAAAATATTTTCGATATAATCAATTGCTGTAAGGTCTTTTTTTGATAATACTGTTTCAGGATTATTAAGCGAATATCCACCTTTGTTCTCTTTTATAATTTTTTCAAAAACTAATTTTTCAATAATAATCCCAAACCAATTATGTGTCCAATTAAGATTATTAGTAATTGAATCAGAAGAAATAACTAAACGAAATGGATTTTTTTTATGGCATGAATTAAAATATTCTACTAATTGACTTTTTGCTTTTTTTTCAGCCTTATTTGAAAAAATTATTCCATTATCCGATTGATTTAATTCAAGTTTTTTCAACCAAAACTCCATTTCATGACTAGAGTTAAAAAATAATGATTTCCATTCTTTTATTGATTTAGGTTTTTCCCAATTATGATCGACAAAAAATCCAAACCTCTCCATGGGTTTTAAAGGAATATTTTTTATAAAAGTTTCAAGTTTTTGTAATTTGAAAATTGGATTTGAATCAAGGACAATACCACCTCCAATAGTATTCATAGGTGAATATGAGCGAATAATAAAACGATCATCAATCCCAAGTACAATAAATGATTCTAAATAAACAATTAATTTTTCACTTTCGCTTTTTTTTAAGATTTTGGATTTAAAGATCTTAACTCGACCAAGTACTTCAGATGTCCCGAAATGAAATCTTAGTCGTTGTTTATTTTTTATACACCAATCAGTTGAACTGATCATAGTAATATTTGCGATAATTTTATTTGTAGGTTTCATTATACCTGGTGAAGATATTACGATACCTCTATAGAGTTCGTTAATTTTTACATTAGTTAAATTCAATGCAGCACGATTATTCTTCTTAACTTTTTCAACTGAATTACCATGTGAATGAATATATCTTATTTTCGCACTGATTTGGGTTGGTAAAATTTCTATTTCATCTCCTACTTTTGCACTTCCATTGAGAACTGTCCCTGTAACCACGGTACCAAAACCTTTTTTACTAAAAAAACGATCAACATTCATTCTAAAATATTCGGTGATATAATTACCTTGTATATTTATTGAAAATTTTAAAATTTCTTTTTTTAGGGCTTCAATACCATCATTTTTTAAATTATTAATTCGTCTTATAGAAAATGGTTCAAAACAGCGTTTGGAAAGAAATTCAGTAATATCTAATTCTACTAGATCTATCCAATCTTTATCTTTTACAAGATCTGTTTTTGTAATTACAACCCAACCTTTTTTTACACCTAATATGTTTAGTATATCAATATGCTCCTTTGTTTGAGGCATAATACCATCATTAGCAGCAACTACCACTAAACCAAATTGAATACTTGCAGCGCCTGCTACCATATTTCTTATAAATTTTTCATGACCTGGGACATCAATTATTGTAATTGAATCATTAAGATAAGCAAATCCAAGATCAATTGTCATTCCTCTTTCTTTCTCTTCCGTTAATTGATCAGTATCTGAACCCGTTAATGCTTTTACCAAAGATGTTTTACCATGATCAATATGGCCTGCTGTCCCAATAACTATCTGAGACATTTTAAATATCGTTAATTGCTTTTGCTAATTTTTTTAATTGACTAGGCAAAATAGCTTTTAGATCTATATAGTAAATATTACCAGATATATAACCGACAATTGGTATAGGACCGCAACGTAATTGACGAGATAATCGGTTAACACTAATAAAATGAGGTTTAAAAGATAAAGCCATACTTTTTATTTTATTCTCAGGTAGGGAACCACTTCCTGCTTCAACTTCTGATTTTTCAAATTTAATGCCTAAATCTTTAATTTTTTTCTTTGATAAAATATTTAGAATTTTCATTCCCCGATTTTGAAGTATTCTACGAGAAGTATTTAGCATATTTAGCGTTAGGTTATCTCTAGTATAAGATTCAGATCTATAGGTTCTTAACGTATTGTCTAAGAGACCAATCGTGATTTTATCACTACGAAGGACTCGATAAAGAATGTTTTTTTGTAAAGCATTAATCCATTTTATTTTACCTACAATTATACCTGATTGTGGACCTCCTATTAATTTGTCGCCTGAAAAAGTCAATATATCGGGTTTATTTTTCATAATTTTCCTTATTGGTATCTCATCCGAAAAATTTAAATGACTCATATCTAATAATGACCCACTACCCCAATCAACCATAACTGGGATTTTATATCTTCTACCAATTGAAACTAATTCATTTAGTTGCACAGAATGTGTAAAACCTTTGATTATATAATTACTAGTATGTACCCAAAGGATGAGCTTCGTCTTTTCAGTTATTGCATTTTCATAGTCCTTGATATTAGTACGATTTGTTGTTCCAACTTCTTTAAGTATAGCTCCACTTTTTTTAACTATATCAGGGATTCTAAAAGAGCCTCCTATTTCTACTAATTGCCCTCTTGATACAATAACTTCTCCTTTTTGAGCCATCTCATTAATAGCAAGCATAACAGCTGCAGCATTATTATTTACTACAAGTGACGATTCACTATTACAAACTGAACTGAGGTGTTCGCGAATATGCTCTTGACGATCTCCTCGTTTCCCGGTCATAAGATCAAATTCAAGATTAACATATCCATCCATTTTATCAGCAATATTTTTCAAAGAACGAGCCTTAAACGGTGCTCTACCAAGACCTGTATGTAGAACAACCCCTGTGCCATTAATAATATTTATTAAACTTGGAGCAGATTGAGTAATAACTTTGACTTTTATACTTTTAAGTAAATCATTTCGTGTTTTTAAATGGGCTCCTTTCTTTATTTCTTCTCTAACTTTTCTTATTTCTTTAATAATTAAATTTTTTATATAATTATCATTTATTGATATGACCTTCCTTACTTCAAGTAATACTTTATTAACTGATGGTATATCTTTAAGTCTTGTTTTATTCATATCTAGCTTAAAATTCTAAACACAATCCTTATTGATCAAGAAGTTTGATTTAATAAATGATTAATTAATAACCATCCTGCTAAAATGCCAGGTAATAAACTAACTGCCATCATGGGAAAAACCATTTCAACAGAATAAGTTTCCACAATCAATCCACAAACAGCTGGCGATAATCCACCAATACCAAAACTGAGAAAAAATGATATTCCATAGCTTAGTCCTCTTTGTGCATTTGAAGTTAAATCAGCGAGAATTGCATTTGAAACAGGTTGGTTTGAAAAATATACTATTCCTAACGCAATACTTAAAAAAAATAAAGACCAACTTTTTGTATATCCTATTAATACCAAGATTGGGATAATAATAATAATAATAATATTAAGTAAATAAACCTTATTATACCTGTCGCCTAAATATCCACCTATAGTTTGTCCAACTATACCACTAAAAAAGACCAGAGTCGTAAAAAGTCCAGCTTTAATCGTTGCTGGAAATATTTGAAACACACCATCAGTTTGCATGCCAAAAAGAGTTGGCATATATGTTGTAAATCCACCAAATGAGAATCCTAATGTGATCACCATTATATAATAAAGAATTATTGATCGTTTATCATTTTTTAAAACTATTTTATCCTTTTTTTCTATGTTATGATTATCAACGTCATCAATATAAAAATAAGTAGCGATGAATAATATAAATTGTATTATTACCCAAAAAAAATACGAAAGCTGCCATGATCTAAACTCTGCTGTTATACCAGCTATTAAAGGACCTAAAGCTAATCCAATAGATCCAGCTATACCATGGATTGCCAAACCGCTGCTTAAATTTTTTAAAGATTTTGAAAGTACAGTCAAACCTGCAGGATGGTATATGCTTGAAAATAATCCTAGAATCCCTAGACCAAGTGTGATTTGTATCGGATTATTAGAAAAAATAATTGTTAACCCTCCAACTATTGATCCAAGTTGATAAATTATTAGAAGATTTTTTCCACCTATTCTAGATTCAAAAATCCCAGCTGGAATTGCACCTAGACCAAACATGAAAGCACTGCAAGTAGCCATCAAACCTAAGGTATCCATTCCTAATGAAAATTCCTTATTAAAAACCAATAGTAAAGTAGGAAACACCATCATTTGGGCGTGAACAGCCAAATGAGATAATGATGTTATACTAAGAATAATATTATTTGTTTTCTTCATAAAAAAAGCCCCTACTACAATTAATATTTTGTAGAGGGGCTATGATACTATTAAAAAAATATTAATTATCTTTTTTCTTCAATCCTAGCAGCTTTTGATCCAGTTACATTTCTTAAATAATTAAGTTTTGCTCTTCTAACTTTACCACGTCGCTTTACTTTGATAGCTGCTATCATAGGTGACTGTAAAGGGAATATACGTTCTACACCAACACCATTAGTTACTTTTCTAACTGTAAACGATGCATCTAAACCTCTACCTGCATGTCTTCCTATAACAACACCTTCAAAACGCTGCACGCGTTCTTTATTTCCTTCACGCACTTTCACATCTACTGCAACAGTATCTCCGGGCTCAAACGCAGGTAAATTAGGTTTTATAAACTCTTTAGTCATTTCTTGTATCTTATTCATTTTTATTCTCCATTTCTTTCAGTTTAACATATTTCTCCCAGATATCGGGTCTTTTGTTTTTAGTACGTATCTCCCTCTTTTCTTTTCTCCAAGATTCAATTTTTTCATGGTTTCCACCAAGTAGTATATCAGGAACATTCATTGTTCTAAAAATTCTAGGTTTTGTATAATGTGGATGATCCAGCAAATCATTTGAGAATGTATCAGTTAACGCAGATTCTAAATTATTTAAAGTACCTGGAATTAGACGAATTATACTATCCAATATCACCATTGCAGGTATCTCTCCACATGTCATAACAAAATCCCCAATTGAATATTCATCTGTAACATATTTTTTGATAACTCTTTCATCTATTCCTTTATAATGACCACATATTAAAATTACTTTTTTTTGTAAACTCAACTCCTGTGCAGCTTTTTGATCCCATGTAATGCCTTGTGGAGAAGGATATATTACTCTTATATCTTCTCCTTTGTTCATCCAAAACATTACATCATCAATGGCATTAAAAAGTGGTTCAGCCATCATTACCATTCCATTACCTCCTCCAAAAGGAGTATGGTCAATTTGTTTGTAATTTCCAATACCATACCTCCTAAGGTCAATTGTACGAAAATCAATGATTCCATTTTCTATGGCTTTCCTTAGTATACTATTTTTTATTAAAATATCAATTACATTAGGTACAGGAGTAATTACAGCAAACTGATTCAATCTAATAAACCATCCATTGGTACGATAATTATCCTTTGGTTATCATGATCCAAGTACTTAATAACCTCGGGTATTATAGGTATTAAATATTCTTTTTGATCATTATTGATTAAGTAAGCATCATTATTAGGAAGCCAGATAACATCTTTTAGATTTCCAACTATTTCACCTTCTTGTGTTACTATTTCATATCCCAATAATTGTCTACTGATTAAATTAATCTTATCATCAACTGAGGTTTTAATAAAAAGTGTTTGTCCTACAATCTTTTTAGCAGTCATAATCGAATCAACACCTTTGAATTTAAAACGACGCCTTTTACCAAAACCTTGAACCAATTCAAGACAAATTGTCTTAGATTTCGATGGGCTGTAGCCCAATAACATATACTTCTTTTTTTCAATATAATCATCAAAATATCTAGATAAAGGCAATAAGCATACATTACCTTTTAATCCTGATGTGTTAGTTATTTTTGCAATGGGATGGATAGTATTTTCCATTTTAATCTATAACATCCAGTCTTGCCCTTTTACCTCCTTGTTTAGCATTAATAGCAAATACAAGAGTACGTAAAGCAGAAATATTCCTTCCACTTTTCCCTATGACTTTGCCATAATCACCGTCACCAACTGTTAATTCATATATAAGGCGTTGTTCGGTTTCAACAATATCAACTT
>CAZPHE010000101.1:0-6445 GCA_964586315.1 uncultured bacterium | reverse complement strand
CAGTTCTACATAGCCCGATTCCATGAGCTCCAAGCTCTCTAGCATTTAGCGCATCTTTTTCAGTATCTGCATTGGCTCTTACACCAAGTTTTCTATATTTATCTGCAAGATGCATTGTTTTTTCAAATAATGGATTTTCATTTATATTGTTTGTAATTAATGGTAGCTTATTTCCATAAACATTTCCTTGAGATCCATTTAGTGACAACCAATCACCCTCATTATAGGTATTATTATTAATAGTCATGGTTTTATTAGAACAATCAATCATCAAGTCTGAGCACCCAACAATACAGCACTTACCCCAGCCTCTTGCAACCAACGCAGCATGAGAAGTCATTCCTCCTCGTGATGTTAATATTCCACTTGCAGCATACATTCCATGCACATCTTCAGGAGATGTTTCCTGTCTTACCAGAATAACATCCTTTCCATTTAAGTGCCATGCCTGTGCATCATCTGCAGTAAATACAATCTGGCCCGATGCACCACCTGGGCCTGCTGGCAATCCTTGGGCAAGGACAGTTTCACTCTTTTCTTGATTAGCATCAATCGTTGGAAGCATAATTTCATTAAGATGATTAGAGCATATGCGCTTCAACACTTCTTGTTCATCAATAACATTTTCATTTGCAAGATCAAACGCAATTTTAATTGCAGAAACCCCATTACGTTTTCCATTGCGGGTTTGAAGCATCCATAGTTTTTGATTTTCTATGGTAAATTCGATATCTTGCATATCTTTATAATGAAGCTCTAGATTATTTTTTATATCAAACAGCTGTTTATATAATTCAGGATACCCATCTTCTAAGCTTTGAAGTTCTTTAGATTGATTGGATCTACTCGCATCATTTAATGGGTTTGGAGTTCTTATGCCCGCCACCACATCTTCACCCTGTGCATTTTCTAACCACTCTCCATAAAAAACATTATCACCAGTAGATGGATTGCGTGTAAATGCAACACCCGTTGCAGAGCCCGATCCCATATTACCAAACACCATGCTTTGAATGTTAACAGCAGTACCTTCTTGATCAGAAATATTTTCAATTTTTCTGTAATGTTGTGCTCGTTCTCCATTCCAAGAAGAAAAAACAGCTTTAATAGCATTCCACAATTGTATTTTGGGGTCATCAGGAAAATTAGTACCTAAAATTTCAATGATAATTTTTTTAAATTTTTCACATAATTTTTTTAAATCTTCAGCATTAAGATCCGTATCATTAGAATATTTTTTGTTTGTTTTATATTGGCTCATATATGTTTCTAGCTCATGCCGTATGCCCTGACTGTTTTTAAGTACGATGTTATTTGATTTTTCCATCACTACATCTGCATACATCATAATTAATCTTCTGTAAGAATCATATGCAAAACGAGCATTTCCTGATGAGCTAGCTAATCCAACAACAGTCTTTTCAGTCAAACCTACATTGAGGACAGTTTCCATCATTCCAGGCATTGACTCTTTAGAGCCTGACCGCACGGATACAAGTAGAGGATTATTTATATCTCCAAATTTCTTCCCTATAATAGCTTCTATTTTTACTATGGCTTCATCAATTTGACTCTCTAGGTTTTCTGGAAAGGAATTATTATCCATAAAGTGAGTACAGACGTCTGTTGTTATAGTGAATCCTGGAGGTACAGGAATTTGAAGATTAGTCATCTCTGCAAGGTTTGCTCCCTTTCCTCCGAGCAAATCTTTTTGATTACTATTGCCCTCTGCAGAACCATCGCCAAAAAAATATACAGTTTTCATAGAATTATTTGTGAATTACATGAAATTACAAGTTTATAAGATTTTAATCAAAAAATAAATCTCTTATCTTGATATTCAATTGAAATTTCAATATATACCTATTAAATTACATACAAATAAAAAGAGAGATTTAAATTGAAAATTGAACGAATGAATAAAGGGGAATGGGGAAAAATCAAAGCTTTTTTTGATGTTTCAACTGAAGAGGGATTTGTTATGAAAGGTTTTAAATTAGTCCAAGGTATTAATGGGCTCTTTGTAGGTTTTCCCAGTCAAAAAGGTAGTGATGAAGAATATTATGATACAATTTATGCAGAGCGTGAGCTAAAGGATGAATTGTCACAAATGGCAATTGATTATTATGGTCAGGAAATTATGCCAACTGATACTATGGTAGCATCCACACCAGAAGCTAATCAGACTGCACCATCTTTTACGGATACAAACGAAGATAAAGTGGATAGCAAGGAAACATCTACCTTCACAGATGATGATATTCCATTTTAACTATTAGAGGAATAGTAAATTGTTTGTAACCCAACGAAATGATCGGTGGTGGATTGAACCCGCTTTAACAGCATTTGGTTTTTTGTGTTTTGTAGTTTATACAACATGGAGAGCTTTGTCTGGAGTAGATTTTCACTATGAAAATTATTTATCTCCTTTCTACTCACCACTGTTATTTGAAAACCCATTAGGTGAAGGTCATGGACATGCATGGTTTGGTGCTTGGCCAAAGGGAATTCCAGCATGGATACCAGCGTCCCCTGCAATTTTTATTTTAGCATTTCCACTATCATTTAGAATGACATGCTATTACTATAGAAAATTTTATTATCGATCTTTTTTTCTTACCCCTCCAGCATGTGCGGTAGAAGGTCTTCCCCGTAATAATTATAAAGGAGAAACAGGCTTACTAGTTATTCAAAACATACATAGGTACACACTCTACCCAGCAATATTATATATATTTATATTATACTACGATGGGTTTATTTCATTATTTAGGCATGGAGAATTTGGAGTGGGTGTAGGCTCTATCATATTAATCCTAAATCCAACACTGCTTGCATTTTATGTATTTGGATGCCATGCATTTCGACATTTAATTGGAGGAAGCGCAGATTGTTTTTCATGTCCAGCTGGGAATCAACAAATTAAACATAAGGTTTGGAGTAAAGCATCTATTCTTAATTCTCAACACATGTTATGGGCGTGGGTAAGTATGATTTGGGTTGCATTAACAGATCTTTATATTATGATGGTTTCTAAGGGAATTATAATAGATTATAATACATGGGGATATTAGATGTTAGATATTAAAGAAATACAAACCATTGAGCACGATGTTGTAGTTGTTGGTGCTGGTGGTGCAGGTATACGAGCAGCAATAGAGTGTGCGCATAGCGGTATGAACGTTGGAATGATCTCTAAATCATTATTAGGGAAGGCGCATACTGTTATGGCAGAGGGTGGTATGGCTGCTGCACTTGGAAATGTTGATCCACGAGATAATTGGAAAATTCATTTTCGTGATACAATGCGAGGCGGAAAATTTTTAAATCAATGGAGAATGGCCGAACTCCATGCAAAACAAGCTCCAGATCGTGTTAATGAACTTGAAGATATGGGTGCCGTTTTTGATAGGACTAAAGATGGCTTAATTAATCAGAGAAATTTTGGTGGACATCGATATCCTCGTCTTGCTCATGTGGGTGATAGAACTGGACTTGAAATGATTCGAACACTACAAGATTTTTGTATTCATCAGGGAATTTCTACTCATATGGAGTGTATAGCTCTTGATCTTCTTACAAATGATAATTCAGTTTCTGGTTTGGTTGCATATTGGCGTGAAACAGGTCGATTTGTAATTTTTAAAGCGAAAGCTGTTATTCTAGCAACTGGTGGAGCTGGTAGAGCTTGGTCTGTTACTTCTAATTCATGGGAATATTCTGGTGATGGTTCAGGAATGGCATATCGAGCGGGAGCTGAATTAATGGATTTAGAGTTTACGCAATTTCATCCTACTGGAATGGTTTGGCCACCATCAGTTAAAGGAATTCTTGTTACAGAAGGAGTTAGAGGTGAAGGTGGAGTTTTATTAAATAATAAAAATGAACGTTTTATGTTTAACTATATTCCTAAAAAGTTTGCCAAAGAAACAGCTGATACCATTGAAGAAGCAGAACGTTGGTTTGATGGTGACAATGAAGCGCGAAGACCCCCCGAACTTTTAACTAGAGATGTAGTTGCAAAAGCAATTATGAATGAAGTTAAGGCAGGGAGAGGGTCAGAGCATGGTGGAGTATATCTTGATATAGCTTCTAGAAGACCCGCAGAATATATTAAGAAAAAACTTCCATCAATGTATCATCAATTTAAAGAACTTGCGGAAGTTGATATCACAACAGATGCAATGGAGGTTGGTCCAACTTTACATTATTGTATGGGCGGCGTTAAGGTTGATCACGATACACAGCAGACCAATGTATCAGGATTATTTGCATGTGGTGAATGTGCAGCAGGATTACATGGAGCTAATCGTCTTGGAGGTAATTCATTATCGGATTTATTAGTATTTGGGAAATTAGCAGGTGAAAATGCCTCTAAATACTGTAAAGAGCATGAGAAGAAATCACTCAATGATGATGATATCATTAAAATTATCAGAAAAAACACAGATATTTTAAATAGAGAAGAAGGAGAAAATCCATATTTTGTTCATCAAGAAATTCAAAAAATAATGGATAGTCATGTTGGTATTGTTAGAGAAGAAAAAGAATTAGAAGAAGGCATTCAGAAACTAGAAGAAATTAAAGCTCAATTAGATAATATGAAAGCGCACCCAGCATCACAATATAATCCTGGATGGAATTTAGCAATTGATTTAAATAATATGATTATAACATGTGAGGGAGTTGCACGTGCAGCCCTATTAAGAAATGAAAGCAGGGGTGGACATACACGGCTTGATTATCCAGAAGAGAGAGATGAGTGTACTACCTTTAATACTATTATTAAAAAATCTAACGATGGATCCATGTCTATTGAAAAAGGATCAAGGAAAAATCCAACAGATGAACTTTCTAAAATTGCCCATTCAGAATTAGAGGAATTAGAAAATGTCTAAAAGAACTTTTAAAATTTGGAGAGGTGAAGGAGAATCGGGGCAATTAACCGATTATTCAATAGATATTGATAAGGGAATGGTGATTTTAGATGTAATACATAAAGTACAGGCAGAGCATGCTGGTGATTTAGCTGCTAGATGGAATTGCAAAGCAGGTAAATGTGGATCATGTAGCATTGAAGTTAATGGAAAACCACGCTTAGGTTGTATGACTAGACTTAATGAATTTGATGAAAATGAAACGATTACTATTAGACCATTAAAAACCTTTCCTACTATTAAAGATTTAGTAACAGATGTATCATGGAATTATGAACAAAACAAAAAAATACCTCCTTTTAAACCACGTGCTCGTGAAAAAGACGGCAATCATTATATGATGCAAAGGGACGTAGATAGAATTCAAGAATTTAGGAAATGTATCGAGTGTTATTTATGTCAAAATGTATGTCATGTTTTAAGAGATCATGATAAAAAAGATAAATTTATTGGTCCACGTTTTATGATGCGCTTAGCATCTTTAGAAATGCATCCATTAGATGAAGGGGATCGCATTGAATCTATTAAAGATGAATTTGGATCAGGTATGTGTAATATTACGCGGTGCTGTACAGATGTATGTCCTGAACATATACAAATTACTGACAATAGTATTATACCTTTAAAAGAACGGGTTGTTGATAGATATTATGATCCTGTACAGAAGTTGATTCGTAAAATTTTTGGGAAATAAATTTATTTTAATTCAAATTTAATAGGTACCGTCTGATACACACCCACCCTTTTATCTCTTTGCTGTGCAGGTTTCCACTTGGATTTTTTAACGGCATCAATTGCTGCATTGTTTAATGCAGGTATCCCCTTAATGACTGTAATGCGATTGGGGTCTACTTTCCCCTTTTTATCAATAAAGAATTTTAAAAACACAGTACCTTCTATAGCCATAGATTTTGCTATATCAGGGTAAATAATATTTGATTGAATGGTTACAATTGCTGTTGGTGCTTTATCATATGCTATAAAATCTACGTCCCCATCATCAGATGGTGGTGGCGCATCCCAATCATCCCATTCATCAAAATCAGTATCTTCAATTGTAATATCTTCATCAAAAAAATCATCTTCAGATGCCACCGGCACTGATGGTCTTGCAGGTGGTTCAGGCAATTTAATTTGCTCTGTCTGTGGGATATCAAATGTTTCTATTTCTTCTTGTATAGTATAATTCGTTTTTCTTGCTTCTTCTAAAGCACGAGGGAAGATATAAAATATGAATGAGATACTTACAAAAACCCCAAGGGTTACTTCACGCACTCGTGTTGGATAGCTAGCCAAGAGAGGATCTATTCTCATCTATTTATCACTTTTTGTTAAGGATGAATAATTTAATTTTAAAGCATTAGCCTTTCTAAGCTGTGTATGAATATCTGAAATCATTTTCATTGTTGCTTTTTCATCTGATTTAAGAGATACAGTTAATTTGGGATCTTTAGTAATTTTTGAATACATGATTTTACTTAATCCATTAACATCAGTAATGCGATCAT
>CAZPHE010000100.1:0-6543 GCA_964586315.1 uncultured bacterium | reverse complement strand
CAACATTTTTTCGGATAGCACATTACCAAAATACCTTTTGAGGGTCTTCTGCATAAGATTTTTGGTTTCATCAATAGAAACTGATTTTGAAAAATCTAACCTAGCGCCATATTCAGTATTGTATTTATTGTAGGTTAGTAAAATAAAGGGGACAGGTATTGTAAAAATCCATACGGCGGGTGATACACCTTTTATTTGTAATAAAGCGGGAATCCAAGTAAGTAAAAAAATAGAAACCATTATTATAGTAGTAACAAATCCAAGAGGTAGAACAATGTACATAAAAAGCAAAAGAGTAGGTAAAAATGCTAATATATCCCCAGGTGCGAAATTCTCGGCTAAAAATTCAGGATACATCATCATTAAAGCTATTTGAAAAAAATGATAGCTCAGGAATAGAATCGCAAAGATAATATCAAAGTTATTTTTTTTTAGTTTTTCTGGTAATTTAAAAAAAGAAAGGAATAGTAATATAAAAAAAGGATATGGCAAAAGAATAAGATCAAATTGACCCAGCATTTCAAAGGTATTATAACAATCCGTAAGGAATAAGAAAGAAAAAAATATAATAGCAAAACTAATGGGTTTTCTCACTCGTTCCCATTTTTGTGCCATAAATCTTTCTTCCATTACAGGATTCTCAAATTTACATGTATATCTATCTATACGGGCTAATTCACCGGAGGTTGACATATTTTAATTTACCCATCATCCCAACAAAAAACCCTGTCTGATTGAGGTTTGATATTTAACGTGATAATTTTACTTAACTGATATCACCTATCTTTTGATGAACCATATCCGGTAAAAATTGCTCCGCCATCTATTTTTCTCATATCACGGTTGGCCCCTACAACTATACCATTATTAAAATACTTAAGAAAACTGTCGGCACTAGAAGCAGCACTCCATTGAATGTCTCCATTTGAGTCTAACTTTGTAACTGCATATACGGATGCCATAAAATACCCACCATCTTCAGTTTTGTGTATCCAACCTTCACCACCAGTGTAGTCATTATATTTTTTTCTCCATTCTTCATTCCCTTCTGAATCAGTTTTAATTAATGTTGCGTTTGGCGGAGGGTCAGTATTGCAAAACAAGAGATAACCATGATCAGATGTACGAATTAGATCCATTGCTTGTCTAGGTTTAGTTGTATCATCTTCCCAGGTTTTTAACCAAATCTGGTCACCTTCACTTGAAACTTTCTGCAAATAAAGAGGTCTATTGCTGAAACTCTCTGGGTCATTGACTAGTCCAAGAATAGCAAAATCACCATCAACACTTATAATTGCTTTTGCATATCTTAGCCCTTCATATTCTTTTTGTTCAAGAATATTGCCTGAATAATAATCTAACAGTAAAAACGTTGCATAAGTTCCGCCAATAACTGCAAGGTTTCCATACTCCGTTTCCAATATCTCATTATGTCCACTCCAAGAATATAATTCTGGAAGGTTCTGGCTCCAGATCACACTTCCAGACGTATCCATCATTACAACATTCATAATATGGTCCAAGCCAGGTATTATAACCACCAGATCACCTTGGGAAGTCTGAATTAGGGATTTTCCTATATCTGTGTAAGGCCAATAGGTTAAAGTACTATAATCTTCATAATTGATTTGTTTACGCCACTGTTCTTGTCCTTGACTATTGAGCTTAACAATATCCCGCATGCCTGCATTTTTAGTATAGCAGCATCCACCCCAATTGACAGCATCAAAAAGACCAAAAACTATGTAACCACCATCAGATAATGGCGTAACAGAGTTGCCTACTTCCCAGATACCCTCATGCAAGTAGCTTTCCCATAATAAATCGCCTTCATCGTCAACAGCGTAGACCATCATATCCACAAGATCTTTTGTATTTACGTATTCTTGATCACATAATGGGGTAAATGAGTAGATTTTATCTTTTATTTTTTCCCAACTATGTTCTACGCTATCATTGATTCCAACATAAGAAACTAATATTGAACTATCCGAAACAATATGAATGAATCCATTACTCATTTCATCATTTTCAATAGATATATTTAAAATAGTATCTATAGACGATTTCATGAGCTCAAAAGATTTAGCTGAATAGCAATTGACCGTATCATCACAGAAATCACCTAAATAGTCAAAAAATGAAATTCCACTTTCATCAATTGTTAAATATTGAATATCATAACCAGAACAATTGCTATCTTTGAACAAATAGGTACCATAATAGGACTCTTTTTCTATATCCAGATGATTCATACTAGCGTTCCCATCTTTCGAGCATGAAATAATATATGTTAAAATTATCAAAAGAGAAGAGTATTTTAAATGAATCATCTTTATATATTTAAATATTCTTATTCTATGTATTACCAAATCTACCCAACATCCCAAAAAATGAAAAACATAGACTTTTTTTTACTAAGTACTTTCTTTATAATTATAAGATCAAAAAATGAATTTAATAATTACGTCAACATTGGGTACGAATTTTAAATTGAAATCAATTCATGATTTCCTTAAATAATAATCAAATTTCAAAAATGGTTTCCATGGAAGAAGCCATCCATGCTATGAAAACCGCTTTCACTCAATTAAGTCGTGGTGATGCTCTTGTTCCTAATCGCTTGAATTTGGAATTTCCGGATAAAAATGCGACATCCTTAGTTATGCCGGCTTATGCTATCGGAACCTCCTACTATTGCGTAAAGATTGTATCCTTGAATTATTCCAATCCCCATAAAGGTCTACCTCTGATTCATAGCGTTGTTCAAGTTTTTGATGCTTCGAGAGGTAACCACATTGCCACCTTTGATGGAGAATCTATTACGGCGATTAGAACAGCAGCAGCATCTGGATTGGCAACAGATCTCATGGCAAAAGAGGATTCGGTTATTTGTGCAATTTTTGGGACAGGTGTTCAAGCTGCTTCTCATTTGGAAGCAATCATTAAAATTCGAAAGATTAAAAAGTTCATCATATTCAGTCGAGATAATAAAACGGCTACAAAATTTTGTGATTCACATTCCAAAAAGATAAATTGTGAAATTGGATCCCAAGAAACCTTAAAACAGGCCGATATAATTTGTACTACTACACCATCCAAATTTCCTCTAATTGAATTTGGTAATATTAAATCAGGTTGTCATTTAAATGTCATTGGATCACATCAGCCAATGATGAGGGAAGTGTCTTCAGATATAGTTATCCATTCAAAAATCATCGTTGACCAAATAAAGGCCTGCAAAAAAGAAGCGGGAGACCTAATAATTCCAATGAAAGAAGGGCAATGGTTCTTTGAGAAGGTTTACGGAGAATTAGGACAGGTTGTAATAGGTGAATTGCCTGGCAGGGAATCAGAAAATGAAATTACTTTATTTAAATCGGTGGGAAACGCTATCCAAGATCTTGCAATGGTAAATTTGATAATGAAAAAAATTTGATCATGATTAAGATTAAAAAACTAAAAAATTGGCAAGCTCCAAAAGATTGGCTTGAGATTCAAACCCTTGATGCACATACGGGAGGAGAACCGCTTCGAATTATCATTTCCGGATTTCCCCATCTAAAGGGGGAAACACTTTTAGAAAAAATTGCTAATGTTAAAAATGATTTTGATCATATTAGAAAAGCACTCATTTTGGAACCACGAGGGCACGCAGATATGTATGGGGCACTCATCGTAGATCCTGATACACCTGAAGCAGATTTTGGAGTTATTTTTATTCATAATGAAGGATATTCTACGGGATGTGGTCATGCAGTAATTGCATTAACAAAAGCGTTTGTAGAAACTGGATTAATTAAAAAAACTGAACCCGTCACTGAAGTAAAAATGGATGTTCCTTCAGGGTTTATTCGTTCCTTTGCAGAAGTAAAGAATGGAGAAATCACAAGCATAGGATTTCACAATGTCCCTTCATTTGTGCAGCAGATAGGTTCAATTGTGAATGTACCTGGATTAGGAAATATTTGTTATGATCTAGCATTCGGTGGTGCATATTACGCATTTGTTAATGTAGCTCAATTTAATTTGGATTGTACACAAGAATACCATGATGAACTCATCGAAAAAGGAATGTTAATTAAAAACACAATTTCGAATTCTATAAAATTGGATCACCCAACAGAACCAGAAATGAATTTTTTATATGGCACAATCTTCACCGGACCACCAAAAGATTTTAATAACCATAGTCGAAATGTTTGCATTTTTGCGGAAGGGGAAGTTGACAGAAGTCCAACAGGGACTGGCGTTAGTGCCCGCGTTGCAATTCACTATGCACGTGGTGAGATTGGTATTGGTGAATCCATCACCATCGAAAGTATTATTGGTTCTACATTCTCAGTAAAAATTAATGAAATAAAAACTATTGGAAAATATGAAGCTGTCATTCCTGAGGTAAGAGGATCAGCATTCCTTATCGGGAAAAACTCCTTTTGGATTAATCCCATTGACCCATTGAAAGATGGGTTTATTTTAAGATGAAACGATTTGGAACCTTCATTATGCTTTGTTCAGTATTGTTTAGTTCTGGTTCGAGACCATTTAACATTCCAACTATTGAGCTAAATAAGAGAACAGATCTTCAAACAATTGTGGATCAAGAAGATGATATTTACTTAGGGCATCCAAGTACAGTTCTTTTAGAAGATGGGAAAACAATTCTTGTTGTTTATCCAAAAGGGCATGGAAAGGGAGAAATTATATATAAACGTAGTGATGATGGTGGAAAAACTTGGTCAGATCGCCTTATGGTTCCTCATAGTTGGTATTCAAGTAAAGAAGTACCAACAATTCACCAAGTTGTAGATGAGAAAGGTTTAAAACGTCTCATTTTGTGGTCAGGTCTTTATCCAGCAAGGCTTGCTGTTTCAGAAGATAATGGAAAAAATTGGTCTGAATTATATCCAGCGGGGGATTGGGGTGGAATTGTCGTGATGGGTTCTGTTGTAGAATTAAAAAAACCTGGACATTATTTGGCCATGTTTCATGATGATGGACGGTTTTTCACAAAAGGAGGAATGTGGACTGGTATTTTCACGTTATATCAAACCATCTCCACTGATGGAGGACTTACTTGGTCTCATCCACTTCCTATATACAAAAATGACCAGATTAATCTTTGCGAGCCAGGAATCATACGTTCACCTGATGGGCAGCAACTGGCAGCATTGTTAAGGGAAAATAGCAGAACCAAAAATTCCCATGTAATTTTTTCCGATGATGAAGGGCTATCTTGGAGCACTCCATTGGAACTTCCACGGGAACTCACTGGTGATCGGCACACAGGGAAATATCTAAAAGATGGACGGCTTTTTTTATCATTTCGAGATACAGCCCACAATAGCCCAACGCTTGGAGATTGGGTTGCTTGGGTTGGAAATTATGAAGATATTGTAAATGGTAAACCTGGAGAATTTCGAATCCGTATTAAAGATAATAAACACCAATGGGATTGTGCATATCCTGGAGTGGAAATATTACCTAATGGTGATATAGTAACCACCACTTATGGACATTGGAATGAAGGAGAAAGTCCTTACATTTTATCAGTTCGAATAAATATTAATAATTTGCTCGATTAATCTATCTCTAATCTATATAAACCATTTAAGTTTACTTTATCTTCAAAAGGAATAAGTGTAAAAGAAAATGATATAGGACTTAGATTTAAGATATATTCCGAATGCGGAGTTGCACTCCAACTACCACCTACGCCCATTTGTATTTATATGGTCAGTAATGAAATCTATAGTGCCATTCTTCCAATTTGTTTTACTTTTTATTCTATCATAACTATTCATAGATATTACCATCTACAATTTCTTCACTAAACTTTTTTTGGTATACGTTATCTTCCTAAAAAATATGTTCAATATCGTATTCCTTCTGCTCTCAAACCAATGAACAGTAATAATGATAAATATTGACACATATCTTATTATTAAGTGAATTTTTTCAAGTGTTCTTATTTTGGGTGATTATTATTTTTTCCCATATAAGACCAAAAAGACTTTCCATTAATTCTACCCGGTTCATCTACAAGCTCAGTGGTGATCTCAGAAAAATAATAATCATATTGGGTTTCACGTTCATGTTGTAGTGGTATTGAACAACCACAATTTTCGAACCATTCTACAACGCCTGATTTAATTAATTTTGCTCGCTTCATGGAAGCAACTATTTCTTTTCCATCTGGACGCTGATTATAAATTGTCCCATCAATAAGTTTTTCATAAAACATACTTAAGTTTTCTTCAATTATTTTCGCTCGAACTTTATATAACATACACAAATCTACCCATCATCCCACAAACAAAAAACCCCACGAATGTGGGGCTTGTTGTTGTGAATTATTTCTCATTATCAGATAAAACTAATTCTTCTTTATCAAGAGTATTATAAATCTAAATACTAACTTTACCAATAATTGTCCGGAAAATAATTGGAGGTTGTGAGGGGTTACTCACAGAAAAACTGTGTTAGTTTTGGGGCAAAATCTTCCGACAGTACAGAGCTATATTAGCTCAGCTTCGAACGTGA
>CAZPHE010000099.1:0-6648 GCA_964586315.1 uncultured bacterium | reverse complement strand
ATTGCAGCAACTGTATTGGTACCCCCTAAATGAGAAATATCAAATGCTTCAATCCTACGAGGAGATTTATCCAAGTTTAAATCACACTTTAATTTTTCTAGCAATTTGGGTACTCTATCTTTTCTTTTATCTCTATTTATAATCCATTCCCCTAAAAGTAATCGAGCATTTTGGAAAGTAATTCTCAATTCTTTTGCTTTATTACCCTTTTGAGGATATACAAATCGTACAGGTCCTCCTCTTTTATTTTTTAAAAATGCAATCAATTCTTTTTCATTATATGGCTTTTTTTGAAGTGAAATTTCAGAAGGGATAAAATCACTATCTAAATAAAACCTTGTTATTATATTTTTCAAGTTTACACTATCTTGCTCATCCAACTTTTTAATTGCAAGTTTATCACGGCTAAAAATTCTTCCATTTCTAATCCTAAGTATAACGGCGATGCCTATCTCACGGTCTTTTGTTAATGCAATAACATCTCGCTCTTTAAAGTCTGTTGCCACATGACTTTGTTTTTCCTTAAAAGATTGGATTGCTTGAAGTTGGTCTCTATAAATAACGGCTTCTTCATATCGTTGTTTTTTAGATGCATCATTCATTCTTTTATGCAAATATGATTCTGTAAATTGTGTCTTACCTTTCATAAATTCTTCAATCCTTTGCACCATACCCAAATAATGACTTTTCGTTACGAGGCCTTCACATGGTCCTTCACATTTTTTAATATGATAATCGAGGCATAAGGATATTTTTTTTTCATCTATAGATTTTTGATCTATATAATAACTACAACTACGTATTGGAAATACTTTATATAGTAATTTTAATGTTTTACGTAAACGTGCTACATCTGTGAAAGGACCATAATATTTTGAACCATCTTTAATAATTTTTCTTGTTAAAACTACCTGAGGATAAGGTTCCTTAGTAATTCTAATAAAGGGGTAGGTTTTATCATCTCTTAAATCAATATTATACTTAGGTTTATGTTTTTTTATCAAGTTGGCTTCAGTCATCAAAGCTTCAACTTCACTTCGAACAACAATCCATTCAAAATATGCAATTTTCCGAATCATTATCATAGTTTTTGCAGAAAGATTAATACTACTTTGAAAGTATGATCTAAGCCGATTTCGTAGATTTTTTGCTTTTCCAATATAGATTATATTATTTTGGGCATCAAAAAACTGGTATACACCAGGCATGATTGGTACTTGTTTAAGCTTAGATTTAATCAATTCATTCATATAGCTAGGAAAAGTTTACAAAACAAAATCAAATTAACATTATTAAGATCATTTATATTTAATTACAAAAAAATGATATGAACCAATAGTTTGAATTTTTATTTATAAATCTTTTTTATTTTTTAAAAAAATGATTTGTTTTTAAACTATAGTATGGTTATTCTCGATTACTAAGTCATATACTCATGACCAGTAATCCGAGTAAAATCCAGGAAAAATAAAAATAATTATTAAGTTTATGCGCAATGTTGAAAAAACTCTTCTCCTTCTCTTATGTGTTTTTCTTACAGCACAAGAAAAGGATAAACAGAAAAAAAGGAAAGTTTACAGGACACAAACAGGGTCCATAATCGAGGCACCTAAACCATTATTTGAGATGCCCAAAAAACAGGTAAAGCCTAAATTAGAAAACTCTAAAGCCGAAAAGCCTAAGGCATTAGCTCGTACCAAGAAAGTAGAATCAACCTATAGGAATGAGCTCGATAGTTTAAAAACTACAGTGGCAGCTATTTTGAAACAATCTCAAGAACTTAGAAATAATTATGAACAAAAACTGGCAGAACAATTAACTGATACCATTTTTGTATACACAACACTTTATGATACTACAACAGTCAAAGACACAACTTTTATTTATACCAATGCTACAACAACTGTTTATGATACAATCGTAATCATTGATAGTATTTATATTAAAAATTATGATACAACGACAGTAATCCAAACAAATTATGATACCGTCTATGTTATGGATACAACTATCGTAGTTAACTATGACACAACAATAATGAAAGATACAGTATGGGCTTTTGCTTATGATACTACATATATAAAAGATACTACCTGGGTTTTTGCACATGATACAACAGTTATAAGAGATTCTATCTGGTTGTTTGCTGTAGACTCAATAAAATCATATGATACTTTAGTTATATCAAAAAATGATACAGTTACGATCCATACTTATTCTAGTAAATTTCCAGGTAATTTCACACCTGATATGATTGATCAAAAACAAACAGCATTCCCAAAATACAAGACCTTAAGTGATGCATTAAGAGCAAGAGATACTGGTGATAAAACTGCTCAAGGTTGGATTAATCAAGCACTCAATGCTGCAGATGGTGATTGGAAAAGAGCAGAAAAAGAATATCAAAAACTGCAACAGATTTATTCTACTGCAATGGTCCAAGCCATTACACGTAAGCCAAAGGATCCTTCTTTTATTGGACCAGACATGAAATATAAAAGCGTAATTTTTGACACATTAAAGATTCTTACCTTTGACACAACTTTAGTCCAAGATACAGTAAAGAATCTTATAAAACAGACCTACATAAAATATGATACATCTATAGTAGATAAACGTAGAGAAGTTATTGCAAATACGACACCACCTGGACATGAATTAATTATAAAATACCATAGAAATGGTAGAGTTAAAGAACGTGGACTAATGAAAGGGAGCAAAAAAAATGGAGAATGGTTGCAATATGATTTTAAGGGACTCCCTTTAAGAAGATCAATTTATGAAATGGGTAGATTAATTGATGATGAATTAATTGTTATGACTGATCAAGAAGACAATCCGATGGATGAAATAAAAAATTATACTAAGAAAAAACGACTCAGTCAAACTTCTTCAAAAGTAAAAAAATCAAAAAGTGTATTCAAATTACCATTTAATAAAAAAGATTGATATTTAATGTGGAGACTCCGCTAGCTCTAATAGTACTCCTCCAGTTGATTTTGGGTGAATGAAAATTACTTTATAACCTTCTGATCCAATAGTGTAATTCTCTCCAATTAATTCTATATTGTTTTCTTTTAGCTCATTTATTGCCTGCGTTATGTTATCAACTGTTAAACAAATATGATGTATACCTATTCCTCTCTTCTTCAGGAATTTTGCTATTGGAGAATCAGGATATTTAGATTTTAATAATTCTATTTTTCCATTTCCTGTATCATAAATATCTGTAATTACTCCCTGTTCATCAACTTCTTCTGTATGAGTATTCATTATTCCTAAAATTTTTCCCCAAAATTTTCCATCTATTTTTAAATCATTAACAGCTATTCCTATATGTTCGATTCCAATGATTTTCATTATAATAAACTTATATCTTTCAATTTTTGTTTTATACCTAACCCATTTAATTTCGTGAGAACTAATCGACCATTGATAACCTTTACTCCTGAATAAGGATCATTTTTTATTAACAGATTACCATCTAAATCTACTTTATCTACTGCACTTGATAAATGAGATGCGGCGGTTATTCCAATTGAAGTTTCAACCATACATCCCAGCATAATTTTTAAATCATATTTTCTTGCTTCGTGGATCATTAAATCTGCTTCTTCAATTGAACCGCATTTCATTAACTTAATATTTATACCATCAAATGAATTCCTTATTTTTTTAATATCACTGGATATTAAACTGTTTTCATCCGCATAAATATCTAATTTAGACTGCTTTTTTAATTTTTTACTTAACTCTAAACAATCTGAAGGGAAAGGTTGTTCAATAAATTCTACATTTTGATCTGAGAGCCAATTACACATATCTAAAGATGTATCAAAATTCCACCCTTCATTTGCATCCACTCGAATTATCTTATCAGTAAATTTTCTTATTTCTTTTATAATCTGTTTATCTTTATTAGGTGTTCCAAGTTTTACTTTTAAAATATGATATGGTTTAGCTTCTTCAATCTTTTCTTCTATTTCTTCAATAGCACCAATAGCAATAGTAAAACTAGTTTCAGGTAAATGAAAATTGTTATAACCTAATAGATTGTAGAGTGGTTTATTTTTTTTCTGTGACCACCAGTCCCACAAAGCCATACTAAACGCAGCTTCTAAAGATTTTATGTTACCTAGCTGAGAATAAATAACGGAAAACATATCATCAATTGTAGTGTATGTTTCATCAGGTAAAGTAATACCTCTATTTAATAAAGATAGAATCCTTTCAGTTGATTCATTATAACGTAATGATGGTGCTGCTTCCCCCCTCCCAATTATTTCACCATCTTGCAAAAATATTAGCACGACATCATACCAATTATTGCTGCTTCGGGATATACCAAAGGTATGTTTAAGAAAAATACGATATCTTGTAAAACTTAATTTCATTTAAATATAGAAGTGTCAATACTATCTATAAAATCTTCATCATTCCATCTTATAATATCCGTTACAGGTAAATTCAATTTCTTTGATAACGAATGTTTTATCATTTTTGCTTTTTTTTCATTTTGCTTCAGAGTTAACAAATTCACACCCAAATACTTTGATTTTTTAAATGGTCGCATCAGAGCCAAATGTAAATCCATTAATTGTTTCAGATCAGGGATAGGATGATTGGCTGCATCAACATCTCTATTTGGTTCATGGGTAAAGATTAAATAATCAGGCATACACCCATGTAGAAGCCCTAAAGTTACTCCTGAGTAGTGCATATTATTTATGGCTCCTTGACCCTCTACAATCGCAAGTTCAGTATTATTTGGCAATTGATCTAAACAATATTCTATTTCACCTGCCATAAAATCAGAAATAACAGCATCTATAGGAATACCATAACCGGATAGAAGGAGTCCTGTTTGTCCTGTCCCAATAAACTGGACATTTCTTTTACGCCTTATCAATGCTTTCGTAATTTCCCAAGCTGTTGTCATCTTACCAGTATCACAATCTGATCCAACAATTAAAAGAACAGGAAATTTTCTTTCTACCCAACTTCCCTTAGGAAATTTTGGAGGATATCCTGGTTTGCGTAAATCTATTAACTTAACATTCGTTTTTTTTGAATTTTTTAAAAATTCAGGATCATCATTGAGAAAGGTATGCATTCCACTTATTATATGGCATCCATTGTGAATCGCATTGTTTATTTCACTTTTTTCCTGTTCATCTAACATCCCGCCGGGTGGGGCACTACCTACTACTAAATGTGTAGGGGAAAATTGTTTTATATCATTAAAAGTTTTAACGCAAGGAATTTTACCGCCCCATCCCAATACATCTTCAGCTGTTTTTCCTTCTTTGTTAGGATCAATAATTGCGAGGACACTTGCAGGATGGTAACGGATTAACATATTACCCGTCTTACTCTCAATATAATCAAATGACCCAATGGCCAAAATTACATAGCGAGCCATTTAACGATTAAAATTGGGTTTTCTTTTTTCAACAAATGCTTTTAGACCTTCTTTTGTTTCATCACTTTCAAAAAGATGGCTAAAGGCTTCTACCTCTTTTTTAAGACCATCATTTAAAGAATGATTAGAAGAAATATTAATACAGCGTAATGATTCTGCAATCGAATCAGGACCATTTTCAAGAACAATGTTTGCAAAGGAGACCGTTTCATTTAAAAGGTTTTCTTGTTTAAACACTTTATTAACTAACCCTATTCGCATTGCCTCTTGAGAGTCAATCAAATGTCCACCTATAATTAGTTCTATTGCATTTCCTTTACCTATAATCCTCGGAAGCCTTTGTGTCCCACCCCATCCTGGAATCAAACCTAATTTTACCTCAGGTTGACCAAATTTAGCATTTTCACTAGCAAATCTTAAATGACAGGCTAAAGCAATCTCACATCCTCCGCCTAGAGCAAAACCATTCACGGCTGCAATAATTGGTTTTGGGGAGGATTCAATTGTATTGGTAACCTTATGTCCCAACTTTCCAAATTCCAAAGCACCATCTTTATCTAATTTTTCCATTAATTTTATATCTGCACCTGCTATAAACGCTTTATTACCTGAACCAGTTATTGTTAAAACACCAACATCTTCATCTTCTATGGCTAATTCAATTTCACGATTTAGCTCATTTAAAACTGTTAGGTTCATTGCATTTAATGCATCTTCTCTATCTATTTTTAATGTGCAAATATGATTTTGTATTTCTTTTTTAATAAACATTTTTCATTATCTCCTTATTTCCAATACGTTCTACTGAAAAGAACTATTACGGTAAATATTTCAAGTCTTCCCAAAAGCATACAAAAGGTAAGAATCCATTTACCTGGATTTGGCAACAATGCATAATTATCAGTGGGACCAAATTCACCTAGTGCAGGTCCAATATTACCCATAGAAGACGCTGCTGCCCCCATAGATGATTCGATATCAAGTCCCATTGTAGAAAGTAAAATAGTTGATATGATAAAGGCAGACATAAAAAAGAGAAAAAAACCCAGAGTGTTTCTCACTACATCTTCTTTAATTAGTTGTTTCCCAATTTTAACAGGAAGTAACGCTCTGGAGTGAAGCATTCGACGGGTTTCCAATGCAGCGTACTTTACCAATAATAAAACACGAATCACTTTCATACCCCCTGTAGTTGATCCTCCCATTCCTCCAATAAACATCAGAGT
>CAZPHE010000098.1:0-6734 GCA_964586315.1 uncultured bacterium | reverse complement strand
TGTTAAGACACACGGACCTGAACCGTGCGCGTCTACCAATTCCGCCACCCGGGCATTATTTTTTAAATAACCTTATAAGGGACGAGAATTTTATTCTATTGGAGTATATTATCGCAAGGATTAAACTTTTGATAAAATATCTCAAAATTGTAGCTTTTATTTACTTTTTTTAATGGAAAATACTGTTATTGCTACCAATCGAAAGGCATTTCACGAATATCATATTCTTGAAACATTTGAAGCTGGAGTAAAGCTTAGAGGAAGTGAAGTAAAAAGTATTCGTGAAGGAAAAGCTAGTCTGAAACAGTCTTATGTTTTAATTCGTAAGGGAGAAGCTTGGCTAAAAGGGTCCCATATTGCGAGTTACAGCCATACAGGATTTGAAGGACATGCCCTTTTAAGGGATCGTAAATTATTATTACATAAAAAAGAAATTCAAAGGATTGATTCAAAACTTTCAGAAAAAGGACTAACTGCAATTCCAACAAAATTGTATTTTAAAGGTGGATTTATCAAGCTTGAATTTGGTCTTGCCAAGGGTAAGAAACTTTATGATAAAAGAGATACAAAAAAGAAACGGGACGTTGAAAGAGATATACAAAGAGCTTTAAAAGGCAAATGAAATTTTTATCAGTTAACGAACAGATGGATTTAATACGCAGAGGTGTGAAAGAAATTATTCCAGAAGATAGATTAGTAAAAAAACTTGAAAAATCTATTGAAAATTCCACACCACTAATAGTAAAACTGGGTTGCGATCCTAGTAGACCCGATCTACATATAGGTCATGGAGTTGTATTAAGAAAGTTACGACATTTCCAGGATTTAGGACATACTGCCGTTCTGGTCATAGGTGACTTCACAGCGATGATTGGTGATCCCTCTGGGAGAAATAAAACCAGACCTCAACTTACATTAGAAGAAGCAAAAACCAATGCGAAAACTTATGTAGAACAATCTAAAGTAATACTTGATATAAAGAAGCTGATAATTAAATATAATTCTGAATGGCTAAATAAAATGAACTTTAATGATGTTGTGCAATTAACCAGTTCTTATACTGTCGCACGAATGTTAGAAAGAGATGATTTCACAAAGCGGTTTCAATCGGAAATACCTATAACGATCCATGAATTTCTATATCCATTGGCTCAGGCACAGGATTCAGTGGAATTGAAAGCTGATATAGAATTGGGTGGTACAGATCAAAAGTTTAATCTGCTGGTTGGACGAGATATACAAAAATACAATGGACAAGATCCGCAGTGTATTATCACTACTCCTCTTTTAGAAGGGACAGATGGTATGGAAAAAATGTCAAAATCATATGGAAACCATATTGCTCTTATGGATAAACCAGAAGATATGTATGGAAAAATATTATCAATAAGTGATGAAATGATCATTAAATGGTTTGTACTTGCCGCTGATGCCGATGAATCTTTAATCCAATCTGTTGAAGAAAAGTTAAATAATCCATCTATTAATCCAATGGAAGTAAAGAGGTATCTTGCCCGCAAGGTGATAGAATTATACTATGATCATGATACCGCTATAAAAGCTGAGAATCATTTTAATAATGTAGTAGTAGGTAAAGGTGTACCTGAAGAAATTCCTGAATTTTCCCTGGAGTCAGAAGATTTAATTGTAAATGTAATTTTTGAATCGGGTTTACTAAAAAGTAAAGGAGAAGCTCGAAGAATGATTAAGCAAGGAGGAGTAAAGCTTAATGATAAACCTGTAAAAGATATCAACTCAAAGATATTACCAGGTGAACAACAAATATTAAAAATAGGTAAAAGGCGGTTTCTAAAAATTCTTTGATGAAAAAATTTGTTATTGTTTTATGCTGCATTATAATTTTCAATTTTAATTCTTGCACAACATCAAATTTGGATAGTCCAAAGCTAGTTGTAATGCTGGTTGTGGACCAAATGCGTCCTGACCTATTAACAAGATTTGATGATTTATATGATGGAGGCTTTCGTTGGCTTATTGATAATGGGATTTGGTTTAGTAATACCCACCATGAGCATAGTTATACTGCAACTGGGCCAGGTCATACTGCTATAGGTTTTGGTCAATATCCAGGGAAAATAGGTGTAATAGGAAATAGCTTTTATGACCGTGATTTAAATAAAAATGTAAACTGTGTAGAAGACCCAAAGGCAAAGGTAATTGGGGCCGTAAAAGGGAAGGCTAGATCATCGCACAGATATGATGCAAAAGGACTGGGCGATTGGTTGAAAGAAGAATACCCTGCATCCAAAGTTGTGTCGATTGGTGGAAAAGATAGAGCGGCTTGCCTTTTAGGTGGGAAAAATCCGGATATTGTACTTTACTATAATAAAGCAGGCCAATTTATTTCATCTGATTATTATATAGAGCGTCTTCCGGTGTGGGCATCAACCTTTAACAAAAATTTAAATATTCAAACCTATAAAGATTCACTCTGGAAAAAATCGCTTAATAATGATCTTTATTTAAAATATTCTAGAGAAGATCACTACATAGGAGAGACAGATGATTATCTGAATGCATTATATTCTCCCGTATTCCCTATTGGATTTGACCGAGATGTTGAGCCTGAATCTGTAATTATGGGGAGACCTTGGTTAGAGAGGGAGGTCCTTAGTCTAGCAACAGAAGCAATTATAGGCGAATCTCTAGGCAATAATATATCACCAGATTTACTAGCCATTGGTTTTTCAGCAATGGATTGGATGATTCATGATTATGGACCTTATTCACAGGAAGTCATGGATGCCTGTATAAAATTAGATAAATACTTAGGTAATTTTATTGATTCCATTGATAAGCAAGTTGGTTTAAATAATGTCTTATTTATTCTTACAGCAGACCATGGCGGTCTACCTCTTCCAGAATATGTTGTTGAAAAAGGTGGCTTGGGTGGACGAATTAATCAGCAACATTTTCAGGAAGCCTTACAATGGATAGATGAAGAATGTGAAGAGAGATTTGGGCAAATATACTACTATCGTGAAGGAGGAAACTTTTTCATTGACCATGATAAGATAAAAAAGGCAGGATTAAAACCAGACGTTATTTATAAAATTATAAAAGAATATCTCACGGCTGTTGAAGGTGTAGACCGAATGGTCATTAAGCAAGACATATTGAATAATAACGAAAATGATAAAATTACTCAAAGATTAAAAAATATGATCCACCCACATAAAACACCTGAAATTTTTCCTATTGTGAGTCCTGGATATCTTTATAGAGGTCCATACGGTACATCGCATGGTACACCATATGATTACGATACTCATGTCCCTTTAATCTTCTCAAGAAAACAATTCAGGAGTCGTCAGGATAATTCACACCATGCAACTGTGGATATTGCACCTACAATTGCAAAAATTTTAAATGTTCAAATACCTAAAACTTGCGATGGTGTACCAATAGACTTTTAGATGCTGTCACTTGAAAAAATAAATAAACAATTTGAAGGAGTAAAAGCTGTTGATAATATTTCATTTAATGTAGAACAGGGTGATATTTATGGGTTTTTAGGACCCAATGGTGCTGGTAAAACGACTACAATAAGAATGATCATGGGTATTATACAGCCTGATTCAGGAATAATTAATTTAAATGAAAAAGATATAAATATTTTGGGTAGAAAAAATTTAGGATATTTACCTGAAGATAGAGGGCTTTACCAAAAGCAAAAATTAAAAGAGATTTTGCATTATTTTGGAACTTTGAGAGGATTAGGAAAAAAAGAAGTGATTCATCAAACTAATTCATGGTTAGAAAGGTTTAGCTTGGGTGACCAAAGTATGCGTAAAGTAGAAGAACTTTCCAAAGGGAATCAACAAAAACTTCAGTTTATAATTGCACTTTTGCATGATCCTGAATTGATTATATTGGATGAACCTTTTACAGGTCTGGATCCATTAAACCAGTTACTTCTAAAAGAAATTATTCAAGAAAAACAGGATGAAGGGAAGACCATTATTTTCTCAACACACCAAATGGAGCAAGTAGAACGATTATGCAATAATATATGTTTAATCAATAAAGGTG
Organism: uncultured bacterium; assembly: GCA_964586315.1. GTDB lineage: Bacteria > Fidelibacterota > Marinisomatia > Marinisomatales > UBA1611 > CAZEER01. The sequence goes on along the minus strand of CAZPHE010000098.1, from coordinate 2,681 downwards.
AAGTTGTGATAGAGGGTGCATTGCAAGATATTCGAAATTCTCATTTAAGTGATGCAGTTGAAGTACGTTTTTCAGGAGAAATTGATCATGCAAAAGCAGGTTTTTTTTTCAGTGAATTTGATATTGAAAATCAGATTTTATCAGGAGTACTTAAAAAAGAACCGAATGAATTCTTAAACTGGATTAATAAGCATGTAAATATAGAATCATTTCAGATTAAGGTTCCAACCCTTGAACAGATTTTTATTGAAGAAGTAAATAAAACAGTATGAACCAAATTTGGAAAATTATTAGATGGGAATTTATAAATAGAGTAAAAACAAAATTATTTTTTATAACTACATTTGGATTGCCCATTTTTTTTTGCGGGATTATATATCTTGAAACATGGCTCATGGATCTTGAGCCAGAAAATAAAGCTAATATTGGTTTGGTCTATAACGATGAACTATCACCATTGATAGATCGTTTTAAAGATAGAGTGAGTTCTATTTACTTACTTCAAAATGGGGAAAATCAATTTCACTTTTTTCGGTTTTTATATGAGGAAATTGCCTTAGATAGTGTGCTCTCCGATAACATTGATGGTTATTTATTTATTCCGAAATCTATTTTGGATACTGGGCAGGTAAATTATTTTAGTAAATCTCTAAGTAATATAAAAGTTTATACAAGTTTGAGGAGAACCCTAAATCAGCTAGTGATAGAACAGCGTATGTTAGATCAAAATATAGATTTAATACTTGTTGGTGAATTAAGTAAGAAAATTGAATTTGAAACTTTTGAATTAGATGATTTAGGTGGTGTATCTGAAGGTGATGAACTTGCAAGTATATTGATTCCATATCTTTTTATGATGATTCTGTTTATGACAGTATTCATGAGTGGTCAATTACTACTTCGTTCTGTTATGGAAGAACGCACCAGTCGTACAATTGAAATTTTATTATCATCTGTTACGCCTGATGAATTAATGACAGGCAAAATTTTAGGTTTAGGAGCACTAGGCTTAGTCCAAATGGTATTTTATCTATTAGTTGGATTATCAATTTTGCATTATAAAAATCTGGTTACCATTGACTTATTACAAATTCCATTATTTCTAATTTATTTTATAACTGGATATTTATTCTATGCTGCTATCTTTGCTGCAATGGGAACCTTCTTTACATCTGAGCAGGAAGCCCAACAATCCAGTGGTATAATTAGTATTATTGCAGTTTTACCAATAGCCTTTAGTTCTTATTTTATTACTAATCCAGGTTCTTCATTTACAATTGCAACTTCATATATTCCGCCTCTGACTCCATTTTTAATGATGATCCGTTTAGGGACAAATACTGTTGAAGCAACAGAAATTATATACACTTCACTATTAATGATTATCTCTTGTTGGGTTCTATTAAGATTATCTGGAAAAATTTTCCGAACAGCAATTTTACTCTATGGTAAGAAAGCTAACATTAAAGAAATATTTAAATGGATTAGTAATTGATTAATTTTTACATTAATCATTTAGTGTTTAAGTTTTAAGACATATGGCAACATTACTAGTTTATTTTTTCACTGCATTAATTATCTCATTTCTATGCTCTTTACTTGAATCTGTCCTCTTGAGTATCTCTATTACACATTTATCTGTCATTACGAAAGAGGGTGAGACTTCTGGAAAACTTATGGCAAAACTTAAAGAAAACATCAATCGTCCACTTGCTGCAATATTAACTGTAAATACAATTGCAAATACTGTAGGTGCTGCTGGAGTAGGTGCTCAGACCCATATTCTTTTTGGTAATGAATGGGTAGCGATTTCTTCAGGTGTTTTAACTCTCTCAATACTAATTTTTTCTGAAATTATACCAAAGACTATTGGTGCTATTTTTAATAAATCTTTAACTCCCTTTTCTGCTTACATAATTAAAGGCCTTATGATTATCACTTGGCCTTTTGTTATATTATCTGAAACGATAACTCGTATTATGAATAATAATGAAAATGGCGTAGAAATAAAGGCATCGCGACAAGAACTATTGGCAATGGCTGAAATTAGTGAAGATGAAGGTTCAATTGATGAGCAAGAAGGAGATATTATTGAGAATCTGATGAAATTAGATGATATGCCTATTGAAGATATAATGACACCAAGGTCAGTTATTTTTGCTTTAAAAGAATCAGACACGGTAGGTGAAGTGATTCAAAAACATTCACCTATTTCTTTTTCACGCATACCTATTTATAAAAATGATTTAGACCAAATAATTGGGATTGTTAATCGCTATACCTTAGTAAATAAACAGGCAGAAGATAAATTTGATATTAAAATGAAAACAATGATGAAACCAATTCATTCAGTAATTGAAAAAACCTCTGTTGCAGATGTATTAGATTTATTTTGTTTCTGATGATTTTGGTACTACTACTGGATTGATAACGCTTGAAGATGCAATAGAAACGCTCCTCGGTGTAGAAATTGTTGATGAACATGATAATGTTATAGATATGCGAAAACTTGCTAAAGCAAAAATGAAAAAAAATACCGGATCTAAATAGATTTTCTTATTCATTGAGTTTAGAGGTTTTGCTTGATAAATTGGTCACCCTATTCTTAAAAGGAGAAAATTAAAACGATGGCAAAAAAACAAAAAAGTTTTGCTGATAAAGCATCAGGAGATAAGAAAAAA
>CAZPHE010000097.1:0-6769 GCA_964586315.1 uncultured bacterium | reverse complement strand
GGCATTGGATGGTTTCCAGTGGTATTGTGACCAATGTGATGATCTTCTTTATGAAGTCACTTTGGATCTGGAAGACATTGTTGCTCAACTTCCACCATTATTTGAATCGTATTGGAACAATATTGATGCAAGAACCTGTGACTCATGTGGATCAGTACAAGATCCTCCAAATTGATTTGTTTTGATAATTGATATACATACTCACATTATTCCAGAGAGTTGTCCAGATTTAGAAAAAAAATTTGGGTATAATGGCTGGATCAGTTTAGATCATAATCCAGATGGTACTGCTCGTATGATGAAAAATGGTAAGAGTTTTCGTGTAGTAGAATGTAATTGTTGGGATCCTATTGCTAGAATAGATGATTGTCATAATAGCAACGTAGATATACAGGTGTTGTCTACAGTACCTGTGATGTTTAGCTATTGGGCAGAACCAAAACATACTCACACACTATCAAAGATCCTTAATGATCATTTAGCTAGCATAGTTGATGAATATCCCATGAGATTCATTGGGCTTGGTACAATACCTATGCAGGATCAGAAATTAGCAATCAGTGAATTAGAGAGATGTGTAAAAGATATTGGTTTAGCTGGAGTACAAATCGGTTCAAACATTAATGGTAATAATCTAAGTGATCCAATATTCTTTCCAATTTTTGAAGCAGCATCGGATTTAGGGGCATCTATTTTTGTACATCCATGGGATATAATGGGGAAAGACCAAATGGAAAAATATTGGCTTCCCTGGTTAGTTGGTATGCCTGCAGAAACAAGCAGAGCTATCTGCTCTATGATTTTTGGTGGAGTATTTGAAAGGTTGCCTGATCTTAGGGTGGCCTTTGCTCATGGTGGAGGGGCATTCCCTGCAACCGTAGGAAGGATTCAACAGGGTTTTGATACCCGCCCGGATCTTTGTGCCATTGATAATAAGGTGGATCCAACAGATTATTTAGGAAAATTCTGGGTTGATTCATTAGTACATGATATTGATATGTTAAACTATCTAATAAATAAAATAGGTGATAAAAAGATTGCTATGGGTTCAGATTATCCATTTCCTTTAGGTGAAACCGAGCCGGGGTTTTTGATAAAATCGTCGAACCTTTCGAATGATGTTCAAAATAATTTATTATATAAGAATGCATTGGATTGGTTAGCTTTGAAACATGATCACTATAAATGATTTACGAAAAATTAAGATCATTTGCTAAATCTCTAGATCAACAGGATGTATTGAGTGAATATCGTAATCAGTTCCATTATCCTAAAGATATTAGCGGTAAAGATTTAATCTATTTTGGAGGTAATTCATTAGGACTTCAACCCAAAACAGTTCCAAATTATATAAAAAAAGAGTTATCTATCTGGTCTGAAAAGGGTGTTCTTGGTCAAGAAGATCGTTGGGTTGGATTTCATGAAAGACTTACAGAATCTACTGCAAAATTAGTTGGGGCTTTAAATCCAGAAGTTGTTGTAATGAATGCCCTAACCGTAAATATTCATCTTTTATTGGTATCATTCTATCAACCTAATGAAAAAAAATATAAGATAATGATTGAAAAAGATGCTTTCCCATCTGATCATTATGCTGTACAAAGTCAGATAAAATTTCATGGATATGATCCAGAATCAGCTTTAGTTGAACTCGTTCCAAGGAAGGAAGAAAAAATATTACGCCATGAGGATATTCTTTCTGCTATTGAAAATCATGGAGATGAGCTTGCAGTTATCTACTTAGGAGGTGTGAACTACTACACCGGTCAGGCATTTAATCTGGAAAAGATAACAAGAGCTGGCAAAGAAAAAAAAGCTGTAGTAGGATTCAACCTCGCACATAGTGTAGGTAATTTGCCATTAAGTTTGCATGATTGGGATGTAGATTTTTCTGCATGGTGTACCTATAAATACCTTTGTGCAGGACCAGGAAGTCCTTCTGGTGTCTTTATACATGAACGCCATCATCATTGGGATGGTCCAAGATTTCTTGGTTGGTGGGGTCATAATAAATATTCAAGATTTGAAATGTCACCCACATTTGATCCAATATTAACATCTGAAGGTTGGCAAATCAGTAATGCACCGATTATGGGAATGGCTCCGTTATTAGCTTCAATGGAGATTTATAGTAGAGTAGGTATGAATACCATACGTAAAAAGGGTAAAATTCTTTCATCATACATGGAATATCTAATTAATCAATATATACCAGCAGTAAATATAATTACACCTGAAGCTAGAGGATGTCAAATCTCTATGGTAGTTCCTGGAGGAAAGGATATATATGATCATCTTTTACGACAGGGTGTGGTTTGTGACTGGCGTAATCCTGATGTTATTAGGGTAGCACCACATCCTTTATTCAATACATATACTGAAATATTTGATTTTGTTGAAATACTAAAAGAAAAAATTGTCCAATAGAAATCATATTTCACTGGTTGGTGCAGGTCTAGCAGGACCTGTTATGGCTACATATTTATCAAAATTAGGTTATCTTGTGGATATATATGAAACTCGATCTGATATGAGAATTAATCCACAGCTAGCTGGTCGCTCAATCAATCTTGCTCTTTCTGCTCGAGGAATTCGAGCTTTAAAAGATATAGGTGTTTATGAAAAGATTGAATCAAGATTGCTGCCAATGAGCGGCCGTATGATTCATGATATTGATGGTAATATACACCTGCAACCCTATGGCCAGAAAAAGGATGAAGTTATTTATTCAGTTTCTAGATCGAATCTCAATATAGTCTTAATGGATCATGCAGAAAGCACAGAAAGGATAAAATTCCATTTTAATCATAATTTACTTGATGTGGATTTGAATCAATCTAAACTAAATTTTCAATCTAAAAGTATACCGTTTAATAGACTATTAGGATCTGATGGAGCTTCATCTAGAGTAAGAGTTTCTATGATTAAAAATTCCTCGATACAATTTTCTAAAAAACCATTGGGGCATGGATATAAAGAGCTTACAATTCCTCCAAATAATTCTGGTGAATTCCAAATGGAACAGAATGCTTTGCATATTTGGCCCAGGGGTCAATTTATGCTTATTGCTCTGCCAAATTTTGATCAATCATTTACCTGCACATTATTCCTTCCTGTACAAGGCGATATTAGCTTTGCATCAATCAATTCACAAAACAAGGTATTAGATCTATTTAATAAAAATTTTCCTGATGCAAAAGAACTTATACCTGATCTTTGTGATGAATACCAACAAAAACCAGTTGGGAAACTAGCTACTATCTATTGCGATAAATGGCATTACAAAGAAACCACAGCTATTTTTGGGGATGCTGCTCATGCGATTGTACCATTTTTTGGTCAAGGTATGAATGCTTCATTACAAGATTGTACCGTCATGAATTCATTCATTGAAAATTTTAATGGTGATTGGGAAAAAATATTCTCAGAATTCTCTAATATACAGGTACCAAATGGTCATGCTATTGCCAATATGGCTATTGAAAACTATATTGAGATGAGAGATTCTGTAAATAATCCACACTATAAAGAACGAAGAGAACTTGAACTTTATTTAGAGAATAAATTTTGGAATCAGTTTGTTCCAAGATACTCTATGGTATCCTTTTATGAAATCCCGTACGCCCAAGTTTATGAAAGAGGAAAAATTCAATTTAATATAATGGATTCTTATATAACTGGAAATATCACAAAAAGCCAACTCTATAAAAATATTGAAAACCAATTAATGCCAATAAGATGAAAAAAATTTCACAACTTATTGTAATAATAAATCTCTTATTATTTACTTCTTGTGATACAGATGTTTCAAAACTACATATTGATGCATTTGTTGTTGATACACATAATGATGTATTACTCCGATCTCTTACTGGAAGAGATATTTTAACAAATTTACCTGAAAGTCACTCTGATTTAATAAAATTTCGGCAAGGAGGTGTTGATCTTCAGGTTTTTTCGATTTGGGTTTCTCCAACTGAATTTAAAGGAAAATATTTTGAGCGTGCTAATACTATGATTTCACAATTGGAATATCTTTGCTCAAGAGTACCTGATAATTGGGCGATTCCTTATAATTATCAAGATATTGTATATAATGATCAAAAAAATATTTTGTCTTGCATGATTGGCGTAGAAGGTGGCCATTCCATAGAAAATGATTTAAAAAAACTGGATGCTTTATATCAAAGAGGAATGAGATATTTAGGTATAACTTGGAATAATTCAAATGACTGGGCAACATCTGCAAAAGATGAAACACAAAACAGCGATTCTTTAACTTTTACTGGTCTAACAGAATTTGGAAAAGATGTAATTCGTAGGTGCAATAAATTAGGAATCATGGTAGATATTTCTCATGCGGGCGAAAAGACAGTATCAGATATATTAGAAGTTACAAAAAAGCCAATTATTGCTTCCCACTCATCAGTTTATAAATTATGTCCTCATTTTAGGAACTTAAAAGATGAGCAACTATTTGCAATAAAAGAAAATAGAGGTGTTGTTTTTATAAATTTTTATCCAACATATATTGACTCTACTTTTGCAGAAAAAGAAAAAACTGTTAAAGAATCCCAGAAATTTTTGATTGATTCAATAAATACAATCTATGGATCAGATACAGATGCTGGTTGGTACAAGGTTAGTGAAGTACTCAACCCGTATTATCGGTCAATTGTTCCGAGTTTGAGTGATGTGGTTGATCATATTGATTATGTGAAAAATTTAATTGGTGTTGATCATGTTGGTATAGGAGCAGACTGGGATGGTGTAGAAATATTACCAAAGAATATAGAGCATATTGGTAAACTTCCTGCACTAACTAAAATGCTAGTAAATAGAGGTTATAATAAAGTAGATATAAAGAAAATTTTGGGTGGGAATTTTAAACGTGTCTTTAAGGAGGTCTCACAATGATGTCAAAAGTGACATATTTAGGTTCATTAAGGACTGAAGCAGTTCATTTACAATCTGGCAATACTATCATTACAGATGCACCACTTGATAATGAGGGAAAAGGTGAAGCCTTCTCACCCACAGATCTTGTTGCAACAGCATTAGCTTCATGTATTCTAACAATCATGGGAATAGTTGCGAATAGGAGTAGCATTAAATTGGAAGGGACTACCGCTGAAGTAGTAAAAACTATGGCGCCTAACCCACGTAGAATAAATGGAATTAAAATAAGGATTTTATTTAATAGGACGTTTGATAGGCAGATTCAATCTAAATTAGAGAATGCAGCTTTATCGTGTCCGGTTAGTGGTAGTTTAAATAAAGAACTAAATGAAACGATAGAGTTTATTTATCCATAATACAATAAGTCTTAATGACATATTAATTTATCAATCAATAAATGGGAAAAAAATTCAAACTAGCTCCATCAATACTATCTGCAGATTTTTCAGATCTTAAATCTGCATTAAACATATGTGATGAAGGAGGAGCTCATTGGATTCATGTAGATGTGATGGATAATCAATTTGTACCAAATCTTACAATTGGGCCACCTGTCGTTAAATCCTTAAGATCAAAAACACAAAAATTTATAGATGTTCATATGATGGTAATTGAGCCTGAAAAACTAGTAGAACCATTTGCCAATGCTGGTGCTGACAACATTACATTCCATATTGAAGCTGTTCAAGATGCTGAATATATTATCGATCTTATTAAATCTTGCGGTTGTAAGGTTGGTGTATCAATAAAACCTAAAACTCCATTAACTCATATTCTTCCTATTATGAATAGGGTGGATATTGTTTTGGTAATGAGTGTAGAACCTGGTTTTGGAGGACAGGGTTATTTACCTGAATCTAATGAGAGAATCTCTGAAATAAAAAGATATCTAACTAATAACTGTCTTGAGCGTGTATTGGTAGAAGTAGATGGAGGAATCAAATTACATAATGCTAAAGAAGTTTTAGATGCTGGTGCAGATGTACTTGTAGCTGGATCAGAAGTATTCAAATCAAATAATCCTATAAAAACAATTAATGATTTTTACCAACTTTCTAATCACTAATTTGAGTAAAATAAATCACTCATTTTTTAGAATTTTTTTATTTTTTGATTAAATCTCCCGTTCTTTTTTGATTCAATAAAAATGAAAACTTATCAGGATTTAAATAATTTTTATGATTGGTCTAATGAAGAAAAAGACCAGTATGCAATTGCTATAATAAAAGGCTTAGTCATGGATGCTACTAGGCAGGCTAATAGTGGTCATCCTGGCGGTCCTATGTCTTGTGCTGATTTTGCATATATTTTATATCATGATTATTTAAACTATGACCCAGACAACCCCGAATGGTTTAATCGTGATCGTTTTATCTTATCAGGTGGACACATGTCTATGTTACAGTATTCACTATTATTATTTATTGGTTGGTTGAAAATTGATGATCTAAAGAGTTTTCGACAATTAAATAGTAAAACTCCTGGACATCCTGAAGTAGAAATACCTGGTGTAGAGTGTACCACTGGACCTCTTGGACAAGGGTTTGCCATGGGTACAGGTATGACCCATGCAGAAGCTTACCTTCGTAATGTTTTCGGAGAAATTTCTAAAGATGCATCTTCACTAGTAAATCATTTTACATATGTACTTGCAAGTGATGGTGATCTACAAGAGCCAGTAGCTTTGGGATCTGCTTCGCTAGCTGGTCATCTAGGGCTATCAAAGCTCATTGTTTTTTATGATGCAAATGAAGCACAAATCTCAGGTCATACAAATCGTTCAGATTCCACTGACTATAAAAAAGTATTT
>CAZPHE010000096.1:0-7113 GCA_964586315.1 uncultured bacterium | reverse complement strand
ATCCCATTCCGAACTCGGAAGTTAAGTCCTACAGCGCCGATGGTACTGCGCGGGAGACTAGCGTGGGAGAGTAGGACGCTGCTGGGAATATTTAAATAGCCTCAAAAAATATTTTGGGGCTATTTTATTCTTTAATTTAAAATTGCAAAAATTTTTATTTTGTCATGCTTCTATTAAGATAGGTATATTCAATATATTATTAGATATATTATATGTTATTATGAAATGAAAAAAATATTTTTTCCTCTGTTATTTTTTAGTACTCTATTAATTCCTTTGAAAAGTCAAAATATTAATCTAGATGGTGATATTTTTGAGTATGCAACTTATTACGTAAATAGTTTTGATTTTAATACAGGTGCAACAAATGTTCAGATTTTTCGCTATACAATTTCATCTGATCAATACCCTGTATCAATAAAAATAAATTTTAGGACTACAATGCTTTCACCATCTTTGGGTATAAATAATGTTCAGACTATTATTGAAATAGAAACGGATCTATTTGACCTACAGGCACCCCTAGTTTTAGACAATCGTGATTTATCATCAGAAGCGACGACTATTTATGATACAGATACCCCTCCTAATTCAATTGAACTAAGTGGTAATATAATTGAAATATTGGAGCCCACTCAAGTAGAAGCTATTCTACAAAGTGTAATGGCAACAGGACAAATAGCTGATGGAGAATATTCTTTTGAAGTTTCGGTTCTATCTGAAAATGATCAGATTCTTGCATCAGATTCCAGGACATTTTTGGTTCAGTCTCCCGTATCTATTACTTTAGAATCCCCAGGAGGTGCTTTGTCTGATACCTTAGATAACGTTATTTATACAACATTTCCTACATTTCAATGGTTTTCTCAACCGTGTAATGGATGCAATACTTATATCAGAGTAGCTCAATATAATTCAGAAGTCCATAGTTCGGTTGATGATGCAATTCAAGATCAACGTGTATTACCATTCGACCAATCAGAAGATTGGTATCCGATTGATAATATAAATAGTTTTCAATATCCTGTTAGTGATGCATATCCATTAGAAGAGGGTAATATATATTGTTGGCAGATTATGATGACTCTACCTACTACTGCTGGAACTGAAGAAATGTCATCCTCAATATTTGCTTTTAAAATTGGTGTAGCAGGTGGTATTGAAACACCAGATGAAATTTCAGACCCACTTTTGTTGGCACTTCAACAAATTCTTGGAGATGATCAGTTTAATGCTTTTTTTGGGTCAGGAAATGATCTCGAAGGCTTTTTACCAACTGGACAATTTGAGGTTAATGGTATTACTGTAGATGGATCTAGCCTAAATTACTTATTGAATCAAATTTCTAATAATGAATACCAAATACAATCAATTTCAATTGAATGAAACTAATTTTTAAATATAGTTTTCTTGTTTTATTTTTTTTGCAAAATCTTTATGGTAATAAAATTGCTGTCACTACCAAGGTAAAAGGTTTAGTTGAAATTATGCCAGATGGAACTGATAACTTTTCAGATTTAAAACCAGGTACAATTCTATCTGATGGTGATAAAATTCGAACTGGATCATCAGGATTTACTGCAATTATTTTTATTGATGATAAATCGACATTAAAATTGAAAGAGAATTCAGAGGCTGTCATTACAGGTCAACGCTCTGCAAAAAGTATTTCAAAAAAAATTAATATGGATATTGGTACAATTAGGGCAACAGTAAAAAAACAAAATACAGATTTCGTCATTCAAACACCAACTTCAGTTGCATCGGTTAAAGGTACAGATTTTTGGTTAATTACAGATCCATCAGATGGGGACCTTATAATAGGTATTGAAGGGCTTGTAGGGCTTACAAATAATGAAAGTGGAGAAGAAATAGATGTTTCTGAAGGTATGTCTGGGCTGTCTACACCTGATGGAGATCTTGGCGTTGAAGAGACAGATTCATCATCTATTCCTGATGATCCAACTGATGAAGATGAAGAAGAAAACCAAGTCAGGATTTATTTGGAAGGTCCAAATGGCGATCAAAAAGTAATGATTATTGATTATCAATAATTGTTTCCTTAATCTTAAATTCCAGTAAAACTCCACTTATGTTAAATCGCACTTCCCAGAGAGTATTTCTGACGTTATACTTATATCTAATGTGCATTTTATTATCTCAATCCAATCATCTTTATCATCATAGTAATCCCAGTACAATAGAAATCGGAAATCCTATACAGATTTCTCAATTAATGTTTTCTCAAGAACCCATTCAATCAGGGATGCTTTATTTTCGTGAAACAGGAAAATTAAGTTTTCAAGAAATCAAAATGTCATATGAAAATGGTAGATGGACAGGTATAATTCCAGCACATAGAGTAACAATAAGTGGAATTGAATATTTAACAATATTACAAACATATGATGGCGGGCGTATAGCAATGCCTTTAATAGATGATCCATTCAATAAACCTTTATTTATCAAGGTTATATCAACAAAAACTGTTGGTATACAAAAAAAGAGTATTAATAAAAATAATAATTATACTAATGCAGATATTTTAGTACTCTCACCTGAAACTGGATCAGTTATGTTGCCTGATGAAGTTGTTATTTCTGCTTCACTTTTTAATGCTCCAAGTGTAGATCAATCTAAATTCCAATTACTGGTTAATAATAAAGATTATACTGACCAGACAGTTATTTTTGATGATGTCCTATCTTTAGTTCCATCGGAAGAACTAGAGTTTGGTTTTTATAAAATAAAATTATTATTTAAAACAAAATATGGAATGGATGTAGAACCAGTTGAATGGACTTTTAGCATTAGTAAAGGAGTGAAAAATTTTTCAGAATCATTTAAGTATAATGGTTCTTTTCTCGGGAAAAAATCCCAAAGTAATGCATCTAGTATATCAATAGATGACCAAGAATATTCCAGCAAGCTAAATGCTGAAATAAGTTGGATTAAGATCAGATATTCTTCAAGAGCATCAAGTCGTGAATCAAAATTTTTACAACCAATTAATCGTTCCAGTTTTATAATCCAAATTACAGATTATTTAAAAATTGAGAATGGTGATGTTTATCCTTCAATATCACCATTTTTACTTGATGGGAAAAGAGTAAATGGTAGGCATATCGATGCTGGCTTTGATTATAAAATAGGTTTTAATGGATTCAGAATTTTTGGTAAAGATCTATTGGGCTTTGAATTAACGGGAGGCTTTGAACTACAAACAGTTTCAGGTGAACTTATACGGGCAGTCCAATATCAAAATGGTATCGATCGTGCATATGAATTATTAACGGATTACGCTAAATATGATGCATCTGGTAATAGAATTTATCTTTTTAACCGGAAAGGTTATACTTTTCCTAGGAAGATTAATGCTTATCGATTTGGACTATCCTTTAATAATAATTTTAAAGCTGGGATACATCTTTTAAAAGCAAAAGATGATTTCGATAAGATAAATTTATATGCCTCTGAAAATAGTACGTTTTCTGTTGATAGTAGTATTACTGGGGATACAGTAACAACGTACTATACATTAGCTAGATTTATCGATTCGGTTGCAAATGGAAACTCAAATTTAATAAAAGTTAAAAATAAAAATTGGGCAAATGGCAATCCCCAAGAAAATTTAGCATTAGGGTTTGAAGTCGAAGGTGCTTTGGATAATCGAAAATTGCTTTTTCAATTAGGGTGGAATATGAGTCTGACTAATTATAATATATGGGCAGGAAGGGCGAATAAAGACTCTCTTGATTTACTTATGGATACAATACCTGATGGGAAATTACTTGGTGATTATCCTGTTAGTGATATAGGAAAATTTATTGACGACTATAGTGATGTTTTTACCGTTAACCCTTTATACATGGCTCCTATTCTTCCAATCGATCCTATAATTGCACAGGAGAGCACTCTTAGAGCAATATTAAATATGCCTGCATCCGCATATTTTTTTAGAGTGAAAGGCAGTTACATGTTTAATAATATCTTAGTTGAGTATAGGCAATTAGGTTCACAATACAAAAGTTTTGGAAATCCATTTCTGACTAATAATATCCGAGAGTTTTTTATTAATGATCGATTATCTTTATTAGGTAGGAGGTTAATGTTTGTTGCTGGATATAAATACAGAGATAATAAACTATCAGAATTAGTTACCAATCCAGTAGCAACTAAAACAGTCTCGCTAAATACCACCTTAGTTCCCGGACCAGGTGCACCATCAATTATAATGAATATACAATCAATTGGTAAAACAAATGGAATAGATTCTATTGATGTTGATCAATATGGTAATTATCTTGGAGATAATCGTGAGGATTCTCAGGCATTAAATCTTATGGCTTCAATTAATCTCCCAGGTAATTTTGAGAATTTTACAACAACTTCCTCCATTAATGTGAATTCCATTTCTTATACTGATAATTTAGCTTCAAATCGTAAAAAAGATTTTTTTTTCCAAAAAGCAGAGACGCAATCACTTGCAGCAACACTTTCTACACGATTTGTATTTCCATTAAAAACAACATCAACATTTAATCAAACTAAAATTTTCATACCTTATTTAGATCAAAATAATATTGCTCAAAAACAAACGAATACTTGGACATCATATATGATGTCTGCACAATATGCATTTTTAGAAAATAGATTAAGGTTAAGATCAGGAATTGATTACACAACAAATGGAAAAAAAGACGATACTGCTATAAAACTTTATGGAGGTAAATTAGGCTGTGATTGGGATATCTTTGATAAATTAACTTTAACTTTCAATAGTTCTATTAGGCTTAATAATAATAAAAATAATAATTTTGATGAAATTGATAATGATGGAGATGGAAAAACAGATGAAAAAAGAGAAAATTGGTCTATGAATAGTTCAGGAGTTAATCTGACATTAGGGTATAAGTTTTGATTAAAAAAATAAAATCTTTTTTAATTAGTCATTATTTTGATTTAAGCCTAGCACTAGGATCTATTTTTCTTACTTGTTTTTTACATTGGATTGGTCTTTTTGATTTTTTAGAGCTCAAAACTTATGATTATCGTTTTCATACTATAAGAGGTCCATTAACTGGCTGGAGAGCGAGTGACTCTACCATAATTAAAATGGGTACTGATGTTGTCCTTGTTGAAGTTGATGATGAATCTTGGCGAATTTTAAAAGATAATAAAGTTCCCTGGCCTTATCCTAGAGGAGATATTTGGGCAAAAGTTGTTGATAATCTTTCCAAAGCTGGAGCTAGTGTTATAGCATTTGATATTCAGTTTGATTCACCAGATGCAAGATCTGAATATTTAAGAAGCGTCAGTGGGAATTTACCACCTCAATTTCAGCAATATTTACCTGGTCATGGTGATATATTATTAGCACAATCTATAAAAAAAGCAATGGAAAATGGAACAAAAATAGTTATGGATGTAAAGATGGTTCGTGAGTCAACTAGAATTCCACCTACATATATTGCTTTTCCAGTACCAGAAATCATGGAAGTGAATCCAGAAACAGGACTTATAAATGATATGTTGGATACTGATGGTTTTTCTAGACAATACAGTATTGCTGGATACATGGAACATCAACCAGATATTGCTTATTTAACACTTGGATTAAAATGTGCAAAAGAATTTTTAGATATTTCTGATGATGCAGTTCCAATATGGGATGGAGATAACCTTATTTTTGAATTTGGTGATTTAAAAATAAGATCTTATGGTAGGACCAACAATTTTCTTGTGAACTATTACGGTCCTCCATCAGGATATAAACACCCTGGAGATGAAAGTTTAAAACCCTGGGGTACTTTCCCGAGATTCTCTTTATCACAGGTATTGGATACACAAGATTATGATTTACCAGAGGATATTGATTGGATGAGTCAATTTATTCCTGGCCAGATACCGGATTGGATACTTGCAATTGAAAATCAAGAAGAAAGGAATGATATGATGAGCATGATGGGTATTGGAACTGAGTTTGATATTACAAAATCACCATTTTATAATAAGATAGTTATAATTGGAGTCAATGTTGAAGTTATACATGATGTGAAATCAACTCCATTTTATAACTATATGGGCCTTAGTCAACTTACTCCTGGAATGGAAACCCATGCTAATGCAATCCAGACAATTTTACACGATAATTACATTAAGGTTTTTGGTGGCAAAACGACACGTTATTTTTCGGAAGGAGCACCTTATCCTTTAGTTAATATTTTACTTATCTTTATTTTATGCTTTGTTGCATATGCTATTCTTAATATTATTGATTTACACCCTATAGTAGCTGGATTTTGTATTTTTTTTGAAGGTTTAATTTATTATTCCATAAGTATGGGTATGTTTTCTAATGATTATGGTTGGTTTTTTAAATCAATTATTAAGTCTATAATTCCAGATAGTATCCATAATAGCTTTTATGAACAATTACAGATAGCACTTCCCGGTCCAGGTGAATCTTATATTATGCCTATAATAGCTCCAATCTCAGGGTTAATTTTGACTTTTTCTAGCAATATTATTTATCAATTTCTACATGAAAAGCAAGATAAGAAATTTCTAAGAGAAACATTCGGAACTTATATTGCACCTAAAGTTTTAGATAAGATGTATGAAGAGAAACAAGCACCAAAATTAGGAGGTGTAGAGGGCTATCATACTGCTTTTTTTTCAGATATTCAAAATTTTTCAACTTTTTCTGAGGTTTTAGAACCAGAACGGATGGTTGCTTTAATGAATGAATATTTAACTGTCATGTCAAAAGTCATTCTAGATAATGAAGGCACACTTGATAAATATATTGGAGATGCTATTGTCGCCTTTTATGGTGCACCTGCGCCAGTTAAAAACCATGAATTGAAATCATGTAAAACTGCACTTGCAATGCAGAATGCTTTAAATGAATTAAGGATCAAGTGGAAAAATGAAAATAATTGGCCAGATATTGTTTATTCTATGCAACACCGAATAGGATTAAATAGCGGTAAAATGGTTACTGGAAATATGGGATCGGAAATGAGAATGAATTATACTATGATGGGAGATACAGTTAATCTAGCTGCTAGGCTTGAATCATCTGCAAAACAATATGGTGTTTATAATTTT
>CAZPHE010000095.1:0-7283 GCA_964586315.1 uncultured bacterium | reverse complement strand
CTTTTGGTATCCAGACAAAATTTATTCAAGAGTCTATATGGCAAATGAAAGCACAAGGATTTGCGGTAGATATTGGGACACTTTTTATTACAAAACGAAACTTAAATATTGGGATGAGTATATCTAATTTTGGTGGAAAACTCGCTATGCAAGGTGTGAATACCTTGGTTGATATAGATGTGGATGAAACCATATACGGTAATAATGATAGGATCGATGGAAATCTGGGGACAACACAATGGCCGCTTCCTCTAATGTTTAGGTTTGGTCTTAGCAGGGAATTTCTTTTTTCTCCTACTATGAAATGTCTTCTTTCAGTTGATGCTATCCATCCTAATAATAACCCAGAATATCTCAATCTTGGTCTAGAATATAATGTATTTGATATGGTTTTCCTCCGTTTAGGTAAATCACACACTTTTTATAATTTGGATGATGGTAGTGAGCTAGGTTTAAAGCCACAACAGGGTATATCTTTTGGTACTGGGATAAAATATCAAATTCCTAGGGGACCACTTATCAATATTGATTATGTATTTACTGAGTTTGGTGTTTTTAAGAATGTACAGGGTTATTCTATAAGTCTAACATTCTAAAATCCGATGAGGGCAACCTTCTTTTTTTTATATTTAGTACTAATTGGTTGTTCAATCCATACAAAAGTAGAGATTGATATGGGAAAAATTTCTGAAACTGAAAAATTTCATGATATACTGGATTTTGAATGGGAAAAAGGTATCATAAATAATCCTGAATGGGCAACACGCTTAGGCGATAATCGATTCGATAATAAGCTTAACGATGTATCGTATGAAACTGTTATAAAGCGTCAAGAAGAGATGCGTGAGCTGATGACTAAACTTCAGAAAATTCAACGCTCTAAATTATCAGAAGATGACAAATTAAATTTTGATTTATATCTAGATAAACTTCAACAAGAAATTGAAGGATTTCAATATTTTTCCTATTTAATCCCAATTAATCAAATGGGTGGTATTCAGATTGGTTTTGCAGGTCTTGCAGATTATATGCCTTTTAAAAAAGTCATTGATTATGAAAATTATATTTCAAGAATGATTGCTTTCCCGAAAAAGGTAGAACAAACTATGGATCTTATGAACCGTGGAGTTGATGCCGGTTGGGTTCCGCCAAAAATTGTAATGGGTTCTGTATCAAAGCAAATTCAGGTACAATTTGAAATACCGATTGAAGAGTCTTCTTTATATAAACCTGTTAAAGAATTCACGGAATCAATATCAATGAAGGATCAGATGAGATTAAGAACAGAATTAATAGATGCGTTAACTAACCATGTATATCCTGCATATCGTTCATTATACTCATATTTTAATGAGTCGTATTTACCAAACTGCAGAGAATCAATTGCCTGTAAAGATTTTCCTAATGGCGATGATTATTATCGTTATCAAATGAAACGATATACAACAACAGAGCTAAGTGTTGAAACAATCCATGAGATTGGGCTAAATGAAGTAGCTCGTATAAAAACAGAAATGTATAATGTGATAAAACAAACAAAGTTTGATGGTACTTTTGAAGAATTCCTCACATTTTTAAGGACAAGCCCAGAATTTTATTTTAATAATAAAGAAGAATTACTGGATTCATATAGAGTTATTTGTAAGAAAGCAGATGCTGCATTACCTAAATTTTTTGGATTACTTCCACGGCTTTCTTATGGTGTAAAAGCTATACCAGAATATCAGGCACCTGCATCACCTACTGCATATTACTATCCTGGAAATGTAAAAGCAGGACGTCCCGGATATTTTATGGCCAATACTTATAAGCTTGAAACAAGACCAAAATATGAAATGGAGGCTTTATCTATTCATGAAGCAGTGCCGGGACATCATTTACAGATTGCTTTAGCTCAAGAGCTTGAAGATATTCCTGAGTTTAGACGATATGGTGGATATACTGCCTATATCGAAGGTTGGGGACTATATTCAGAGAAGCTTGCAGAAGAAATGGGATTCTATAGTGATCCATATAGTAAGTTTGGTCAACTTACTTATGAAATGTGGCGAGCATGTAGACTCGTTATTGATACGGGTATACACGCAAAGGGATGGACACGTCAGGAAGCCATTAATTTTATGTTAAATAATACTGCGAAAACAGAAAATGATGTTGTAGTAGAAATTGATCGTTATATTGTCTGGCCAGGTCAGGCGCTGGCATATAAAATTGGTGAAATGAAAATTCGTGAACTCAGATCGCTAGCTGAAAAAAAGATGGGTGATGACTTCAATATACGCGATTTTCATGATGTAGTACTTGGAGATGGAGCAGTGCCTCTAAATATTTTAGAGAAAAAAATTAAAAGATATATAGATTTACATAATTAATTCTTAAGGTTATTTATGATATTATACTATTTAAAATTTTTTTGATGAGGTATCTTATAAAAATAATTATTATTTCTTTTGTAATGATTCAGTCATTAACTGCATGCAAAATCTGGGCGATTTATGCAAAATCTGATTATACTTTCTCAGCTCTTTCTACAAAAGAACTTAATAATATTAATGATCAATTAACGACTTTTTTTTATCAATCAGAATCAATGTTAAATGGTTGGGCTTTATTACGATATAACCAGATATCTTCAAATTCTGTTATGCCTCTTTATCGTTCCAGTATTCCTGCAACAACAGACTCAATAGCTTATTGGTCTACAGTAAATGAGCTTTTAGATCATGAGTCTGGTACAATTGGTATTGGGCATCTTAGAGTTGCTACTTCAGGTTCCAATACAATTCCAAATCCCCATCCGTGGATGTATTACACTGAACAAGAATCCTTTTCTTTAGTACATAATGGAACTGTTGATAAAAATATTCTTTATAATTTGATAACGAATAACAATACTGATTTATCTTGGCTCGAATTAAACCCTCCACAAACTTTTGATGGAAGTGATTGGAGAGGAGATGGTTGGGAAAATGTCGTTGATTCAGAATTAATTTTACTATATTTAATGCAAAAAATAGAATTTGAAGGTGATATACTTTCTGGTATCCAATCAGCTTTGATAAATATTTTAAAGGCAGGGACTTATGCAAGTCAATTAAACATTATTTTTTCCAATGGAACAAGTCTTTTTATCTTTGGAGGTAGTAATGGACTCTATTTTTCTGAGTCGTCTGAGCACTATGCTATTATGACGTATCCTGAAAATAGTGGAGAAAATAATTGGCAAGGATTGCAAAATGAAGAATTGATTACTTTTAATTATGATGGGATTACACGTTATCCTGATTTTGTTTTAACTGAATCTGATTATGATTTCAATCCGAATTTCGAACAATTATTACTGTCTCCTGCTTATCCAAATCCGTTCAATGGTAGTGTTAATTTTGTCTTAGAAGGTTTTACTTCAGGTCAAATAAAAATATCTATTTTTTCAATTAATGGAAATGAGATTGATCATTTTTTTATTCCTAAACTTACAAATAGAACAAAAAATATTATTTGGTCACCTGAAAGAAATGTGTCCTCAGGAACATATATATTACATGTAAGTACAAAAGACAATATACAAACAAGGAAGATTCTATTTATAAAATAGAATTTTCTAATTAACTTAGCCGGCTTTATCCAAGCCGAATACTATCAAAATCATTATAGGGAGTCAATAATTGGCCAATACCAAGAAAGACCAACAAAAAGGTGACCAGAATCAGGTTGCAGTTGAAAAACAAACATCCGGTAAAAAAGTGAGTACGAAACAACAAGAGCCAAATAAGAAAAAAGGGAAACCGATTAAAGTCTCTAGTGGAAGTATCAGTTTGTATCTTGCAGAGATTGGTAGATTTAATCCTTTACCACCAGAGAGAGAGGTAGAGTTGGCAATAGCAATACAAAATGGTGATGAAAGAGCCATGAAAGAATTGGTTGAAGCTAACCTTCGTTTTGTAGTTTCTGTTGCAAAAAAATATCAGGGGAATGGTTTATCTTTGGCTGATATTATTAATGAAGGTAATATGGGTCTGATAAAAGCAGCTAAGCGTTTTGATCATACACGTGGGTTTAAATTCATTTCTTATGCTGTATGGTGGATCAGACAATCCATTCTTCAGGCACTTGCTGAGCAGTCCAGATTAATTCGTTTACCTCTTAACCGTGTGGGAACAATTACAAAAATTACGCGAGCAGCTGAAAAACTTGAAGCAGAAGTAGAGCGTCAGCCAAAAGGTGATGAAATAGGTGCACAACTTGAAATGAGTGGTGATGAGGTGCTTATGGCGATGCAGTATTCCAGGAGGCATAGCTCCTTAAATTCACCTTTTCAAGAGGGTGAGAATAGTAGCCTTCTAGATATTATTGAAGATGGAGAAGCAGAAGAACCAGAAGCCAAAATTATGATGGAATCAATGAGTGAAGAAGTAAATGGTGCTCTTGAGACATTATCTGATCGAGAAAGAATAGTACTTGAAATGTATTTTGGCATCAATAGGGATAGTGCTATGACATTAAATGAGATAGGTGAAGAATTTGATCTAACGCGAGAAAGAGTACGTCAAATTAAAGAAAAAGCTATCCAGCGTTTACGACATCGTTCACGGAGTAAGAACCTTCGTAGATATTTAGGATAAAACCTAAGAAATGTGAAAAAAAGGGGCTTGGCCCCTTTTTTATTTTTTAAAAATAATCATTGGAAATATAGTTGAATAAGGATAAATATACCTTAATGTTAAAGTTTAGGATATTTACCCAGACTTTTATTCTAACTATGGGTATTAATTTTATTTTTGCTCAGGTTGATGATGTGGGTGATCAGAATTTTTCAATCATAAAAAATAATACAGAGATTAATCTACCATTTTTTTCAAATCGAGATTCATATAATTCGAATGATAACCTAAATAAAACAGTCATTGTAATACACGGAATGAATAGAAATGCTGATGACTATTTTAATTCCATTTACACGCTCACATCAGATTCGGATCTTTTATACACCAGTGCAATAGAAAAAGCAAAAGTAAATGGTTTAGAATTTGAGTTGCAGTTAATCACTGTCCCAGATGTTGGACACGATAATCATGGTATAGAACCAAGCACCTGCGAATATCTTTTTGGGAATTAAATCATTATGGATATGAGACAAAAGATTGGTATAGGATTAGGGATAAGTATTTTTACCATTTTAATGGTATTGCCACCTCCTGAAAATATGAACCCACTTGCAATGAAAGCTGCAGCAGTATCAATGCTTATGGCAGTATTTTGGGTTACAGAGGCTATCTCTATTTTTGCTACATCATTTATACCTATTGCATTATTTCCATTTTTGGGAGTGCTTGATTCAAAACAAATTGCAGACAGTTATGGTAATCATATTGTACTTCTAATATTAGGTGCCTTTTTTGTTGCCAAGGCAATTGAGACTAATAATTTGCATAAACGTATCGCTTTGTTAACGATCAGGACATTGGGTACGAGTCGGCAAAGAATCATGCTTAGTTTTATGATTGCAACAGGAATCCTATCCATGTGGACTACGAACAACTCAACGACTCTAATGATGCTACCTATTGGTATGGCAATATTATACCGTGAGAAGGAGATGGGTGCTGATATCTCAAGGTTTGCACCCGCATTGATGCTTTGTATTGCATACTCAGCAAGTATTGGAGGAACTGGCACATTAGTGGGGACACCACCTAATCTTCTTTTTGTAAGTACGGTTGAAGAGATCTTTCCAGAAGCGCCTGCGCTTGTTTTCACAGACTGGTTAAAGATAGGGATCCCATTTGTCATAGTCTTCTTACCAATCACGTGGATCTATCTTGTAAAATATTTTAACATTGATGGTGATCTCAAAGGATCAAACCAGATTATAGAACAGGAGTACCAAGGACTGGGGTCAATGTCGGTAGGAGAAAAAAGAGTTGCCGTCATTATTATTTTTTATGCTTTGGGTTTTATATTCAGGAATTGGTGGTCAGAAATTCTTGGGGTAGAGGCATATGTCAAGGATTCCACTGTGGCTTTTCTATCATCTATAGCTTTATTTAGTTTACCAAGTGGGCATAAAAATGAAGAAGGTAAGGAGACGCGACTCCTTGAGTGGCAGGATGCGAAAGAAATTCCTTGGGCTCTTTCGATGATGATTGGTGGTGGAATGGCAATAGCATCATCTTTTAAATCTTCCGGCTTAATCAAATGGATCGCTGAGGTAATGAGTTTGGAGGGTATACCCATCTTATTGATCGTTCTTCTGGTAGTTACCGCAATGGTCTTTTTAACTGAGATAAATTCTAACACGGCCACCACAGCAATCTTTCTCCCTGTTTTAGCTGGTCTTGCTACGGCAGGTGGTTTTCATCCGTACCTTTTAATGATTCCTGCTACGATTGCTGCATCGTGTGCCTTTATGTTACCTTCTGGGACTGGTCCTAATGCATGTGTCCTCGCAAGCGGACATCTTTCAATTCCCCAAATGTCAAGGGCAGGCTTTAGGCTGAATCTTTTGGTGATTATAGTTTTAGTTGTACTTCTCTATTTTGTAATACTTCCATTTCTTGATGTTACGACTGTGCTTCCAATTTGGGTAAAATGATCATTATTTTTTTGGTTAATTCTTATATTTTACTCCTTGCAAAATTTTTGCGTAATACATTATATTACACCTGACTTGGTGATATGGTTTATAACATTATCCCTAGTAGTTAACTACATACCTACCTTTTAAAAAATAGTTTTAATAAAAAACCTTGGAGGTTTACATGCGTAAAGCGATAGCAATGACAATTGTTCTGGCTATGGGTGTATCTCTTTGGGCTAATGGTAGCCCGGAAAAACCCAAAAGAACAGTAACAGAGATTCGTCTTCCAGATCATAGAGATCCTGGAACTCGTACAGAGACCTATGAACTATATATGGCTGATTCATATGGAGATGGTTGGAATGGTGCGTCTCTTGCTCTTTATTTGAATGGAACCCTGCTTGCAGAAGGTCTTACTGTAGGCGAAGAAGATAATGAGGGATCATGGAATAATTATTTCTTTGATGCTGAACTAGGGGATGAAATCTCAACAGTGTGGACTGCAGGAACCTATGATAGTGAGTGTGCCTATGGTTTTTATGATTCTGATGGCAATCTACTTGCTGATGATGGACCGTCTCCAACGGGTATTACTTTTACCATCTGGCCAGCAGAGCCAGCTCTTTTCTTTTCTGAATGGGCAGAAGGCAGTAGTTACAACAAATATCTTGAGATTTATAACAATACAGGTGCTGACTATGATATG
>CAZPHE010000094.1:3918-7350 GCA_964586315.1 uncultured bacterium | reverse complement strand
ATTTCAATTCATTTGGTGGGAATCCTGTTTCCTGTGCTGTGGGACATGCGGTCTTAAATGTGATAGAAGAGGATGAACTGCAGCAAAATGCGAAAGATGTTGGTAAATATCTGAAATCATTATTAAATGAATTAAAAGAAAAATATTCCATAATTGGTGATGTGAGAGGGCATGGATTATTCTTAGGGATAGAATTGGTTCGCGATTTAGAATCTTTAGACCCAGCAGATAAAGAAGCATCCCAAATCGTCAATTCCATGAAAGAGAAGGGAATATTAATTAGTACAGACGGTCCTGATTATAATGTACTAAAAATAAAACCACCCCTGGTTTTGACACGCGAAAATGCGCTTTTCCTTGCAGAAACATTGGAAAAAATTCTAGCTTTGGATAAATACATAATAGATAAATGAATAAGTCAATTATTGCTGGGGGAATTTTTCTCCTGTTTATTGTTGTTATAATTACATTGAATGATTTAAACAAACCATCCATAGAAAAATATTGGGAAGATCCAACCATTTTTAAGGTAAACCGGGAAGAATCTCGAGCTCACTTTTTCCCCTTTGAGTCTAAGGATTTAGCAGTTAGTAATGATTTGACACAATCAAAATATTTTCAATCTCTGAATGGGAAATGGAATTTCAATTTTGCATCTAATCCTGATAAAAGACCAGAGGGATTTCAAAAAACAAATTATTCTGTAAAAAGTTGGGATGAGATTATTGTCCCCGGCCATTGGGAAATGCAGGGTTATTCAGTTCCAATTTATTTAGATGAAGAATACCCTTTCAAGCCGGACCCTCCCAATGTGCCACATGATTATAATGCTGTGGGCTCCTATGTAAAAATGTTTGAATTGAAAAACTCTTGGGAAAATAGAGATATATTTATTCGTTTTTGTGGCGTACGATCTGCTTTTTATTTTTGGTTAAATGGAGAATTTATCGGATACAGCCAGGGATCCAAAACGCCTGCAGAATTCAATATCACCAACAAAGTTTTTAAGGGAAAGAATAAAGTCGCAGTTCAAGTTTTCCGATTCTCCGATGGTTCTTATTTGGAAGGACAAGATACATGGCGAGTCAGTGGATTAGAGCGGGATGTATATCTCTATGCTGCTCCAAAAGCACGAATTTCTGATTTCTTCGTTTATGCAGACCTTAATACTAATAACAAAACAGGGAATCTGTCCTTGAAGGTGGAACTCTTTAATCAGGAGCGTTTTACAGGAAAATATAACTTAGAGGCTGTTTTAAGTGGAAAATCTGTATTATATAAAGAAGATTATGCGATTCCTATAGACTCATCCAATCCTGTGGTTTTTAAAGCAGAAAACCTTAAAGTGAAACCATGGTCTGCAGAATCTCCAACTTTATATGATCTCCAAATATCGCTCACAGACTCCCAAGGAAATATGGTGGAATCTTTCATACAAAAAGTTGGATTTAAACGTATTGAAGTAGTAAATAGACAACTTTTAGTGAATGGAAAAGCAGTAATGTTTCGCGGTGTAAACCGCCATGAATGGGATCCGGTATTGGGGCGATCCATTACAGAAGAATCGATGATCCATGATATACAACTCATGAAGCAACATAATATCAATGCTATACGAACTGCTCATTATCCAAATCAGGAACGATGGTATGAACTTTGCAATGAATATGGATTATACGTGATAGATGAAGCCAATATTGAAGCCCACGGTATGCGATTTCATGAAAAGAGTTATGGCTTCATTTCTAATGACACAAACTGGACAGCACAATGGATCGACCGTGGAAAACGAATGGTGGAACGAGATAAAAATCAACCATGTATTATTATGTGGTCAATGGGCAACGAAGCAGGTGATGGAGATAATTTTGTTAAACTCTATGATTGGATAAAATTTCGAGATCGTTCTCGCCCTGTATCATACCAACCGGCTTGGTATAATCGTCATACGGATGTGGTATTCCCTATGTATAAAAATCTTGAATTCATTTCTGATTATGCGGAAAAAAATGAACATAATAAACCGCTCATCCTTTGCGAATATGCTCATGCTATGGGGAACAGTGTTGGGAATCTTCAGGATTATTGGGATATCTTCGAAAAATATGATGCACTTCAAGGTGGATTTATTTGGGATTGGGTGGACCAAACCATTTTAAAAACGAATGAAGATGGAACTGATTATTGGGCATATGGTGGTGATTTCGGAAATGAATATTCTGCCAATGATTCTAACTTTTGTGCCAATGGATTAATTGCAGCGGACCGATCTTTAAATCCACATATTCATGAAGTCAAAAAGGTGTATCAACCTATCCATTTTAAAGATAGGTCCAATAGATCATCTCAAACCAAAATAGAGATCAAAAATAAATATGACTTTATAGGATTAAATCATTTGAATTTTTCGTGGGTTGTAGAAGAGAATGGTAAAGAGATTCTTAGCGGAGATTTAGGTACATTAAAACTGCAACCGGGAGAAACTGAAATTTTCAATTTAAATCATTATTCAATAATCCCCAAATCTGGATCTGAATATTTTCTTACTATCACAGCCCATACAAATTCTAGATCGGTCATGGTTCCTAAAGATCACTTAGTGGCTTGGGAACAATTTAAATTGGATATCAAAACGCCAAACTCAACCCAACCTGAATTACCAACACAGAAATTAAAACTACTGAAAATAGATGGGGAGATTGAAGTCATTGGTGAAAACTTCAATTTTCATTTCAGTAAAAAAACAGGCCAACTGCACAAATTTATCTATGAAGGTGATGACCTTCTTAAAAGCAGCATTAAATCCAATTTTTGGCGTGCACCTAACGATAATGATTTGGGAAATCAAATGCAGAAAAGAACTGCCATTTGGCGAAATGCTGGCGATGAACTGAATGTGAAATTTTTTCAAGGTTCTATGAGAAATAAAAATGCAGTTATTCAAATTCATTCCGAACACGACATATCACAGACTCTATTGATTACAGAATATGTAGTAAATAGTCGAGGTGAAATAAATATCCACCATGAGATCAAAAAAACAAATCCAGACAATCCTGAAATCCCTCGATTTGGTTTAATATTGTCACTCCCAGGTGATTTTTCGAATGTGGAATGGTTTGGTCGCGGACCGCATGAATCCTATTGGGATCGAAAAACATCTGCTGCAATTGATCATTATTCAGGATCGGTTTGGGCCCAAACATTTCCTTATGTTCGTCCGCAAGAAACAGGCAATAAAACTGACGTTCGGTGGATGGCTGTATCAAATGGAATCGTTGGCCTTATGGCAGTTGGGAGTCCCACATTTGATGGAAGTGTCCATCAATATCCTTATGCAGATTTGGATCATGTACAGTTCGGTCAAAAGCATGGGAAATTAGATATTCAACCAAAAGACCAAGTGGATTGGCTCATTGATTATAAACAAAT
>CAZPHE010000094.1:0-3908 GCA_964586315.1 uncultured bacterium | reverse complement strand
TTGTACTTGCATATTGATTGTGCACATATGGGTGTGGGTGGTGATAATAGTTGGGGTGCCAAGCCACACGATAAATACACACTTTTTCCAAAATTATATTCCTATACATTTAAATTGGTTCCGTTCAAGGCAGGAGTAGATTTATCAAATCTTTATAGGGAGCAAAATTAAATCATGAATACCATTTCTATACTTTCTTTTATTTTGGCCACAGGCGCTGTGGCAATTTTTACATTTAAAATAGTCCATAGAATGAAAAAATCCCAAAATGCTACAGAAGAATATTTCACCGGTGGACGTGCTTTGACATGGCCCATTGTAGCAGGGTCACTTCTTCTGACCAATTTATCTACAGAACAACTGGTTGGGCTAAATGGTGCTGTATTCGGTGATAAAGCATTAGTGGGCATTGCCTGGGAAGCATTGGCAGCTTTTGCTATGATTGCTACTGCTCTGATTTTTCTTCCCAAGTATCTCGCTAGTGGATTCACAACCACACCTGCATTTTTAGAAAAACGATTTGATAAAACCACTCGATCCATGGTATCCGGACTATTTTTGTTTGGATATGTAACTGTTCTACTTCCTGTGGTTCTTTACACTGGATCCCTAGCACTAATCGGAATGTTTAATTTGAATTTTCCTCTATGGGTTGTTGTAGCGACTATTGGTACATTGGGGAGTTCATACGCAATATTTGGAGGGTTGAAATCTGTGGCTGTATCTGACACATTAAATGGTATAGGCCTATTGATTGGCGGATTGGCTATCCCAATTTTAGCCTTAATTGCATTGGGCGATGGATCTTTCTTTATTGGCATTTCAACTTTGTTTAAAACAAATCCGGATTATTTAGCTGTTATGACCCAAACCAATATAGATGGAAAAGTTGTGTCCGTTCCGTGGCCAACTTTATTTACCGGAATGATGTTTATTCAAGTATTCTATTGGTCAACAAATCAGGTAATTGTACAACGAGCCATTGCGGCAAAAAGTTTGGCAGAAGGTCAGAAGGGTATTCTCTTCGCTTCGGCGATGAAATTAGTTGGTCCATTGATGCTTTGTTTGCCTGGGATTATTGCTCTTCACATGCCTGATTTATTAATAGAAAAACAAGACCAAGTATATGGTGCAATTGTTCGGTACGTGCTTCCTGATTGGTCCTTAGGATTATTTGCTGCTGTGTTGATGGGCTCCATTCTTAGCTCATTCAACAGTGCATTGAATAGTGCTTCCACCTTGTTTTCTCTCCAATTTTATAAAGGATACATGAATACAAAAGCCAGCGGCGAAGAAATTGTTTCCGTAGGTAAAAAGTTTGGTGTTGGGTTGGCCGTAGCTTCTGTTATGATTGCTCCAATGCTTGCACAAATGCAGTCCATTTTTGAATATCTCCAAAAAGTGAATGGATTGTACAGTGTTCCTATTATTGGAATTTTTATATTGGGAATTGGGACCAAACATGTCCCGGCCATAGCGGCAAAAATCGGAATAATTGTTGGTATGGTTTTCTATGCATTTTTCACATTTGTAAATATTCAAGATGTTCCCACATTTTTTGCCAATGAAAATGGTAATCTCCATTGGCTCCATGGATATTTTATTAGTTTTATTGCTTCCGTGGGTGTCATGTTATTGATTGGGAAAATGAAACCAAAAACAACTGAAGATATCGCCATCAGCGATGAGCGTGATTCTACCCCAGTGGATATGACACCTTGGTCAAAATCAAAAATTGTTTCCTATGCAATTATAGGAATAACAGTTTTTATTTATCTCTCATTAACTTGGGCATCTACATAGATTTTAACTAAGATGAAAAAAGTACTGTATTTATCACTATGTATCGCAATTACAAGTGCTCAGCAGACTGGCAATCAATACATTGAATATCATCGTATCCAAGAAAATCTTCAACGAGGGTGGAATACGTGGAATACCTCCAGTGTACTCCAGCAAGTTTTGCTCCCACAAGGATTCGCCATTAATCTAGCATTTAAACAACATTATTTTTTAGAAGAACAATATTTAACCAATGCACTTATTGACCGCCGTGGAGAAAATACAGAAAACATCCGTCCAGGGCCCCATGCGTATGATGGTAGTTACACACAATTAGAGATTCAGTGGGAAGGATTGGATGCCTCTATTGAGTCCGCCCATATTGGAGAAAATTTGGTCATGTTGGTTTCACCTAAATCCATTCCAAAAGATCGAATTAAAGTCATTATTGAATCAGGGATGTTATGGAATCGGCAAGGACATTTATCCAGAAAAAAAGATACTTTAAAAGCAGTCTGCCCCGGGAAAACAATTAAAGTTTTCACAACATCTAAACTGGTGGAGAATGATCCTTATCTTGATGTAAAAACGCCCTACTTAGCTGTTTGGTTGGATGGAGAAATTGGTATTTCAACAGGATATAAAAGGTCACTATCAGAAATCAAATTGGCTATAACAAAACAAAAAAATAAACTTCAGAAAGAAGCGGATAAATTCGATAATTTGTCAGAAGCTTTTATCGCTGTACAAGCGGGTATCGCATGGAATTTGATTTATGAACCCAAATATAAACGCGTTATTTCTACTGTTGGTCGATTATGGAATGAAGAATATGGTGGGTTTTGCACTTTTGGTTGGGACAACTTTTTCTTAGCTTACATGACAGGATTAGCATCTAGCGATCTTGCTTTTGCTAATGTGATAGAACATCTCCGAGGAAAAACTGAACAGGGATTTATTCCTAATGATAATCGTGGAAATGGAAGTAAATCCTTTGATCGGTCTCAACCGCCCGTTGGAAGCATCATGGTAAAAGAGATTTATAAAACATATCCTAAAAATTGGTTTTTAGAGGCCACCTTTGATGATTTATTGGGTTGGAATCGTTGGTGGCATCGTGCAAGAAATAATCAAGGGCTTTTGAGCTATGGTTCTTCGCCGGCAAAGAATCCTTTTAACGAACCTGTCTTTGAAACAAAAACTGCTGCGGGGTACGAATCCGGAATGGATGATTCTCCCATGTATATCGATGTACCATTCAATAAAAACAAACATACCTTGGAGCTTCAAGATGTTGGACTTACAAGTTTATACATAGCAGATTGTAATGTGTTGGCTGCAATGGCTGATATATTGGATCGGAAAACTGAACAGTTAGAATTGGAACAACGTGCTAAGTATTATTCTATAAATATGGAAAATGTATGGAGTGAATCCTTTGGCGGTTATCTGAATTATCGCACCGATGTGGATTCATTATCTACTCGAGTGTCACCAACCATGTTTTATCCATTGCTTGCTGGAATTGGATCTAATAAACAACAAGAAAAAATTTTGGAACACTTTTACAATCCTGAAGAATTTTTTGGTGAATGGATGTTGCCATCTACCACGCGAAATGATCCAACCTTTCCACGTCAAAAATATTGGAAAGGTGCTATTTGGCCGCCATTGAATTACCTTACATATTTAAGTTTGAGAGAAGCAGGATTCACCAATG
This sequence comes from uncultured bacterium, assembly GCA_964586315.1. Classification (GTDB taxonomy): domain Bacteria; phylum Fidelibacterota; class Marinisomatia; order Marinisomatales; family UBA1611; genus CAZEER01. The sequence continues at coordinate 406 of CAZPHE010000094.1, read as the reverse complement.
CAGCCACAGAACTTTCAGATAAATCATTAAAACTCATTATGACAGAATGGAAACGAAAAGGGTATGTGAGTGAAAATTATTCCGCTATCTCAGGCACTGGAGATGATAAACGATTATCATCTGATCGATTTCATTCTTGGGGTGCATTGTTCGGTATAATGGCATTTATTGAAAATGGATATTTACCAAAACCGGAGGCAAGGATAGTTCAATAATATATGACATTATTTTTTTTACTTTTCTGTTGAAATTATTGAATAATGTTAAGAATACCCATCATCACACAAACTAAAAAACTGCTTAGAATCAATAAAGCTCTAATCAGGTTATGAGGCCCATCTAACTCCCTCCTATACCCAAACATAATTCATATCACGACGAAAATGAGCCGATTGAATACTCATTT
>CAZPHE010000093.1:0-7352 GCA_964586315.1 uncultured bacterium | reverse complement strand
CTTCATATTCATCATCTTCATATTCATCATCTTCATATTCATCATCTTCATATTCTTCATCTTCATATTCATCATCTAGCCAATCTTCATCTTGAGTTTCTTTATTTATTTCTAAGTTTTTTGAAACAGTTTCTTTACTCTCATCTGATATAGTAAATGCAAACTTTTGATTGTCAATTTCATCTCCATATTTTGAAATAACGAGTTCAATAGAATAATCGCCAGGATAATCAGGCGTGAATTCCATTTTTTGACCATTATCTGATGTATTAAGATCTCTTGAACTGATTAATGAACCATCGGGTTGGTTTTCTAATGACCAATAAAAATCAAAATCTTGACCCTCTTCAGGATTTTGAGCAGTTATGGTTATTAGTTCATCAACATAGCCTTCTATTCCATTGCTACTGCAGGCAAAAAATAAAAGAATTGGTAGAAATGAGATTAGTCTCCACATGAATAGAAATTATTACTTAGTTAGAAGTTCACTATCTAAAAAGAAAAAGGCAATTTCTTTTTGAGCATTTTCATTACTATCTGAACCATGTACAGCATTTTCTTGAACATTAGTAGCAAAATCTTTACGAATTGTTTTATCTTTAGCATTTTGTGGGTTAGTAGCTCCAATAGTATCTCGCCAAGACTGAACAGCATTTTCTTTTTCTAAAACTAAAATCATGCAAGGGCCAGATGTCATAAAACTAATGAGATCATTAAAAAAAGGTTTATCCTTATGCACTGCATAAAATCCTGTAGCTTGGTTTTTACCAAATCTTAATAATTTTGCTCCTAAGATATTAAAATCAGCCTTTATAATTCTATCATAAATTTTTCCGGTGTGCCCTTTTCTGACTGCATCAGGTTTAATAATTGCAAATGTTCGATTATCCATAAATATCCTTATTTTTCATTTGTTTTTTCATTAATTCTCCAATTTCAGCTACAGATTTTGCAACCGAAATTCCACATTCGTTTAAAATCCTCATTTTTGCTTCCGCGGTATCATCTCCTCCAGAAACGATAGCTCCTGCATGTCCCATTCTTCTCCCTGGTGGAGCCGTTTGTCCTGCAATAAATCCAACTGTAGGCTTATCCATATAGTTCTTTGCCCAGATAGCAGCTTCGATTTCCATTTGTCCACCAATTTCTCCTATCATTACTACGCCTTCTGTTTTAGGATCATTTTTAAAAAGTTTAAGACAATCTTTCATTGTTGTTCCAATAATAGGATCACCACCTATTCCAATTGCAGTTGTTTGTCCAAGACCAACATTAACCAATTGATCGATAGCTTCGTAAGTGAGCGTTCCAGATTTTGAAATAACACCAATATTTCCTTTTTTGCAAATAAAGCCTGGCATAATTCCTAGCTTACATTCATCAACCGTGATAATTCCGTGGCAATTTGGACCAATTAATCGTGTTCCATTTTGGTTGACTACTTTTTTTACTTTTACCATATCGTGAACAGGTACACCCTCAGTTATACAAACTATCACATTAATTCCTGCATAACTAGATTCAATTATCGCTTCCGCAGCAAAGGGGGGAGGTACAAAAACAATGGATGTATCTGCATCGGTTTCTTGATGAGCTTCTTCTACAGAATTAAATACAGGTATACGATCATCCAAGGTTTTCCCTCCACCTTTCCCTGGTGTAACGCCAGCAACAATATTAGTGCCGTAATCCAGCATTTGCCGTGTGTGAAATTGACCTTCAGATCCAGTAATTCCCTGGACAATAACTTTTGAATGTTGATTGATTAAAATTGACATCTGATATCTCCTATTCGCCTAATGTGGCTTTTACAACTTTTTCTGCAGCGTCTTTCATACCAACTGCTGTAATTATAGATACTCTTGATTCAGTAAGGATTTTTCTTGCTTCTTCTGCATTAGTACCTTGTAACCGTACCACTACTGGAACTTTCAATCCCAATTCTTTCACCGCTTGAACCACACCATTTGCCACTCGATCACACCGGACGATACCACCAAAAATATTAATTAGAATGGCTTTAACATTTTTATCTGATAAAATGATTCGAAAGCCATTTTTAACTGTTTCAGAAGACGCAGTACCCCCTACATCAAGGAAATTTGCAGGTTCGCCACCGGCGAGTTTGATGATATCCATTGTGGCCATTGCGAGACCAGCCCCATTAACCATACATCCAACGTTTCCTTCGAGTTTAATGTAATTCAGATGAAATTTTCCTGCTTCAACTTCCATGGGGTCTTCTTCATTCAAATCACGCATTTTAGCAATTTCTTTGTTACGAAAAAGAGCATTATCGTCAAAGTTCATTTTTGAATCTAAAACAACAATTTTTCCACTATTCGTTAAAACCAGAGGATTTACTTCCACAATGGTGGCATCAGTTCCTTGATAGCATTTATACATCTGCATAAAAATTTTTATTGCCGATTTAAATGCATCATTGGATAATCCTAAGGCATAAGCCAATTTTCGAGCCTGAAAAGATTGCATACCCAACAATGGATCAATCCAAACTTTTGTAATTTTTTCAGGTGTTTCTTTAGCTGTTTTTTCAATTTCAACACCCCCTTCGCAAGAAACCATAAAAACATTCATGCCTTTATTTCTGTCCAAGGTAATCGCAGCATAATATTCTTTAGCAATATCAAATGCTTTTGTAACATAAACTTTTTTAACAAGTTGGCCTTTTTCGCCTGTCTGATGTGTCACTAGATTCATACCAAAAATATTTTTGGCATTCTCTAATGCTTTTTCAAAATTTGAAGAATATTTTACACCTCCGCCTTTACCGCGGCCGCCGGCATGAATTTGTGCTTTTATAACCACATCTTGAGTGCGAAAATCTTTCTGAACGCGCTTAATTGTTGATTCAACATCTTCTAATTTTTCAAAGACATATCCATCTTGTACGGGCATGCCGTAATCTGAAAAAATCTTTTTCCCTTGATATTCATGAACTTTCATGCTTCATTCCTTATTTCTGTTCCTAATTTTCCATTTAATGCCTCTTGAATGCATGGAATGGATGTTATAATCACTTTTTCACCGTGATATTTTAAAAAATATATTGCAGCTTTGATTTTTGGGCCAATGCTCCCTTTTTGAAATTCACCAGATTCATATAAATCTTCTGCTTTCTTGCGTGTTATGGTTTTGATTGGTTTTTTTAAATCTGTACCAAAATCATGATAAACATGGTCCACATCAGTAATAATCCAAAGTTCTTCTGCTCGAATAATTCGTCCCAATTTTGCTGCAGTATAATCTTTATCAATGACGGCATCCAGACCTTCAAGATGGTCCGCGCTATTATTATAAACCGGAATACCACCACCACCACAAGCGATTACAATTGTTCCGCGATCTACTAATGCTTTGATGGATTCTCCATGCATGATGTATTCTGGCATAGGAGAAGGAACTACACGGCGCCATTGCCCAGATTCCTGCTCTTTAATAGTCCACCCAAAAAGTTTAGACATTTTTTTTGCATCTTGATCTGAATAACGTGGACCTACATATTTTTCAGGCTCATTAATGGATGGATCATTTTTATCCACGATTACTTGGGTAATCATGGTCACCACTTCCCGGTCAATTTGCATATTTCGTAATTTATTTTGCATAGTTTGCTGAATCATATAACCAATGAAACCTTGCGTTCCAGCCACACAAACACCTAAGGGTAGTGGGGGAACTTTGTTATGGGTTAAATCCATGCGGAGCAATTCATTCCCAACTTGGGGACCATTGCCATGGTTGATACACAAGTTATAGTCTCTTTCAATAAAATGCTCAATCCCTTTCAGAGTTTGCCGGGTATGCGCAAATTGTTGATGAATATCACCCGTTTCATTTTTTGGAGATAAGGAGTTTCCTCCAATTGCGACCATTACTGTGCGATTAGACATATTTATTGGATCAATTTACCAGATTACTCCTTACTTTTACCAATATTGTAGTCTTTTTTTAAAAAAGGATAACGATAATCTTTAGGAGTATCAAATGTTTCTTTCACAGTTCGGATTGAAATCCATCGTTGCAAGTTCAAATCAGAGCCTGCTTTATCATTTGTTCCAGATGCTCGACTACCGCCAAAAGGTTGTTGCCCTACTACAGCACCTGTGGGCTTATCGTTTATATAAAAATTCCCAGCAGAATGGGTCAAGCGATCTTTTGCTTCAGCCATTGCTGCTTTATTATAGCCCATGATGCAGCCAGTCAGAGCATAAGGGGATGTAGAATTGACTAGTTCAATAGTTGCATCCCAATCTTTTGGATCATAAAGATAAATGGTTAAGACAGGACCAAAAATTTCTTCTTCCATGGTTTTGAAATGCGGATTTGTAGTCAAAATAGTTGTAGGATGGATAAAGTATCCTTTTGAATCATCGTATATTCCACCAGATAGTATTTCAGCATCTTCAGAATTTTTAGCATAATCAATATAGGTTACAATAGAATCAAATGCAGGTTTATCAATTACAGCATTCATAAAATTTGTAAAATCTCTTGGAGATCCGACTTTGACTGTCGCTAATTCTGTCAAATATTTTTCCTTTACTTCATCCCAAATTGTAGATGGAATATAAGCACGACTCATGGCAGAACATTTTTGACCTTGAAATTCGAAAGCACCGCGGATCATAGCCGTGACTAATTCATCAGTATTTGCAGATTGATGGGCTAAACAAAAATCTTTACCACCTGTTTCACCTACAATTCTTGGATAGGTTTTGTATTTGTCAATTTGTGTACCTATAGTTTTCCAAATATGTTGAAACGTTATTGTAGATCCAGTAAAATGCACACCAGCTAAATTTGGATTGGATAAAACAGAATTACCAATTTCTCTACCTGATCCAGGAACAAAATTAATAACTCCTGGAGGTAACCCAGCTTCCTCAAACATTTTCATTAAATAATAACATGGAAGTATTGCAGAAGATGCAGGTTTCCATATTGTAACATTTCCCATAAGTGCCGGCGCAGAAGGTAAATTTGCAGCAATAGATGTAAAATTAAATGGCGTGATAGCAAATACAAATCCTTCAAGTGGGCGATATTCCAAATGGTTATGCATCCCGTCAGGAGAAATCAAAGGTTGATTTGCATAAATTTCTTCAGCATATTGCGCATTAAAATTGAAGAAATCAATCAATTCGCATGCAGAGTCAATTTCAGCTTGAAATGCATTTTTACTCTGGTTTAGCATAGTGGTTGCATTTATGGTATCGCGCCATGGACCTTTCAAAAGTGTAGCAGCTTTTCTAAATATTTTAGTTCTTTCTTCTAAGGATGACTTTGACCATGTTTTCCATGTTTCCATAGCAATATCAATAGCCTGTTTGGCTTGAGCTTCACCAGCTTTATGATATGTCGCTAATATATGTTGATGGTCGTGCGGCATTACAGAAGTACTTGTGTCTCCTGTTTTAATTTCCAGTCCACCAATAATGAGGGGAATTTCGATAGTTTGAGACGCTATTTCATCATACTTGGATTGAAGGTTTATCCTGTCTATAGATCCAGGTTCATAAGATTTAATTGGTTCATTAATGGTTTTATTTAATTGGTTCATAATCGTATATATACTGTTTTAAAAAATGCGAAAAATAATTAGGAAAATTACCGGACAATCAGTGTTCTAACAAGTTAGAGTGTTTAAAAAACAGTTCTCAGTTCCTGCTTTTCTGCAATATCTTTAAATTGATTTAATATCGAACGCATTAAATTGATATTTGGTGCAGTAACAAGATTTTGTCTGTACATTGCAGCGCCTGGAAAACCTTTGATATAATTTGCAAAATGTTTCCGCATAATATTGGAACCTTTTTTCTCACCATGATTCTCAAGCATTAAATTAAAATGCTTTTTACATATTTCTGCAATATCAAGTAGGGTAGGAGGGTTTGGCTTTAATTCTCCTTTTAGTCTTGCAATTGCCTCTCGAAAAAACCAAGGATTACCTTGTGCTATTCTGCCAACCATTACTGCATCACAACCTGTTGTTTCAAACATCCGTATCATATCATCAACTGTTCTCACATCACCATTACCAATTATTGGGATTGAACAGGCATCTTTTAATTCTTTGATATAATGCCATTCTGCGTTATCCCTATATCGTTGTTCAGTTGTTCTTGGATGAAGTGTAATTGCTTTTACTCCAATTTTTTCTAGCATCTCACCCGATTTGGGGATAATAATGGATTCATTATCCCATCCTAAACGCATTTTTACAGTTACAGGAATATTTGGGACAGACTCAACCACTGCAGCGGTGATATCATGCATGATACAAATATCTTTTAATGCTGCGGATCCAGCTCCTTTTTTTGTTACTTTCGGTACTGGACATCCATAATTAATATCCAAAATATCTGGTCTAAATTTATCAATAACAAATTTTGCTGCTTTGCTCATAATATCAGGGTTGCTACCAAAAATTTGGATACCGATTGGACGTTCGATTTCTTCAAAACGAATCAAATCTAAAGTTTTGGAATTTTTTCTGATTATTCCATCAGCTGATACGAACTCAGAATAAACAATTCCAGCACCCATTTCCTTGCAAAGAACTCTGAATGGATAGTCTGTATATCCTGCCATAGGTGCAAGCAAAATTGGTGTTTTTATTTTTATTTTTCCAATAATCATAATTTTTTAAAAAATATCATAAAATTAAATTAATAGAATCCAATAATTATTATATTAAAAATTCATAATAATATTTTTTGACCATGCTCCAGTAGTGTCTTAACTTTCCGGGCTATTTTAATTAGGATTAATAATTTAATGAGTAGAGTTTGCGATATAACAGGTAAAAAACCAATGTTTGGTAATAATGTTAGCCATGCGCACAATAAATCCAGACGACGGTTTAATATAAATCTACAAAAAAAGAAATTTTGGCTGCCAGATGAAAAACGTCATGTGACTTTAAGGATTTCAACAAGGGGACTGCGTATAATTGATAAAAAGGGAATTACCCACGTTATTAAAATGTTAAGAGGGAAGGGTATCAAAGTTTAATAGAGAGTGTTCAAATAATAATATATTATAGCATGCCCCTTGTTCATCCAAGGGGCATTTTTTTAGGAAGTACATCAAAAATTAATGTACTTCCTTTTCTCTTTTTAACTAGTTTAATAGATAGTGTTTTTTAATCATGTTGTCTTCTAATGAAAGCTGGGATTTGGAGATCTTTTCCATAAATCACCGATGATTCATTTGTGTCATCAAATGTCAGAATAGTTTTATCTATTTGTTCATCATCAATTTTATCTTCTTTTTTATCTTTTTGTGCATGTAGAGGTTTGTTTATCTGCTCTTGTAATTGTCGAGTA
>CAZPHE010000092.1:0-7459 GCA_964586315.1 uncultured bacterium | reverse complement strand
GAAGGAATGGTTTTAAAACCCAATATGGTTTTATCTGGATATGACTGTTCAGAACAGGCAAGCGTGGATGACGTTGCGGAAATGACGGTTACTGTATTAAAACGCTGCGTTCCGTCAGCTGTACCAGGAATTGCATTTTTGTCAGGTGGACAAAGTGATGAAGATGCAACCGCTCATTTAAATAAGATGAACCAAATTCTTGGTGAAAACAGTCCATGGAATCTGACTTATTCTTATGGTCGTGCTCTCCAGGCTCCTGCACTGAAGGCTTGGAGAGGAAAGGCTGATAACGTGTCTGCAGCGCAGGATGCTTTTCAAAAAAGATCAAAATTGAATAGTATGGCAACTAAAGGGGAATATGATCCATCAATGGAGTAACATTTAATCTGAAAAAAATTTATTTTGGATTAATGTCTTTCCAGTTTTTATAAGGGTTAATGGTTAAATTCATATTGTAGTACTTTTCTTCAGATGTGACTTCTTTTTTTACCCAATAAGGAATGGAGAACTTTTCATTTTCTTTTTTTAGCTCAATCTCAGCAACAATAAGTCCTTGATTATTGCCGTGGAACTCATCCACTTCCCAAATATGATTTTCATTTTCTATGTAGTGACGAGTTTTTTCTATGGATCCAATTTTACAGAAATGTTTAAACAGTTGTTTTGCATCATTCTTGGGGATCTCATATTCAAACTCTAACCTGGAGATACCAATGTTATTTCCTTTAATGGTTAAAAAATATTCTTCATCTTTTTTTCTCACCCTGATGACCTGATTTTCATTACTTATTATATACCCCTGTCTAATCTTTTTTGAATATTTTACAAGTTGAAAAGGGATCTCTTTGACCAAAAACTTTCTTTCTATTTCAATTGCCATAATTTGTCCTGGATCTTATGATTAAAAAATACATGAATGACACTACGATTCCTGGATAAAATGGTTCGATATTTAATAAGGGATTTCCTATGAGCATTGATATCCCAAACCAGAGACCAGAAATAAAAATGGGCGAGATCATCCATCCAATTGCAGACTCATCTGAAATTTTCAAATTTTGATTAAAAGAGTAAAGAAAAGGGAAAATAAGACCAGGTATTAATACAGAACCTAAGGTATAAAATAACATCACTACAGATGGCAATAAATATGCAAGAATCATTGCAAAGAAAGAAATAATCATTAACCCTTTTTTTATATAAAAGACAGGATCTAATTCCTGCGGATATTTTTCAATCCTCCATAAAATATCTCTGCCAAATGTAATGGCGCTAATAAGACTCAACGAATCAATAGTAGACATAATAGTGGCCATAATTCCTGTAAGAAATAAACCTAAAAATCCAATGGGTAGGATATCAAGAGCCAGTAAAGGATAGGTGAGTAAGGCCTGATCTGTTGGAATATTACCGATCGCATAGAGACCGCATGCAAGAGTTAATAAATCAAATATTGCCCAAAATAATATAGAAATTAGAATCCCATTCTTTGCTATTCTAGGAGTTCTAGCTGCAGAACATCGTTGAAAAAATCCAGGATCTATAAATGTCCATGCTGCAATGAAAAACCAAACCAATACGTACTGTATTGTATTTCCGCCTAAAGGATCCAGCATTTTAGTTGGCAGTGATTGAATCATTCTAACTGGGGTACCATTTATATTCCACAGAAAACCTAAAAGGATCGCAAATCCAAAGAACATTAGAAAAAATTGTAATTTATCGGTTGATACAACCGCTGAAAATCCACCATTCCAAACATAGATAATGCTAAAAAAGGTAGAGATAAGAAGACTCAAACCTAGATCTAGTCCAAATAAAAACTGCAGTAACATTCCCAGGCTCAGAACATAAGGAGCGGGGCTGGCAAGGAAAGTAATGATTAATGCAGATGTAATGCCTGAAATTTCTCCGAAATGAGCATGAAAATGATCTGGAAGGGAAAGAGATTTTTTTGCTTGTACTTTTGGTGCTACCCAAATAGCATAGATAATCGCAAAAAAATAGTAAGGTAGTCCAAAAATAAACCAGGTTTGAATCCCATATAATAAAGTATTTTCACCCACACCCAAAATTCCGCCGTACCATGTAGTGACAAGGGTTGCTATAAAACCGACGATACTTAGTCTTCTTCCAGAAAGAATAAATTCATTTTGGGATTGTAGTCGTTTTTTGTATCGGGAAATACCAATCCAGAGTAAAAATATTATATAGGATATAATTATACCCCAATCAAAAATATGTAGTGTTTTCATTTATTGTAATTCACAAAGACCCAAATCCAATCTGTAGATTGGATTGTACATTTTTCACCTTGAGCTACATTACTGATGCCATTACTCGGAGAAATTAAACTGGAATGATGGAGTTCATATTTTAATCCTTCTGTGGTGATTTTAATTGTTTTATTTGGAGATATTATGGATACTAATTGGCCAGGTGCTGTCTCAATGGAAATGTTATCTTTTACGCAATGCATACTTGAAAAGTCTGTATAACTCACAAGTTTTATTTTATGTGCGTAAGATAAAATTATCCAGAGTGCAGCCATATAATGGTCATCACGTTCTCCCGCAAAACCGATAAGAGACATTTTTTTTATTCCCATATTTGCGCACCACTCCAAAGATTTTTCAAGATCACTCATCGATTGATTAGGTAAAGAGATTGTTTCGCATCCGTATTGGGATGGATCATTCTTAATAGAATCAAAATCACCCAATAAGATATTTGGTTTAAGTCCAATCTGGTTTAGTTTATCAACAGCACCATCAAGGCAAATAACTGATTGTGCTTCTTTGATTTTTTTAAAAACAGTGGGATGTTTTGGTAGTGCTCCATTACCAAATAATACAATAGGTGTTTGTAAGTTTTTTAAATTACTATCCACAAAAAGTTTAAAAAAGGGATTAATTATCGAAGACATTCCATTCTGGATATGAATCCCTTAAATTTATTATCTCTTTTACAATGAATCTCAGAAGAATTTCAACCAAATTATTTGATTTTGATGCCCACTATCCAAGGAGCATTATAGCTGGTGTAATTTTTATAACGGCAATACTTGGGTGGAAAATTTTTAAATTGGAAATGGATCCGGGGCTTCGATCAGGATTGCCAAGAGAGCATCCTATCGTTCAGTCAATGGAGAAAATAGATGAGTTATTCTCTGGAAGTGATATCATCATTATCGCAGTGGAGTCTGATAGTCTATTTTCGTCTTCTACGTTAAATAAACTTTCATCATTCAATGATTCTTTACAATCAATTGAACTCATAAGCAAGGTTACATCGATTTTTAATCAAAAACAGATTCTGCCTGAAAAGAATGGGTTCTCCATAGAGCCTATTTTAAATGAAATTCCTGTTGATACAGGAGACATTAAATATTTATTTGACAGGATCGAAAAATCTGGAATGATCGGTAATCTTGTTTCAGCCAATTATAAGACTATGTGTTTTGTGGGCCAGATTAACTCTTCCTTTGAGTACGATGAGTTTGAGTTTAGGAAGACGATCTTTGAACTAGTCAATCGCTACAACGAGCCTGAAAATTTTTATGTGTCTAGTCTACCCATAACACGTGCAACAGTTGTAGAAAATATGCAGCGAGATATGCGGGTCTTTACTCCAATTGCTATTGGGCTTTGTATTTTTTTACTTATGCTATCATTCCGGAGTTGGACCGGTGTGTTCTTACCATTTTTTGTTGTTGGTCTTTCAATTATTTGGACGTTTGGAGTTATGGGCTGGCTTGACCTTCCTTTAGCATTTATTGGTACTCTAATACCCGTTATGTTGGTCGCAATCGCAAATAATTATGGGATCCATATTATTTCCCATTATTTTGAATATTCAAAATCTGATCCCGTAGGCTCAAGAGATAAAATTTTAAAAAGGACAATTCGTAAGGTCGGTGTACCCATACTCTTGGCGGGTCTAACGACTATGGTGAGTTTTTTATCCCTTCTCTCCCACTCACTGCCACGAGCCAGAGAAATGGGCGTGTTGGTATCCTTTGGTATTTTAATTGCATTTGTGCTAAGTATTATTTTAATACCATCTGTGTTGGTTTTATTACCTCGACCACATTACCTTGCGAAAGAAAAAAGTATGTCATTTATCAATGGATTTTTACTTGGAATGGGAAAGTTTTTTATAAAATTTAGAGTGCAGGTTCTTGTTATACTAACCATTGGTGGTTTCTGGCTGAGTATGGGCATAAAAGATTTAAAAGTTGATACAAATCCTGATAATTACTTTCCCGAATCATCAAGAGTTAGAATAGCGAATACTAAAATAGCTAAAGCTTTTGGAGGCTCTACTCAAATGAGTATCCTGATAGAGGGTGATATTTTTGACCCTGACGTTTTGAAAAATATTGAGACCCTGACTAATCATATTAAAGAAAAGCATGATATTGTCACTAAATCCTATTCTATTGCAGATGTAATAAAAAAAATGCATTCGGGTTTTAATAATGGAGACCCTGCATTAGAAATCATTCCTGATGACGCAGATCTAATCTCCCAATATATGTTTTTATATTCAATCACAGGGGATGGTGATGAATTTGATGTGCTTTTAGATGATATAGAAGAGCCAGAGTATTCTCAGATACTGCTAAGATTACAGGAAGTTAGAACCAATACGATTGCTGATATTGTTGAAGATACAGAACAGTTTATTAAAGCAAATTTTTATGATGAATCCCCAATGGAGCTCACGGGAGGTGCTACTCTGTTGGGAGTATTGAGCCGTATGATCGTCAAGGGTCAATTGATGAGCCTACTCGTCTCCGTATTAATTATATTAGTGATCATGACAATTGTTTTTAGATCTCTTATTGGTGGTTTATTTGCAACCTTACCTATGAGCCTTTCTGTTATTATGTTGTTTGGTCTGATGGGTTACCTAGATATACCCCTGGACGTAACTACGATGCTTTTGACCAGTATCCTCGTGGGTGTGGGTGTGGATTATACGGTACATTTTCTCTGGCATTTGCGAGACCATGTAGCCAGTGGTGACTCACTGGATGAAGCCATAACAAACACTTTTCGAATCTCTGGTAAGGGTATACTGTTTAATGGACTTTCAGTTGTGGTTGGGTTTTCAGCTCTTTTATTTTCTGTATTTGTTCCAGTAAAGATTTTTGGAACACTTGTTATGGGATCCATATCTTTTTGTTTATTTGGAGCATTGGCAACTTTACCGGCACTGACAAGCTTAACTAAACCAAAATTCCTTTATAAATGAAATATGTAAAAAGAGATAAGTCCCTTAGTGGTATGTTAATTATATTAACACTGGCTATTATATTTTATGCTATGGCAACTGAAGGTGTTCTTCCACAGCCCAATGGTAAACCATTAAATGAAATCTTTATTTATCTCTTTAATTTTTATTTGGATTTTATCCTTATAGGATACGTATTTATTTGTCTGCAAATTTCTGGATATCTGGAATTAAAACATAAACAGGATTTTTTGACTGTATCTATTGTGAGTATCTTTTTTACACCACTCGCCATATTTTTTATTTTTGAAAAAGAAGATTCAGATGAATAAAAAGACCACCACAGGACTCTTGCTTTTTTCTTTAGTTGGTGGACAAGATTTAACTCCCCAAGAAATAGTGCGGTATGTGACCTCGCACCCCAAGCCACAGACTTCTATTATGGAAATCAGGCTCGAGATTACCCGGAAAAAGAAAAATAAAGAGAAAACCAAAGTTCGTGAATTTACCCGGTATGAGAAATTTTATAAATCAGGGAAATTTAAATCAAAGTCACTTGCCCGATTTAAGAAGCCGGAAGTTGTTAAAGGGACGAGTTTACTAAGTTGGATCTATAAAAATGGAAAAACAGAACAATGGTTTGCTTTGCCCAAAATCAAAATCCCCAAAAAGATAAAAGCAAAAGATAGGTCAAAATCTTTTCTTAATACCGATTTTATCTATGAAGATCTGGAAAATAGAGGTTTAGCTACTGATAGTCTTGTCAGCTTGGGAAGTGAATACCTTGATGGTAACCAGTGTCGGGTAATTATGGCCTGGCCAAAGCAAGAGAGCGCATACTTTGCAAGAAAAATTTGGGTCAATACACAGCTCTGGCGTATTGTTAAAGTAGAGTATTATAAAAGTGAGTCAAAAAAAGAGAAGACACTCTATGTCACTGATTTTATTAAAAAGAATGAATTCTCAACCGCAGGAAAAATGCGAATGGAAAGAGAAAATGGGAATAAAACGGTCATGGAAATTATTTCTTATAAGCCTGATATAGGACTGAAAGAAGAGGTGTTTTCTAAATCATTTCTTATACAAAATTAATTCATAGCCTTTTTTATTTTTGATTGATTATATTTAACCATAGTTTAAATTACTAAGGTTATACGTTCCTGCACGCCATTCGACATCCTTTAGTTAATTTCTAAGAACAATATAATGAACACTGCAGTGAGCTATAAAGACTACTTAATCTTTTTTCTTCTTTTTATTTATTCCGTCTGTGACTCTCTAGACAATTCTGCATTATCTCTCAATATTTAATAATTAAAACTTGGAGACTTCCATGAAACAATCTATAAGAATGATGATGATTTTAACCATGAGCGTATCTCTATGGGCAGATAAAAATCAAAATAAACCCATTAGAACAGATAAGGTGATCACTCTTCCAGAAATCCGGGACTTGGAGGCTCGTAGAGCGTCTGACACTGATAATAATCAGGAAACAAACACCAGAACAGACACAGAAATCAATCTACCAGAATATAGAGATCCTGGAACCCGGGAAGAGACTTATGAGCTGTATATGGTTGACTCCTATGGAGACGGATGGAATGGTGCATCCCTAGATTTATATGTCAATGATATTCTTATTTTAGATGATGCTTCGGTAGAGGAGAGTGAAGCGAGCCTCTATTTTGATGTCGAAACAGAAGACAAGATATCCACTGTCTGGACTTCGGGGTCCTATGATAGTGAGTGCGCCTACGGGATCTATGACTCAGAGGGTAACCTGGTTGCATCTGATGGACCTAATCCATCAGGAATTACAGTCTTTGTGGACCTCTTGACCTATGAACTATATATGTATGATTCATATGGAGACGGCTGGAACGGTGCCTTTCTCTATCTCTATGTGAATGGTAACCTTTTTGAAACAATGCTTACTGTAGGCGAAGAAGATAATGGGGGATCATGGAATAATTATTTTTTCGGTCTTGAATTAGGTGACGTAGTTACAACTTACTGGTTTGAAGGAACCTATGATAATGAGTGTGCCTATGGTTTTTATGATCCAAACGGCAATCTGGTCGCCTCAGCGGGTCCGGAAAATCTTTCTTTTACCGTTTGGCCATCTGGGCCAGCTCTTTTCTTTTCTGAATGGGCAGAAGGCAATAGTTACAACAAATATCTTGAGATTTATAACAATACAGGTGCTGACTATGATATG
>CAZPHE010000091.1:0-7569 GCA_964586315.1 uncultured bacterium | reverse complement strand
CTAGCTTCTTTCTTTGGAGGTACCAGCTTATTAATTATTGTTGGTGTAGCATTGGACACATTACAACAAATTGAATCCCATTTGATGATGCGTCATTATGATGGATTTTTGACAAAAGGTAAGATCAGAGGTAGGAGGCGAATGTAGTGGTACATAAAAGATCAAATATAGAAATAGAAAAAATTGCTCGAAGTTGCCAAATTGTTGCAGATACTCTAATTATGTTAGAACCATACATCGTCGAAGGTGTATCCGTTTCAGAACTGGATCAAATGGCAGAAAACTATATATATTCAAAAGATGCTCGTCCTGCTTTTAAAGGATATATGGGTTTTCCTGCTACTTTATGTGTCTCCATAGATAATGCTGTTGTACATGGTATCCCAGGAAAAGATTTTCTTCAAAATGGGCAAATCGTTGGTATCGATTGCGGAGTTGAGTTAGATGGTTATTATGGTGATCATGCCAGATCATTTGCAGTTGGAGTAATTAATCCTCAAAAACAAAAACTTTTAGATGTGACAAAGGAATCATTATTAAAGGGAATTCAGCAAGCAATTCCAGGTAATTTTGTTGGTGATATTGGTCATGCAGTACAACAACATGCTGAGAGTAATGGTTTTTCTGTAGTTAGAGAATTGGTTGGTCATGGAATTGGGACTGAGCTTCATGAAGAACCACAAATTCCAAATTTTGGAAATGCTAAACAAGGTTATCCTTTGCAAATAGGTATGTGTATTGCTATAGAACCTATGATAAATGCAGGAAGTAAAGAAGTTTTTACTGCTTCTGATGGTTGGACAATTTTCACTAAAGATGGGGAAGCTTCTGCGCATTTTGAACATACAATAGCTATTACAGATCATGGTCCTAAAATATTGAGTGTAGGAACAAATGGCTAAAGAACAACCTATAACTATTGATGGAATAATTAAGGAAACATTACCTAGTGCAATGTTTAGAGTAGAAGTGGAAATTGGAGGAAAATCACATGAAGTTTTGGCACATGTTAGTGGAAAAATGCGAATGCATTTTATAAAAATTTTACCTGGAGATGTAGTTACTTTAGAAATTTCTCCCTACGACCTAAGTAGGGGAAGAATTACCTATAGGCAGAAATAATAGATGAAAGTTAGACCATCAGTAAAGAAAATATGTAATAAGTGCAAGGTTATAAAACGTAAGGGAGTTATCCTTGTAATTTGTGAAAATTCAAAACATAAACAACGTCAAGGATAGGGTAAGGTAAATATGGCACGAATAGTAGGTGTAGATATTCCACGAAATAAAAAAGTTGCATTCTCTTTGAGATATATTCATGGTATAGGATTGACTTTAGCTAATAAACTTTGTGATGGTGCAGGCGTTGATCCTAATACAAGAGTACAAGATTTATCTGAAGAACAAGTCGTCGCACTAAGAAATTCAATATCAAATTATGGAATAAAAGTTGAAGGAGAATTAAGGTCTGATGTTGCAATGAATATTAAGCGATTAAAAGATATTGCTGCTTATAGAGGATTGCGACATAGGCGAGGATTGCCTGTTAATGGACAAAGAACAAAAACAAATGCAAGAACTCGTAAAGGTAAAAAGAGAACAATTGGATTAGGGAAAAATTAATAATGTATTTACAGTAGAGAGGATAATTTGGTAGATAATAAAATAAAGAAAAAAAAGAAAAGAAAATTTGAACCACATGGAGTGGCACATATAAAATCAACATTTAATAACACTCATGTAACTTTAACAGATAACTATGGGAACGTAATTATTTGGGAAAAAGCGGGAACTTCAGGATTCAAAGGGTCGAGAAAAAGTACGGCATACGCTGCTACAATTGCTGCAGATAAAGCTGCAAAAACTGCTATTGGTTTAGGTTTATGTAGTGTTGAGGTAGAAGTTAAAGGTCCTGGTGCAGGAAGGGAATCTGCAATTCGTGCTTTAGCAGTTGCTGGTCTTCAAATTACAAGTATAAAAGATGTGACCCCATTACCACACAATGGATGTCGTCCACCGAAGCGGAGAAGGGTTTAATAGATATGGCAAAATCCACATCTGCAAAAGGGAAATTAGTTCGAAAATTTGGTGAAAATATTTTTGGAAATCCTAAATTTGATCGTCTTCTTAATCGTAAACCATATACACCGGGGCAGCATGGACAATCAAGACGATCTAAATTATCAAATTATGGTATCCAACTAAAAGAAAAACAAAAAATTAAATTTATGTATGGTTTATTAGAAAAACAGTTTCGTTTAACCTTTGAAAGAGCAGAAAAAATGAAAGGTGAGACTGGTACTAATATGCTTAAAATATTAGAAAGTCGTTTAGACAATGTTGTTTTTCGTTTAGGTTTTGCACCATCACGTCCAGCTGCAAGACAACTTGTTAATCATAAACATTTTATTGTAAATAATAAAACTGTGAATATTCCTTCTTTCAATGTTTCGCCTGGTGATGAAATAGAAGTGCGTAAAAAGAGTAAAAAAATGGATATTATATTAGATTCAGTCAAACTTATAAAAGGTGATCTCTCTCTCCCTTGGCTTAGCTTAGATAAAGCCAAAATGAGAGGAACTTTTATTTCAGTCCCTGATCGAGATGAAATGCAGTTGACTGTGAATGAACAGTTGGTTGTTGAACTTTATTCAAAATAATTTAAATAGGAAAATACTAAATGTCTAAAAAAGTACTTGAATTAACAGTCAATTCAAAAAAACAATCTAAATCTGGAAATATTGGAACTTTCAATCTCCAACCTCTTGAGAGAGGATATGGTACAACCCTTGGTAATGCTATGCGTCGTGTTTTACTTACTAGTATACCTGGTGGAGCTATTACACATATAAAGATAGATGGCGTTCAACATGAATTTTCTACCATCACAGGTGTTAAAGAAGATGTTGCTGATATTATAATGAATTTAAAGAAAGTTCGTTTCAAATTAATGGATAATGAACCAGATAAAATTGATCTTTCATTAAAAGGTAAAAAAGTGTTTACAGCGCAAGATATTCAAAATAAAAGTGATCAATTCGAAATATTAAATCCTGATGAATATATTACTGAAATAAATTCAAAAGGAAAATTAGATATAGAAATTCGAATTGGTATAGGTAAAGGATATGTTCCTTCAGAAGAGAATGATAAACCCAATTTACCTGTAAGTACTTTATCAATTGATAGTATTTTTAATCCAGTCACAAAGGCATCATTTAATGTGCAACCTGTTCCAGGAGCAAAGGATCCTATCGAAATTTTAAATCTAGAGGTCTGTACAGATGGATCAATTACAGCTAAAGATGCAGTGTCTTATGCCGCAACATATTTAAGAGACCATTTAAAGTTTATCGAAGCTATAGCTAATCCTAGCGTTTTAGAAATCTCTGATGGCCTTTCAGATGAAACTCTGGCATTACGTAAATTATTAACTCAAACTATTGATGAAATGGAATTATCAGTAAGAAGTTATAATTGTTTGCAAGCAGCTGGTATAAAATTTATTCATGAGTTAGTCAGTAAAGAAGAGAATCAAATGTTGAAATATAAAAATTTTGGTCGTAAATCTTTGACTGAGCTTGTAGAGAAACTTGATTCAATGGGGCTCAATTTTGGTATGCAGGTAGATAAAATTATGGCTGAAGAAGGTTAAAATGCGTCATAATAAATCTGGACGTAAACTTGGTCGAAAAACTGCTCATAGAAAAGCATTAATGGCTAATCTAGCTTCTGCATTAATTACCCATAAGAAAATTAAGACAACTGATGCTAAAGCGAAAGAGTTGCGTCGATTTATCGAACCTCTCATTACGTTTGCTAGAAAAGGTGACCTGCATTCAAGAAGACAAGTGCTAAAAAAACTCCCAAATAAATCAATAGTAAGTGAGTTATTTCAAAATGTTGCGCCTGAATTTATCGATCGGAATGGTGGCTATACTCGGATTACAAAACTTGGATTTAGAGATAACGATTGTGCTCCTATATCAATGATTGAATTTGTGGATATAATAAATGATGCTCGTGAAAAAGATGAAAATAAAGAATAAAATAAGTTGTTTTTTAATTATTTAGTTAGTCAAAATAAAGCTATTATAAGAAGGGCAACAAGTGTTGCCCTTCTTTTTTTCCTAAATTTAAAGTTACATTCCCAATCTTTTGATATCCGTGCTCTTTGGATAGTTCGAGATCACATGGTCACTTCTGAGTCAATTGATAAAGTACTCCAGTTTGCGGAAAATAATAATTACAATCACCTATTTGTACAAATTCGAGGCAGAGGTGATGCTTATTATACTTCTAAGATAGTGCCTAGATCTCATTTATTACAAAAAAGTGATTTTGACCCTCTTGCATATATTTTAAAAATCACTAAAAATAAAAAAAATCTTAAAATCCATGCTTGGATGAATGTTTATTATTTATGGTCTTCAAAACAAAAACCATCTCAAAATGACCATATTTTACTTAATCACTCGGATTGGTTAGATAACAATAACCCGGATCAAATGGATGTACCCCATATGTTAGAAAGAATGAAACAATATAGAAATATCAATGGTGAAGGGTTTTATCTTGCACCAACTCATCCTGAAGTTGATGCTCATTTGCAAAATGTAATTACAGAACTTTTACAAAACTATAGCTTTGATGGTATACATTTTGATTATATTCGATATCATGCACAAGGATGGGGAATGAACCCCACAGGATTGAAAATGTTTTTGAATTATTCTAATGGAGGTATGCCAGGAATACCATCGTTAAAAGTCCAAGATAAACCTAGTTTTTCTGATTTTAAAAGGTCAGCAATTACAAGTTTTTTGAAAAAATCTTCCATGAGAATCAGAGCTTATCAGCCTAAATGTATTATATCTGCGGCTGTGAAACCTAATCTTACAAATGCTCGGAATATTTTTTGTCAAGAATGGGATGTGTGGTTGAAAAATGGTTACATTGATTGGGCTGTCCCTATGAATTATACCGGTGATAATAATATTTTTCAGAAAAACATCATAAATATGAAAGAAAATATTTCGCTAAAATATTTAGATAAAATTATTATGGGTATTGGTGTTTATAATCAAAACCCAAAATCTGCAGAACAAAAAATATCTAAGATAGCTAAGGAACAATTTAGAGGTTTTAGTATTTTTTCTTATACAGTCTTTAAAGAAAATCCATCTTACGTTAAAAAATTGAAAAAATATTTTAAATAATATAGAATTAAATTTTTCGATGAATAGAATAATCCATCCACCGACTGGTACAGAAATAATTTGCAAAAATTGGCAAATTGAGGCTGCTTATAGGATGATACAGCACAATCTTGATCCTGATGTTGCGGAAATCCCTGAAGAACTGATTGTATATGGAGGAAAAGGCAAAGCTGCTCGAGACTGGGAATGTTTTGATTCAATTTTAAATACTCTAAGACGTCTTAATCCTGATGAAACTTTATTGATACAATCAGGAAAACCAGTAGGAGTTGCAAAAACACATACCTATGCGCCCAGAGTGTTAATTGCTAATTCAAATTTAGTACCTAGTCACTCTACATGGAATCATTTTAACCAATTAGAGAAGGAAGGTCTAATAATGTTTGGTCAAATGACTGCTGGGAGTTGGATATATATAGGTACTCAGGGTATTCTGCAAGGAACCTATGAAACATTTATTGCTGCAGCAAGAATTCATTGGAATACTGAATCTTTGAGTGGAAAATTTGTATTAACAGCTGGATTAGGAGGTATGGGAGGTGCTCAACCTTTGGCAGTTACAATGGCTGGAGGTGTAGCAATTTGTATTGAAATTGATCACAACAGAATTAAAAGGAGACTAGAAACTAAATATTTGGATAAGTCTACTGATTCAATTGAAAAAGCTATAACATTTGCACGAAATGCCATTAATAATAAAATACCTCTTTCCATAGGATTATTGGGCAATGCAGCAGATTTGGTACCGGAATTTGCAAAACGCGGATTAATTCCTGATATTATTACAGACCAGACATCAGCACATGATGAATTAGTTGGATATATTCCAAACAATTATACTATTGAAGATGCACAAAATCTTAGAAATTCTGATCCGAAAAAATATATTGATGAATCTATTCGTGCTATGGGAGAACATGTTAGAGGAATTATTAAATTGAAAGAGATGGGCGCTATTGCTTTTGATTATGGTAATAATATTCGTGCACAGGCACAAAAGGCTGGTGTGAAAAATTCTTTTGATTTTCCAGGATTTGTTCCTGCATATATTAGACCTCTATTCTGTGAAGGGAAGGGACCATTTAGATGGGTTGCATTATCTGGTGATCCAAATGATATTTATAAAACTGATCAAAAAGTTGTAGAAATGTTCTCAAATAATAATGCTTTATGTAATTGGATTAAAATGGCACAGGAAAAGATTGAATTTCAAGGGTTACCTTCAAGAATTTGTTGGTTAGGATACGGTGAAAGAGCACAATTTGGTTTGGCATTAAATGAAATGGTGCGTTCAGGTGAATTATCTGCACCTATAGTCATTGGTCGAGATCATTTGGACTGCGGATCAGTTGCTTCACCAAATAGAGAGACTGAATCTATGAAAGATGGAAGTGATGCTATAGCAGATTGGCCTATTTTAAATGCATTACTTAATACTGCAAGTGGTGCATCATGGGTTTCATTTCATCATGGAGGAGGTGTGGGCATCGGCTATTCTTTACATGCTGGTCAGGTAATTGTTGCAGATGGGACAAAAGAAATGGATACAAGATTAAAAACTGTATTAACAAACGATCCTGGTATGGGAATTTATCGTCATGCAGATGCAGGTTATAAAAATGCTAAAGAAAATGCTAAAATGTGGGATATTGATATTCCTATGTTAGGATAAATGTTATAATATAATGTCTTCCCTAAAATTATCTAATATAGGAGAACTTATTACTTATAGCAGTGAAACTAAAAGAATGATAAAACAATACAATAAGGAAATTGTGGTTGAGAATGGTAAAGTTTTAGAAATAGGTAGTAATCTTGGGCCAGCAGATAAATATATTGATTGCTTTAATATGCTTGTAACGCCTGGATTTGTAGATCCACATACTCATCCCGTATTTTTAGATTATAGACACGAAGAATTTTGTATGCGACTTCAAGGAGCGACCTATGAGGAGATAGCAAATGCAGGGGGTGGTATATTAAATAGTGTTAAAGATGTCAGGAATGCTTCTGAAAGTGAATTGATTTCAAGAGTAAAAATGCGAATGGATAAATTTATAGAACTTGGTACAACTACGATAGAATGCAAAAGTGGATATGGCTTAGATTCAGAATCTGAACTAAAATCACTTAAAGTTATAAATGAAGTAAATAAGACGCATGATATTGATATGGTTGCTACTTTTATGGGTGCACATGCATTCCCAATAGAATATTTAGATCAACATGATTTATATGTTGATTTAATTTGTAATGACATGATCCCGAAAGTTGAAAAACAAGGTATTGCTAAATTTATTGATGTATTTTGTGAAAATGGATATTTTAATATTGATCAAACTTTAAAGAT
>CAZPHE010000090.1:0-7695 GCA_964586315.1 uncultured bacterium | reverse complement strand
CTGCAATCCTGGCAAAAGTACGAATTAAAATCCCTATTATACTTTTTAGCTTACGAAACATAAATTAATCGGTATTTGTTAATCTAATATAAATGTAAACTTTTAGAGACATATAATCAGATAAACTAATTATCACGTATTGTTGAAACATAAAGCAACTCACGTCCAAAACATTCATGGAAATATTTCATTTTCGCAATAGAATCAATATCAATTTTATCAGTTTTAATTAAGGATAATACCTCATCAATACATTTGACTAAAGGACTTTTCAAACTATCGATATTTTCCTTTACTTTAATAATAATATCAACAGCTTGAGATATGGAGTTATTATCAATATCCTCAACCATTACTACAAAATTTCTTAGATTAAAACATAACTGCTCCAATTCATTATTTTGTTTAGGCGAACGTTCCTCAAAAACAAATCGATAATCTAAAAAATTGTGGATATTTTTTTGGTAGCTATCATTAGAAATATTATTAAAATTTTTATTTTCCCCATAAAGAGATTTATACCACCTCCAGTCTGAAGAAAAATTGGGATAGGTATTGTAAATACTAAAATCCAATCCTATATCATTAATAAACATGCTAGGACTTGGATGCATATCAAGGAAACCTGGGTTTATTAATGAATCCTGTACCCAGTCAATATGAGGACATGTCATATCCTTCAATGTTTTAAGATGCGGGCTGAATGCACTTAGTAATTTTTTTGTTTTTTGATCTAGATTGTCTGAATCGAAAAGAAATTTCTGGGAAATCAATCTGCGAATCATATTAAAAAAGTAACCCACAGGGCTTGCTAATGTTGTTATGAGAATACCATTACTTTTAACAAAACTGCATAATTTCTTCATAAGTTCACGTTCGATATGAGAAATCCCTAACCATGCCTCACAAATCACCAGGTCATAATTATCAAACTTTTCAAATTCTTGTAAAGGCTTAGAAATAATTCTTGGGATTGTATGTGGGATATTAAAATTTTTATATAATTCGTCTATCTCTTTCACAGCAACAGGATTTGGTTCTAATAAATCAAATTTATCAGGTTTACATGATGCTACATATAAACTATTATGACCTGAGGCTGGCCCCACCTCTAATATATTTTTACCCTTAAAATATTCGTTAGGTAGACCAAGATAACGATAAAGTGAGCTTCGTCTTTCCAAATGCTTAGAAAGGTTAGAAATATCCTGACGCACAGGAGATATTTCATTTTCTAAGTAAAAGCTTAAATGATCATTTAAATTATTTTTTGTCATAGTTTTAAAATGGAATTATTAAAAAAGAATTATGAAATATAAAATTTATTGACTTGATCGATAATAAAATTTAATTGCTTTTGAGTGAGTTTTTCATTGGAGGGTATGATTAAATTTTCTTTTAAAATCTCTCTTGCAACTTTGATATGTTTTGAACTCAAATGACGGTAAACTGGAGCATCTGGCGCTAACGGTTCATACATTATTCTTGTTTGAATTTGATTATTATCTAAAAATAATTTTAGTTCATCTCGCTTTTTTACTTTTATAGCATAAAGATGGCGTCCATGAACTTCATTATCTAGGTAACCTTGCTTTTCAATTTCATCTGGAAACTTGTTGTCAAATAGTCTTGCAATTTCTTCTTGTTTTTTTTGTTTCTCTGGAAAATGCCTGAGTGCAACAAGTAATAATGCAGCATTTATTGTATCCATTTTGTGATTTAATGAAACATCAAAGCATTCATTTGTAATGATTTTTTTTGGGTCAGATGTAGTCCCTGCATGTCTTAGGCGTCTTAATTTTTTATAGATTTGCTCATCATTTGTGATGGCAAATCCAGCTTCTCCATAGCCACCTAACACTTTCATAGGATTCATACTAAACGCTGATACTAAAGAAAAACTACCAGCCATTTTACCATCGAGTGATGCACCAAACGCTTGAGCAGCATCTTCTATAATCATAAGGTTATTTTTTTCAGCAATCGAACATATTTTATCCATTTCACACATATGTCCAACATAATGCATAGGCACTATAGCTTTGGTTTTTGATGTAATGAGCTTCTCTATATTATCTGGATTAATATTAAAATCTCTTCTAACATCAGCGAAAACAGGAGTCGCACCACAAGCAGCTATTGCGTTTACAGTTATAATCCAGGTTAAAGGGGTGGTGATAACTTCATCCCCCGGTCCAATATTGCATGCTCTTAAAGCCATATAAAGTGCACTACTACCAGACCCAACTCCAATAGCATATTTCATCCCTATTTCCCTTGAGATTTTTTCTTCTAACTCATCTAACTCTGGGCCTCCTCCAAATAATCTTCCATGATCTAATACTTTTCTAAATGCTTCTTCTAACTCAGCCTTTAGTTTATTATCTGATACTCGCAAATCAAATAAAGGAACTTTAATTTGTTCATTCATTAACATAATAATTCCTTATTCTGTCTTAAAAATTCAGCACCTATTCTAAGGTCATGACTTCTCAACTTATCAGGTCCAAATAGACTCCAAAACTTATTTTGTAGCTCATTGTCTTCGGGGGAAGGTTTCCAAGTCCCTTTAATTCTTTCATCCATCTCAATAGTCACTGCCCTTATTTCTTCAGGAGTGTTCTCAATTAATTCTAGGCCTAACTTAGTAAAAATATTAATAGTATCTGGTCCTCCAAAATCTAGTGCTAAAATTTCAGTGAATGATAAAAGCCTACTATCTTCTTTTTTATAAAACTTTTTAAAAATAAAAAGGCCATTTATAACCCAGGTTGAAATATTTAACAAAAGAGTCCAATTTACATAAACAGTGGGGACCCTAAACATTTCAGGGATTACCGATATTCCGCAGTCGGAACATAAAAAAAATCTGCAATGACTCCCAAGGAATATATCATTGGAATCTGTTCTTAATTCACTTACAGCATAATCGATAATGGATGGATTTTTTGAGTTAATTTTATCTTTTACTTTTGCACCCATTCTTATTGCAGAGTAACCTCTATCTACCATTTCCTCAGCTGCTAGAATATAGTTTTGAATATCTGAATCTCTAAAATTGTGATAACTCCAATCCATATCAGTTGACCCAACAGAATCAAGATAAACCCCATCTCTAGCATGAAAGCATATATATTGTTTATCTTTAGGGATTTTTAAATTATTTAATAGGGACTTCCCATGATTAATTTGGATATTATTAAAATTTATATTTGGTTTAATATTACTTAACACATCATTTAAACGTTCGTTATACTTTTTAATATTTGAGGATTCAGGATTTCTTATATAAGTCAACCAACTATTACGATCTAAATATACCTTTTGAATTGGCAACCTATAATACTTATAGTCTGGTAGTAATCTGTTAAAATATTCCCAATATTTCCATAAACGTATACCTGGCAAATAGGGCAATGCATCTTTCCACATTTGCTCCCATTGTTTGTTTACATGACTTGTCGACCTTTCAAAATAGAACCAATCAAAATAGCCCTTTTGATGTTTACCAATTTTTTTTTCACTTAGAAACCAATCTCCTTGATAAACACCTCCAATTCTGCCTACATCTATTGACCCGATTCTAACAAAAGTAATCGGACGTAATAATCTAACAATTATTACAAATAATAATGCTAAAATAATTAATGGGAATTCTAATACTATAAGAAATAGGTTGCTGCACTTACGATAAATAGCCGCCCAACCTTGTCTTTTAATTTGGTTATATTGTCTGATAATAAAACCAATAAAACTTCCATTATCATATTTTATTATATGATTTTTTCCCAAATATTCTCTATAAAATTGATATCTTGAAGTGCATCCTTAGCATTAGCAATATTCTTTCGGCCAGAGATAACACTATCAACAAACGATTCAGCTTGTTTTCTAAAAGCCCAAGACCAATCAGGCTTAGGACAAAGTGTTTCTATTGGTTCACCTAACTTATCCTTATGGATCAATACAGTTGCTGGATTATTAATCAAAAATGCGGGCGGAAGTATAAGTTGTAATTGTCCATGCTCAAAATATATGTCAATTCCTTCTGAATAAAATCTATTTGTATCTAAATATCCAAATTCAAAAACACCTGGGAAATTTTCATACTCGAGGTTTATAGTACCTGAAGAACCTTGAGTATGAACATTTGTAATTTTAGGTAATTTATTAAATAAATAACGCATGAGATTTATATCATGTATAAATACATTTAAAAATTTTTCATATTCTAATTCTAGATTGTTAGGCAGCCACTCTGGTGATATGGGCCAAATATCATGATTAGGTGGAGGTTCATCAGTCTGAATATTTCCATCAATATTGCAATAATCCTTTCCAGCAAAACAATAGGATCTGAAGTATAAAATATTTCCTAAACTTCCATCATTAATAATTCCGTCAAGTTTTTCTTTTGCAATTTGGACACCAATATCATGGCACCGCATATAACCAGTGATATAATTACAATTATTTTTTAAAGATAACTCTACTAGCCTTTGTGCCTGCTCAGATGTAGGAGCCATAGGTTTCTCAGTGAAAAGATCAAAACCCTTATCTAAAATATCAAATGCAACTGGTGCTGTATGCTTTCTTCTAACAATAGCTACAACTGCTTCGATATCGGAATCCTCTAAAAGAGCTTTATGATTGGGGTAATATTTAGGTATTCCATATTTACTACAAACTAATTCCCCTAATTTTGGTCTCAACTCAGCCAATGCAATAATATCCACATTTTTTAGCTTTGCATAGTTTATAAGATGTGCTACTTGCCCAACAAAGCCAGCGCCAACCCATCCTAACTTTAATTTATTTTTCATTTATTGCCAAAAATTTAAATTATCTTTAATTCTGGTAATGGAATGATAAAACGACCACCTTGATCAATAAACTTCTGATGTCTTTTTAGAATTTTTTCATAATATCTCCATGCAAGAACCACAATATAATCTGGAGGATTATCATAAATTTCATCAGAGGAGAAAACTGGTATATGAAAACCAGGACTATATAAATTATGCTTCGCTTCAAAATCATCTACAAGATATTCCAAGGTCTCATTCATTTGATAATGATACATTAAAGTCGTTGAAGTAGCCGATGCGCCATAACCTACAATTTTATTCCCATCTGCTTTTAATTTTTGAATTAGTGTTAAATATTCTTTTCTCCCACTCTCAATTTTATTAGAATATTTGTCAAAAATTCTCTTAGAGTTAAAGCCAGCTCTATCTTCAATTTCTATATATTTTTTCACCGATGGAAATTCTGTTCTTTTTCCACCTTTTAATTGGACTACACATCGCATTGAACCTCCTTTAGTTAAATTTGGGACAATGTCAATTAGGTGCATTCCCATATTTTCAAAATACTTCACCAAAGGTTTGACAGTGAAATAAGAATAATGTTCGTGATAGGTAAAATCCCAAACATGGTTTTCAACTTGAAGATAAAAGTAAAAAGTCTCAAAAAAGAAAATAGAATCCTCATCCATTAAGTTTTTAACTCCTTTAACAAAACCAGTGAGGTCATCTGTATCTGCAACTAAATTATTTGATGATACAACACTTACAGCACCATACTTTTTCTTAAGATCTATTGCAAAATTTTCATCAAAAAATTCTGATAATGTTGGAACACCATTGGCTGTTGCTTTTTCAGCTATTCCTGGCATAGGATCAATACCTAATATTTTCATACCTTGCTCTTTAAAATATTTGAGCATGATACCATCATTACTCCCAATATCTAAAACTAGACCACCAATATTAGGTTTATATTGTCCCATTACTGCTTCAACACATTCTTTAAAATGGCCCCCTAAGCCTAATGTGCTTGCTGTCTCATAAATATAATTTAAATAGACTTCTTCTGCATCTATAACATGACCAATTTGAGTATGTGAGCAATTATTACAAAAGTAAAGATTAAGCGGTATTGTCTCTTGGTTTATTGTAAGCTTGTCTTTAGGAATATAAGAATCAGCAGGAGGTGTAGGAGTAAGTTCTAAAACAAGATCAAGATCAGATGAACCACATAGACGACAATCAGTTCTTTTATAGTATTTCATAATAAGGATTTCCTAGTGTTTTTATTAATTAATGATAGTTTTAAATGTTTTGAATATTTATTAATAAAATAGATTAATTGTATTTCTATATTGTTAAAAAATTTATTAAAGTTTTGAACCATATATAAAAAATAAGATCAATCTAATTTATGGTGATATTCTAGAATATATTTTGACGGAGGTTGAATATACTTTGCTAATGATAAATCATTAGGTATTTGATTAACACAAACTAATTCAACAATCCCCTTATCAACTTTCACTATAAGACTATTACTCTTAACAGAAATTATTTTCCCTGGCTCAATCCGATCTAATTGTTTATTATTAATTGATTTATTTACAACTATAACATCAGAAATCTTTATGAGATGCCGTTTAAAAATTAGAGTGGCACAAGGGTATGGCAATGTAAAAGAGCGGACCAATCTACTTATAAGCTCAGCTGGCATTCTTAAATCAAGTAATGTATCATGAGGAGTCCTTTTACGCCAATAATTTGCATCCAATGAATCCTGAGTTATACCTTTCAATGGAATATCATTTAGAAAGTTCTCACATAATTTTTTAGTACCCTCATATGCTGCAATATTCATTTTTTCATTTAAATCTTCTATATCATCATCAAGTTCAACCAAAAAAGGAACCTGAATTAATAAATCTCCTGTATCTATGCCTGCGTCCATTTTAAAAAAGGATAATTTTGTTTCTGTTATTCCTAATGCAATTATCCAATGGAGCGGGTGTCTTCCTCTATTGTTTGGTAAATCTGTAGGATGACTCCCTACACAAAAATATTTAGGAATGTTAAGTGCTTTTTTACTTAAGATTTTTGGCCACGATACAAATATAAAGTCTGGTTGATAGTGAGATAATATTTTTATTGAGTCTTGGCAATTAATATCATTTATCTCAACGTAGTTAAGATTTTTACTTTTTGAATAGCTTGATAAATCAGCAGAATTGTTTGGCAAACTATCTTTTGGCATTGAAACTATAGCCAAAACATCACCTCCACTTTCAAGTATTGCATCAGAAGTAGTTACACTAAATTGGGAAGTTCCTATAACAATAAATTTCAAATGCTAACTATACGACTTTAGAGTATTTAAAACATACTCAATATTTTCAATAGACTGATCTGGTCCACAGGGAAGGACTAGGCCCTCCTTACCAAAAATACGAGAGTTTGGATAATCACCTTCACACTTTAGATGTTTTGCAGTATCTAAGTCAGGATAGATGGGTCTGGTTTCTATATTATTTGAGGCTAGAAAATTCATTAAAGATTTCCTGTCCTTAATGAGGATTTCAACATAAATAGGAATCTCACCCTTCTCAACATGCACAGGTATTAGTTTTATCCATTCAATTTTATCTAAACCTTTTTTATATATAGAATAAATATTTTTTATTTTCTTAATAAGCTCCCCCACTTTACTCAGTTGCACCAAAGCTATAGAGGCATGTAAATCTGTAAAACGAAAATTAAATCCCATCCTTAGAAAAGGAGAGGCCTCATTGACACTCTCTACACCATGGGTCCTAATGAGTTTCATTTGTTCATAAAGTTTTTTATTTCTTGTAGCAATAAATCCGCCTTGACCACTTGAAACTAATTT
>CAZPHE010000089.1:0-8209 GCA_964586315.1 uncultured bacterium | reverse complement strand
AAACAAAAAATCTCACTAATGAGGAATCAATTGTTGAAGTAATATTTATTTACTTTATATAATATTAGATATTAGGGTTTAGGCACGAACTGTAAGTACGGGTGTATATCTCTAACTTATAGTGTTGTTAAAACATCAGTTCTTATTTTTTCTTTGTAAGTCTTTATTTCTCAGGAATTTAGAGGTTTAGATTTACACTTTGTAAATGGCGAGTTGTTAAGTTGTTTTACTACAAGTTAGGGATATGATGTCAATCATATCCCGATTACTAACCCGACTAATACAGTAATAACAATTGCTGTGTTTCAAATAATAGAGGATGACATCATCCTACATTATTCATCCACAATTCCAAAATAACGAATCAGGTGAGGCATTCTGTTTTACGATCATCCAAGCTTTGGCATCATACCATAGATTTGATGGAAAGGGAGGTCTTTCTTTTATCGTACAAGTACTTCTAAAATCATATCTTGATTTATAGACGCTTGCTCTTCCCCTTTCCCTTTCATCTGTATTATGTCCAACTTGAACTCCAAATACTTTACTATTTGGAAAAGCAATTTGTAATCCCCTTGATAAAACACCTGAACTCATACAAGACCAAACTTCAGGTGGAGTTTTATCTAATTTCACTTCTTTCATTATACGACCAAACTCATTGATAATAATAGGATGATCAAATCCAAATGGCATCAGATGTCTTTGTTTAGACTTCTTTACATAGTCCCTAGCCTTTCTTTGAATATTGATCAAGAACCCCATAGGTACTTCAACAACTTTTGCTCCGTATTCAATTGACTTTTCTGTAATCCAAGTATGTTTTCCTTTAGGAATAAAAATCGTTGATTTCTTGTCCATTTCAGCACAAACTATTGATAATGACAATTGTCCATATCCTTGTCTCGGTGAAGCATATATATATTCATCAAATTCTGAAAAGTGTTCAATGTATTTTCCTAATACCCTTCGTTTCGTGCCACCTTCAACAAGGTCATCACGAACAACATAGAAATCTTCAACTTTATCAATTTTGAAATCCATAATTAAATCGACATCTCCTTTAGGATCATTTGATCCTCTTTTTTACTTCCACCTTTATCGTAATAATAAATCGTCCTCCAATTTTTCAGTTCTCTGATATGTTTAGTTTTCAACAAAGTCTTTCTGTATTTATCAAACTTTATGGATAGTCCCCATTTTAAGTAAGTCATTAAGTCTCTGTGTGTGATGGGACTCTTTTCTTTTATATGTGAAATCATCTCTATGGATTTAGTTGAGATGATACTCTTCTTGTTTAACATCATCCTATCGATCAAGGCACTAAACCTTTTAATCTTTTCATTGAAATTATGATTTGTGATCAGATTCTCAACCGCTTGTTCAGACATCTTTTTACGATGGTCTTTCTTATCCAAATACTTATTAAACAATTTGATCAAGTCATCATCTGTTTTAAAGAAATCGGCACCTTCATTAAGTTCTTTGTAATTATCAGAATCATACATCACATAAGGAACTCCAAGTTGATTCCCATCTGTTGTTGATATAGACCATCCTCCATAATCTTGTTTGGGACTTATCCCAACACAACACCTTTGTAAGTTCTTAAAATATTTTTCCTTTGTTTCATTATGTCCATTAAAAATCCAATCTTCTTTAAGTACGGGAGAAGAGTCTTTCAATAAAGGAATCCAAACTTTGAAATCCTGTCTTGAATTCCTCAACCTCTTTACTGACTTAATGAACTGATTGAAACTCTTCTCTTTATTCGGTCTGTGATTAAATACAATTATCGGTTCATATTCATCAGGTTTAAGATCAGATTTAATTGTGTGTGGCACGATTGGAGGAGGAAACACTTCTAATTTATTATATAATGTTTTTAGAATGTCTCCATTGAAATAGATACTAGCGTTCTTCAACACCATTTGTTTCTGATCCTCAGTATTCAAAAAACATTTATCCATCTCTAATATTCCTAAAATATTAGAAGTGAATTGAGATTGCCATCCCACCTGAGATATGAAATCGAACCAATGACTATGTCTTCAATTGCCTTTTCAATAACATTTATTCCTTTTTTGCGACACGCATCAGCTAAATCTATGCTTGGTTCTATTCCATAGGTTTCATCAAAAAAATTCATTTTATTTAATTCTTCTAAAAAAATACCAAAACCAGCTCCTATATCGATTAAAACCTTTGGTTCTGGAATTTTAAGTTTGCCAATAAATTTATTTAATAATTCCACTCTAGGTTTAAAAATTTTTTCACGCCTCGCTAATTCAGTTTTTGGGAAAAAAATTTCTGCCCAAAATTTACTGGATAAAGAATTTTTGTAAAATTTAGCTATCATTTCATTAGTTGGCCTAGGTGATGTAAATAATGTAAAGCAATCATTACATCTGACATATGTAAAATTATATTTTGTAAATGAGTCCATAATATTTTCAGAATAACATGCAGGGCAATCAATATCTACAAAACCATCATGATCAGAAAAAAATACCTCAATATCCTTTTTAGAAATTTCTAAATATTTATCGAATATTGCTTTTGGTCTTATTTCTTGTTCTTTCATCTTTATAGTTCTTGTTTTTTAAAATAAAAACTCAAGTAATTTTTTATTGATTTATTGGATTTGCCTCTCTGTCACACAAAATTATCACCTTGTCTTTAGCATTTGCAATTATTTTACTTACAGGTAACAAATTATTATCTTGATCATGATTTAAAACTTTATTTAAAATATTTTTTTTCTTTTTACCTGCTATAAGAAACACAATTAATGGTATCTGAGATAATATTTTTTGTGATATAGAAACTCTATAATAAGAATCTTGTACTCTTTTAATTAAAAAGAAGGGACCAGAACCATCATTTTCATTCATCAGTCCAGGAAACAATGATGCAGTATGCCCATCATTCCCTATACCAAGAAAAGCAGCTTTAGGAGGCATTAATGGTAATGTATTTTTATTTAAAGAATGTAGTAATTGTTTTGATTGATCTAATCTGTAGTTTTTTACTATTGGTACAAAATATGGTTTTGATTTATTATCAATTAAGTCTATTAGATTTTTTTTTATCATACCAGCATTAGATGCAGAATTGTTTTCATCGATTATTCTTTCATCAGAAAGAATCAAATTAATATTATCCCAATAATCTAGCTTTTTTGATAAATGTTGATAAAAAAAAATCGGTGTATTTCCACCAGGAACGATAAATGTAGTAATTTCATCTTTATTTACTATTCTACAAAATATCTTGCTGGCAGCAAGACAAACATCATTGAGTGTATCTAACACTCTTAATTCATATTTATAAGGCATTTATAAATGAAATCTTTTCAAACCCACCTAAAATTACTCAAATTTTCTAATCTTTTGTCTCCTCAAAATTCTTTGCAGACGCATTTAGTTCATAAATAATATCCAAAATTCCTTGACCAAAATCATGGTATTTACCCAGAACAATTTTTTCAGCAGTCATTGGACGATATACATAGGGAGTTAACCTATAATGTTCTTCAGATCCTGTCCCCTTATATTTAATTGCAATTTTATTATCAAGTATCTCATTAATTGTATCCAATACTTCCTTAATTGTTAATCTTTCATTGCCAGTAATTAAAAAACACGAACATGTATATTGTTTTCCCAATATTTTTACGCTCGCCTGAGCAGCATCAAGAACATTTATATATTCTCTTTTATCACTCCCATCACCTTCTCTTACTATCTTATGTTCTGATAAAGCTTGTTTAATAAATTGATTTATAGAATTAAACTTATTCGCTCTACTTCCATAAAGTGACCCAAATCTCAAAATAGTATAATTGACATTATATATTTTATTATAGTTAGCAATTAATAATTCACATGATTGCTTACTCGTATTATAAAATGACCCTAGATCACTATTAACGTAAACTGTACTTGCAAAAATAAAGCGTTTTATATTGTATTCCCGACATGCATCTAATATATATGTTGTCGAAAGAATATTATATTTCACAGTTTCAATAGGCTTCTCCATTGCCTCATGTATATCAGCTAATCCAGCAAAATGATATACAATATCCGCACCTTTAATGACATTTCTCACCTCTTCTTGTTTACTAATATCACCAATTACCATTTTCTGATTGTTTTTTAGATAAGGAGACTTTTTTTTATCAAAAATAATAATGTTATATCCTTTATTTGTTAAAAGATCTGCAACATGACTTCCTAAAAACCCAGAGCCACCAAAAACAACTATATTTTTATTTTGCATATTTTTTAAATATTTTATCTTTTTTTAATATTTTTTTTACTATTGGGACATCGCTGAGAACATCAATATTCATTATATTTGCCTCAACAACTTTAACACCTAATGAATATCCATTATCAACTATCCTTAACATATCAATTGATTCAATATTTTCTATATTACTACACTTCAACTTGTTGAATTTCATAAGGAAATCATAATACATCACATACACACAGACCATTTTAAAATAATCAATTTTATTTTGATACTTTTTTGATGATGGAATAGCTTCTCTTGAGATATATAGAACCTCTTTATTTTTATTCCAAACCATCTTAACTCTATTGGGATCATTAATTTCTTTAGGATCTGTAATTTTTTGAGCAAGTGTAGTCGCTGTATATCTATTATTTTGTAGTAACGTATCAATTGCTGTAGACAACAATGAGGGATTTATTAATGGTTCATCACCTTGGATAACTATAACAACATCAAATTTTATTTTACTCGCAGCTTCGACAACCCGGTCCATACACATTTCATGTGACGAGTCAGTCATGATAACTTTAGCCCCAAAATCTTCAGCTTTTTTCTTGATTTCCATATCGCAAGTTGCAATATAAATTTCATTGATTTTTTCACAAAGCTTTGATCTTCTCCAAACGTGTTCAATCATTGTGAAACCAAGTAAATCAATCAAGGGTTTCCCAGGTAACCTAGAGGATGCCATCCTTGCTGGTATAATACCAACAATTTTATTAACTTTTTCAAGCACAATTAGAACTGCCCACCGTTTGAATCAATAATTGCACCAGCAATATAACTAGCATCATCCGAAACTAAAAAGCAAGCAACTCTCGCCTGTTCATTTGGTGTAGCAATGCGTTTCAAGGGGATTATTTCATTCAACTTCTTCTCAATTTCGGGGTTAATTAAATCCATTAGCATTTGTGTCTTTGTCTGTGAGGGACAAAGACAATTCACATTTATTTGCCAGGGAGCGACTTCTGCACCTAGTTGCCTTGTAAAACCCAACAGGCCTGATTTAGAATATGCATAATGAAGACCCGATGTCATTCCTCTAAAACGTCCTGCAATTGATGAGATATTTAATATTTTCCCATATTTCTTTTTTTTCATGTGTGGGATAACATGTTTACAACATAAAAATGTCGAAGTACCATTATTTTTATGAATGTATTCCCAGTCCTCAAGAGAGGTATTATCTATGTTTCCTGGACCAGTAACACCTGCAGAATTAATAAGTATATCAACATTCTTAAATTTTTTAATGGTCCTATCAACCATAGATTTAACATCAGCCTCATCTGACAAATCACATTCTATTGACAGCAAGCCATCTCTATTGCCATCAATACTTTCTACTACTCTTTTTACTTTGTTCGTTCTACCAACGAGGACTACATCAGCACCTCTTGCATATAACATTTTTGCCGTTGCTTCTCCAATACCAGACCCTGCTCCAGTAACAATAGCTACTCTATTTAAAAAGTTTTTTTCCATAATTTATAACCTTAATGGTTCAAGTTGAATTTTTATAGCTTCCCTTTTAATAAGTTTATCAAAAGCAATTTCCCACTGATCTATTGGTAATTTATTGGAAACAATACTATCTAATTTTATTTGACCTTTTGCAATTAAATCTATACACTCCTCCCAAATTTCATGATTATGGCTGAAACTTCCTTGAAGTTTTATATTTTTTCTAATCAATATTGTGCACCCTACCCAGATTGTATTGAAGATTTGATTTAACAGGATTATTTATAAACCATCCAATTTTAGTAATTTGTCCTCCGGGAGCTACACATTTTAAAGCATTATTAAATGTGTCTTCCACTCCACCCACTGCATCAACTACAAGTGGCACTCCAAAACCATTAGTTATATCTAGTATTTTTCCTTCTACGTTTTCATCAGAATCAAATATATGATTAGCACCAAATTTTTTGGCAAATTTTTTCCCTATTTTATCAATTTTATGTGTTACAATAATAACATCTGCGTTTTGTAGTTTTGCCAATAATAAACAAAACAGAGCTATAGTACCCCCTCCTATTATAAGGATTTTCCCATTTTTATGTATTTTACTATTAACAATTATTGCATTATAACAAACACACATTGGCTCAATTAATGCGGCTTCATCAAAACTAATTTCATCAGGTATTTTATGGATATATTTTATTGGAACTTTTACAAAATTCGAAAAAGCACCGTTCATTCCACCTCCTATATTCCTTCTCTTTTTGCATAGGTTATAATAACCACTTTGGCATGATGGACAATTCTCACAAACACTAGATACAGTTTCACAAACGACTCGATCTGAAATTCGAAAATTACTTGCATGTTGCTCAGGTAGTTCAGCAATAACTCCAGAAAATTCATGACCGAGTATGTAGGGGATTTTTTCAGGTTTCAAATCAGAATTATAATGTTCAATATCCCGGCCACAAATACTCGCAGTAGCTATTTTAACTATAGCATAAGTCTCATCCTTAAGAGTTGGCTTTGGTACTTCTTGTATTCTCATTTTTCTTTTTTTAGAAGAATATCTAACTAGTGCTTTCATTCAATAATCCTTTAAATTTTCAATACTTTTTTTTACTTGTTGCATTTCATGTAAAATAATCTTTTGGCTTGACGAATCATTTTCCCATGGTGTCTTCCATCTTGTTTTTGCTTTTATTTGATTTTGATTTATAAAATCATAAAAATTATTTTTTTCTTGCTCAGAAGTATTCCTGAAGTTTTTCCAAAATTTATCTGTCTCAATTTTTATATTCCTTGAACTTAGGGCACCAATTTCAAGAATATGTTTTAATGATGAAAAATTTTGTTTAAAAAAATTAGATAAATCTTGAGTAAATACTACTCCATCTCCAAATGGACATTGAATTAGTCTAAAACCACTTTTTGATCTTTTTATTTTATAGTCTTTTAAATTAATCAGCATAATATTTTCAGACATCCTCTTGGCAAAGTCAATCGGATGCTCCAGAGTCGCAATCGCATTACCAACATCAAAATTAACACCTATGTATTCAGAGTCTGTATTGTCAATAATTTTATACAAATCAAAAGAATCCACATCTTGGTGATTTTCAATTGCTAATTTTATTTGAAATTCTTTTAGAAGCGGCAGTAATTTATTTATTTTATAGATAATTTTTTTAATAAATTCATCCCAATCCATCTTGATTCTTTGTCTATTACAACACAATATATTTGTAACCTTTATCCTAATTAAATCTGTACCAAGATATTTTGCAACAGGGATTAGGTTTTTAATCTCCTGATCATTTATTGGTAGGCCACAATCCAAAATACAAAACAAATTATTTTTTTTTAAAATATTATTAATTTCATTAATATTTTTGGCTTTACTTTGGCAAAACCTGAAAAATGGAAATTCAACACCATTAAAACCTAATTCAGATACTATTTTTAAAAAGCTAGTAATGGGAATAGGATTAGGATTGGCTCTACTTGAATTTCTCCCAAGATGCCCCAGAGAAAAATTAAAAGATGATGAATTTAATCCTAAATTCGAAATTTCCATCTAATTATATTATATACCCTAAACCTCGAAATAGGTTATTTATTGTGTTATCATGAACAAATTTCACAGATTCACGAGTATTGAAAGCATTATGTGAACTTAAAATGCAATTTTTTAATTTACGTAGTTTACTATATTTTTCTAGTGGTTCTTTTTCAAATACATCTAGACCTGCTCCAGCAATTTCATTATTAATTAAGGCTTCTACTAAGGCCTTTTGGTCAATTACAGGGCCACGAGATATATTTACTAAATAAGAACTGTTTTTCATAGTCTTCAGTTCATTGGTAGATATCATACGGTAACTGGTTTCATTTAAATCAACACATAGAACAATAATATCTGATTCTTTTAAAA
>CAZPHE010000088.1:0-8306 GCA_964586315.1 uncultured bacterium | reverse complement strand
CTGGTTCACTTCGCTATGAATGGGATCCTGATGCATCTTCATCTTTTTTAAGATTACATAATGCAGGAGATCCCTCCGATATACCTTTGGATACATTAGATGTCATCCAATTATATGTATATAGTGATGGCAGTGGTAATCAATTCAGTATTTCGCTCTATGAGTATCTAAACGGATCTCTAACGGGAGATATCATTGAGGTCATGACCTGGGAAGAATTGAATTGGGTAGGTTGGAGATTGGTTGAATGGGATCTTTCCGAAGCAGATCAGGTTGGTAACTGGCTTAGCGGTGATCAGACTCTAAATGGAGACGAATATTATTTAGATGGTTTTTTATTAAAACCCGGTGACAATAGTGACACTGATGGGAGAATATATTTTGATGATTTAAGAATTATAACTAAAGCAAGTGGAACCCCGCCTGAAAATCTAGCACCAGTCATTACTTCAATTGAGGATATGGTTATTGAAAATGGTACTAATTATTACTTTTATGTTGAATTTTCAGATAGCAATGAAAATGATATTCACCAGATTACTGTATCAACAGACACAGCTGAAGTTCAGGCAACTATTTATGGTCACACATCTGGCTCAGTTGTAAATATTGATTATGAACCCTTTTTAGGTACAACAAATATTACAATAGTTGTAAATGATTTTGGGCTAGGAGAACTTTCAGATACTGTACAATTTTCTCTAACAATTATCAATGATTTAATAACTGGATTAAATCCATTACCCAAACAATTTAAAATCAATAGTGCCTACCCAAACCCCTTTAATCCAGTCCTAACAATAGATTTTGAAATTGATAGACCAAGAAGTGTTTCTATGCATGTATTTGGTATTACTGGCAGAAAGGTGAAAACAATATTTGAAAACCAATTTTTCAATACAGGAAATTTTCAAGAAAAATGGTATGTAGCAAATGATCTAGGTAAATCTATTTCAAACGGTATATATATAATTCAGATCCTTTCAGAAAATAAAAAGCTTCAACAAAAAATAACGTACGTAAAATAATTCTATGAAAATAAATCAGTTATTATTTCTCGCCTTATTGATTATGCAATGCAGTAAGCCTAAAGATTCAATTATCATTCTTAGTCCAATTCATTTAAATTCTAAAGATACTATCAGAACTGGACTTGATGTATTATTAGAGGACTATCCCCATTATCTAAAGGGTAAAACAGTTGGTCTGGTTACCAACCACACAGGTATTTCTAGAAATAGTAAAAAAAATTATAAGCTCTTTCAAGATTCTCCCTATATATATTTAAAAAGAATATTTGCTCCTGAACACGGGTTTTATGGTGAAGCAAGTGCCGGTGCTAAAATCGATTATGACAAGACAGTAAATACTACTGAGCCTGAAATAATTTCCCTTTATGGTAAAACAAGAAAACCATCTGCTGAAATGCTGAGTGATCTAGACTTAATTATTTACGATATTCAAGATGTGGGAGCACGATTTTATACCTACATATCTACCCTTGGAATTGTAATGGAAGCAGCTGGTGAACATGGAGTGGATGTGATGGTTCTTGATAGACCTAATCCTATCGGAGGAGAGATTATAGAAGGAGCAATTCTTGATACTACATTTAAATCATTCGTTGGATACTATCCAATACCTATTCGATATGCCTTAACAGTTGGAGAACTAAGTCAAATGGCTGTAAAAGAAAATTGGTTATCATCTCTAC
This sequence comes from uncultured bacterium, assembly GCA_964586315.1. Taxonomy (GTDB): domain Bacteria; phylum Fidelibacterota; class Marinisomatia; order Marinisomatales; family UBA1611; genus CAZEER01. The sequence continues at coordinate 6,592 of CAZPHE010000088.1, read as the reverse complement.
CTCCAACACTTACAGTAGTAAAAATGGATGGCTGGAGACGCAACATGTTTTATGATGACACAGGTCTACCATGGATACCTCCTTCACCCAATATTCCTGATCTGGAAACCGCTATTATTTATCCAGGGATGTGTTTATACGAAGCAACAAATGTAAGTGAGGGACGTGGAACAAATAAACCTTTTAAACAAATTGGTGCACCATGGATGAATTTTGATATTGCAAAAGAAATGAAAAATTTAAATATTGAGGGTGCTGATTTTAAATATGCAAAGTTCAATCCAAAGAATCTTCCTGGAAAAGCAGAAAACCCAAAATTTGAAAATAAACAATGCGTAGGACAAAAAATTGTTGTTACTGATAAATATACTTACAGAGCGATTGAAACTGCTATCCATAGTATCTACATCACATTTGGATTCTATACAGATGAATTCCGATATAAACCTGGTAGATTAGGAAAATTATATGGAAACAACCATCTTTTTAGATTGTTAAATGGTCAACTCCGAAATGAAAGAGGTAAAATAATTAAAGTACCTTCCGGTCTATTTAAAATACTTGAAAAAGATAAGGACCAATTTACGTTTCAGTCTACTCCTTATCGTTTATACAATTAAACTTATTTTAGGTACACTATTTTTTTATTTATGATGCCATTTTTGGTATTTAACACAAGCATATATATTCCACTCGATAAACGATATGAATTGCGTTCAGGATACCAACTCAATGAATGAAATCCCTGTTTATAATTGCCACTAACCAGTGATTCTATGAATCTACCATTCATATCAAATAATTTTAGATTTAGATCTCCTTGAAAGGGTAAATCAATCTTTATTTTTATTCCGGGGTTAAATGGATTTGGATATGCATAAAGTTGAATCTGATTTGGTAAAATATTTTTATGGTTATTTTGTACGTCTAGCCAGTAAGCACTAATTGCTCCAGTTAAAGATTCTTCGGAGTTCATGTCATCATAACCTAAAGCCCAAACCATTACACCGCCTAGATTCCTATTTTGTGCAAACTCACACTTATGCTGGATGGATAAAGGACTATCATATGTAATAATTTTTGACTGATCTTCCTTAACCAAATAAGGACATTTAGCAACATTATCCCATTGATAGCTCCATCCATTATCTATCAAAGGTAAAATTTCGCTATAGTGCATATCAATAACAGATCCTGTAAAAGATCCATTAATTGAAGATGCATTAAATTTTTTACCCCAGAATGGAATTCCCATATTAACCTTATTTTCAGGCAAACCTCTTGTATTTACTAGATAATTAATTCCTGTCTCAACTGATCCATCCGCATCACCCGGTGGTGACTGATATAAAGGAGAGTTATGACCCGCATGTGCACTCCAACTTCCATGAATATCATAGGTCATGGCATTAAAAAAATCTACATAAGGTCTCAAGTTGCTAAAATCATACCACTGTCCTGCCCAGTTTGATATTGGAACGGCCATTGTAATCAGTAATTCTGGATCAAAATTATTGAGTACTGAATCTAGTTCTTGAATAAAATAAGTAAGATTGTTTTTCTGTTCAACAGTTTGTGGATGCTCCCAGTCTATATCGACTCCATCATAACCATACGCGATTATTTTATCTATGATATTAGATATGAATGTCGATCTTAATTCATAACTAGCAGTTGAAGCAACAAATCCAACAGTCTGTCCCCAACCACCTAATGAAAGAATAAATTTTCTGTTATTATTATGAATATGATCAGCGATTGACGGATCAAAAGTGCCGTTCGGTGCTTCAATTTCTCCTTCTTCATTTGGCCAGGCAAATGCATGATTTATATGGGTAAAAGTTTCCAAATCTAGATCCTGAGGCTGAAATGTATCCTGCATCCAATATGGATAATAACCCACAACACGCTGTGCAGTTAATAAACTAATAATAAAAAATAAAGTTAAATAACGTTTCATTTTTAAAAACTTAAAAGGGGCTTTAAAGCCCCTTTTAAGTTTAGAATACAAAATTATTCTTATTTAACAAAAGTCATTCTACGGTTTAATACGGTTGAATTGGTTTTCAACTGATATATATACATTCCAGTAGATACTTTTGTACCAATCTCATTTGTTCCATCCCAGTTTACAATATGCTGTCCGGATCTCAAAACCTGATTGACTAGAGTCTTAACTAATCTACCTTCAAGGTTATAAACCGAAAGATTCACATACTCATTCGAAGGAATTTTGAACTCGATTTTTGTATCTGGATTAAACGGATTAGGATAGTTCTGCTTTAGAACATATTCACTAGCTATAATGTTCTTTGGGTTATCATCTGATATAGATGAGTAATCAGCAGCATAGTGATAAATACCATTACTGTAAAAATCAGCAAGGTATAGATTACCATCCGCATCCCATGCAGCACCACGAGGACCATCAGTCACACCTTCACCAGTACCGTCCCAGTCATGCCAGTTACCCACCATAGCAAATGGACCATCATGATAATCTTCTACATCAAACATCCAGTATACACCACCTAATGGACCACCCCAACCAGCAGTCAAGGCTCCAACAAGAAGATCACCCTCTGGTGAAAAATCTAAGGAACTTGACCAAAGTGCAGTTTCAGCATAATTGGTATCTTCATCGCACCATGCTACGTAGGCTGAGTCAGCACCCATTGCGCTTCCAATTTCATCCCAGCATGCATCAACATCATCAAATACACCAAAGGTATCAACAAATGTATGTTGTATAACCCCAGGAACTGTACTGTTCCAGTGAGTAAAACCATGTCCATTCCATGTAGAGCCAATCAGCATATCTTCTCCACTACCTGTGACTACAAGCGTACGATTGATATGCCCTACTGTATCAATAGCATTTCCAACATAGTTAAGATCACTATCCAATGTTACCATCGGACGCTCGCCTGCAAGTACATAGCTTATAAAAATATTACCGTTATCATCTGCGGCTGCTTCTGTGAGTGAACTCTCACCCATCCACATCGCAACACCTTCACCAGTCATATAGTTGATCTTATAAAGGGTCTTATAATGTGAACTTAAAATATGTCCATCTGCATCCAATGCAATACCACGACCTCCACCAGAACTCGCACTTTCAGCTGTCAGTGAATCAGATGTGCCATCAGGGAATGTTAAAATCTCAATGGGTGAAAAATCAACATGCTGACCTGTTGCAGGATCTAGAACATAGATACCCTTATAGTGTACTGTATCTCCATTAGCCAAAATTTCCATGCGACCATGACCGCCATAGATGTTTACCCAAACATTACCATCAGGGGCAACTACTACTCCATGGGGAGAATTCTGCCAGGCTCCATCAGAACCCTGAACAACACCACCAAGGGTATCACCAAAATCTAATAATGTTGAACTGTAGATATATTCTGCTTTAGTCACTCCTAAAGACAAAACAAATACAGTCACTGCAGTTAATAACTTTTTTGTCATTTTCTGCTCCTCTTCGTTTTTATTATTTAAAGTTAAATGGTATGTAGAGAGTATAAAGATTATTTTAATACTACATCCATTTGATAAAATCCCGCAAGGCAAATATGAAAAAATTTTAGTATCTGGTTTGCTTATATTAGATGGAAATTTCTAACGAATTACAGCAAATTTTTCAACAGTACTATCACCCTTTTTTATAAGAATTGTTCCAGTATCTGATTGTATATCTTTTGTAACAACAATATGAGCTAAATATACACCTGGAGCAATCACCTGCCGGGCACTTGTTATTAGGTTCCAGGCCTCATCACCACTACCATCATCGTGCTCGATCCTATGAATCAGATCTCCGCGTTCGGTATATACACGAATGTCACATTGACCCGGTATATTTAAGAACATGATCTTATCTTTCTGACCGGGATACTGCATATTTTGTGCTACAATATGATATGGATTTGGCACAACACGAATACTATTAAGTTTATCGCCTGACTGTCTCCTAAGATAAGCAGGTTTTGATGTTCTGGTGTAAAACCTACCACTTTTTAGAGGTCCAATAGGATTCAAGTTCCCCAGGTTGTTACTTGATCCATCTGTTATGGATTGGATATAATAGTAATAGGATATACCTCTTTTCGCGCTCATATCATCATAAGAATAGACACCTTCTGGCCCAGTATAGATCTTTGTATATACTGTATCCGGCTTACCAGGGGCTCTCCATATCTCATATCCCGAAAAATTGGATCCATATTCAGAAGGACTTGGCTCCCAGGATAAAAAGATCCTATCTCCGCCTGATTGGACATCAAACAATGTAGGTGGCTCAGGTGGCTGAGGGATCTGAAAACCCGATGAGTAATTTCTATAAGCACGACCAAATGTTTTAAGAATAGAATCCTTTCCAGTGAATACCCATGCATTCTTATAAATATCTTTATCATTTGTTTCTGCGCCTTTAGGAAGGATATAAGGTGCATCCCCATCTTTCCATTCGAGACCAATAGCTTCACACATAAGCCTGTCCAACCCATCGACCCCTTCTACTTCAACAATCACAATACTCTCATTAAGAGGAATATCAAACGGTCCATATGTGATCATGGTATTCATACCACCAGGATCATTATGCACATCAAATGGTTTTTGGTTATGCTTCAAATATGTATCAGATGCTGGGTCACCCATTATCACTTCATCAATACGCTCTGCACCACCTAAACCTAAGTGAGGTGATCCAGAAAGCATCTCATAGAGCTGATACATAGCAGGTTCATCAGACTCGGATAGGTTACCCAGCCCAGGATAGGTGTCTCCTGCGTGCCAACCTAAAAAGAGAGGCTGTCCAACATTATCTGTAGGGTCGTTCCAACCATTATCTACATGTAAAATGGCTGTCCCCGCATGATGAGGTGCGGTCAACCGATTATTCCCCTGATAGTTCGCCCCTCCTACGGTATTGATCTGAAAGACGACTGCAGATTGGCCATACCATGAAAAAACAGATCTAAGCCATTCAGGGCTGGGGTTATCTTCCGTGATCGGTGTAAGATAATTATCAGCGTAATCTTCTCCTCTAATGGTGACCCATGTATTCTTGCCCCATTTTTGTTGACCATCTAACAGAATACCTGCTTCACGGGAAACGCTATATCGTGTTCCCCATCCAATAATAACATCATCAAGATCTGCGGTTAGCTCGATCTCATCATCCCAGTCCGTATTACCTGTATTAGTAAGAGTATAAACCTTAATGAAATAATTATCATGGTACTGCTGGCTGAACGCATAGACCCTGCGCTCCATCGTAAGGCCCATAGAGGTATTGATCTCATTGACTATCATCCGATCTGCTACAATACTCGGATCGACCGAATCGATCTCAGCATTATAAAAGCTATTGATATCCACACCATCTACATAAACCGTGGGTGGCATGAACTTTGCGATCTGGTACAATTGGGTAGGATAAATACTGTTCCCAACATCAGCGAGAGTTATATATAGACCAAAGTGACCCCAGTCATGATCATCTTTATCAGTGAAATTCTTACAAGCCATCCAGGATCGTTTGATAACAGCATTATCCTGGTATAAATAATCAGCGGGCCATATCATTCCTTCATAATAAGTATTGTTCCATGCTCTTTCACTACCGTAGGCAGAAAAGTGCGATTGGAGCCCACCGACTTTAACATAACGCTTTAATGTCTCATCTACCTTACCAAATATGGTTAGGGGGATCAATAGAAATATTAGGATTTGTAAGAATCGTTTCAAAAGTGCACCGTGACTCCAAAAAATATGTCTCGCGGATCTAAAAAAGAGACCGCTTTGATATTTGGCATATCAATGTAGGCCTTGGTACTAAGAATTTCTTTTTCTACACTGCTTGGGTCTTCCCAATCAACAGGATCATATGGCTGATAATCGATTGACCAGTCCCTAAAGTCGCCTATCCGATCACTACCTTTCTCCTTCCCTTTTTCCCAGGGGAATCGGAGTGATTCTAAATAATCGACATAGTCATAATAATTAGAGAAACCAGCATAACTGAGAAATTTATTATTAAATAGATTATTGATATCAAGGAACAGATCTATTTTGGTAGTGTTCAATGTGATGCTCTTTGCAATCCTTGCATCCGTGCTGTAGGTATCTTTCCATTGAACATTATCAGAGATTCCTGGTAACCCCTGAGGGTTATAGGTCTCAAAAGCACCTGCTTTATAATTAAAAATAAAGCTTGATGTCCAGCCGCCTATGATCGAATTATTGAGAATTTTAGGGCCAAGATCCTTTGGTGTCTTTATATTGATGACCGTACGCAAAAAAGGCCTCGGTCGTGGTTTTGATTCATAGCGATTTAAACTTTCATAATCGCGCTGCATGTTGGGATCTTGGAATTGACTTAATAGACCAAAATATCCTGAAGATTGCACAAGATAGGTATAGTTTATCATACCGGTAACGAATTGACCCATATTCTTTTTTAGTGTCAATTCTAATCCGCGTATATCTTCATAATTATTGTTCTCTATGCGATTGACCTGTACTGTACCATTCATATTTTGATAATACACCCAACCTGGTTGACTGGTTATATCCTTAT